>JAZSNU010000021.1:0-25902 GCA_045536565.1 Clostridia bacterium | reverse complement strand
TGTTTTTCCTGTATTTCTATTCAGTACCAAAAGTCTAGATGTGTCTCTCTTTTCAATTGGCACTTGTGCTATTAATTCTTTTGGTAAGTCGTAATTAAAATCACTTGTCTTCATTATTTTTCCTTTCTTCTTTTAGTAAATATTTAAAATATTGTTGTCATTACTTATTATATTTTAACATAGATGTTATATTGTTTCAACACAACTATTTATTTTAATTAATATAAAATATAACAACCTTGAATATTCATAACTAATACTCAAGATTGCCTTTATCTTTTTTTATATATTCTCTATCTGCCAATCAATAGGCTTTATTCCATTTTGCTCTAAAAATTTATTTGCTTTTGAAAAGTGCGAACAACCATCAAACCCATTTCTTACTGAAAACGGACTAGGATGTGATGTTTTAAGCACCAGATGTTTTGGGTTTGTTATATACATCGCTTTTTCTTTTGCGTAGTTTCCCCAAAGTAGAAATACAATAGGCTCCTCTTTATCATTTAAGCTTTTTATAACAGTATCTGTAAATGTTTCCCAACCTTTTCCTCTATGACTTCCAGGATTATCTTTTACAACTGTAAGTACACTGTTTAAAAGAAGTACACCTTCTTTTGCCCATTTAACTAAACATCCGTTATTTGGAATATAACACCCTAAATCTCTATTTAACTCTTTATATATATTAACTAGCGACGGTGGCGTTTTAATTCCTGGTTGTACAGAAAAAGAAAGTCCGTGGGCCTCTCCTATTCCATGATAAGGATCCTGTCCTACTATGACCACCTTTACATTCTCATAAGGAGTATATTTCATAGCGTTCATTATATTTTTTCTTTCTGGAAATATTGTTTTTGTGTTATATTCATTATCAATGAATTTTTTTAATTTTATCATATACTCCTTTTTAGATTCTTCATCTAATATTTCTTTAAACTTACCCATTTGTTTTCCTCTTTAAACTATTTCTTCTATATGCCATAATATATTCTATTTTTAGCATTTTGTATATTTGTACTTAAACCATGCCCTGGATATATTGTTTGACTTTTAAATCTTGTAAATATTTTATCTAAGCTGGTTTTCATATCACTCATACTTCCACTCTTCAAATCAGTTCTACCATGACAATCTGAAAACAAAGTATCTCCTGTTATAATTACATTTATATCTTTAAAATATATAACTGTTGAACCATTGGTATGACCAGGTGTGTGCAATACTTCACCCACAACACTTCCAATAGTTATACATTCTTTATCTTGTACTGTATGTATATCATCTGATTTTAAATTCACAAAATTTGGCTCATCTAATATATATTTGCAATTTTTATCATCGTCAAAAATTCCATCTTTATCTTTTTCATGAATAAGTATTTTACATTGTCCTTTATACTTGTTATACACTCCTTCTAATGCTGCAATATGATCACCATGACAATGTGTTAGGTATATTACCTTTAAACTTGCATCTATTTTATCTAACATATCAATAACATACTCAGCGTCGTATGATGGATCAATAAGTATAGCATCTTTTGTATCTTTATCTTTTATTATATATGCATTTGTAATATGTCCTGTTTTGCCAAGTTCTAGTTTTAATATGTACATTTCTAAAATATCATTATCTATTATCTTTTCCATTATATATTCCTTCTTCGTTATTTTGCTCTTTTAACCTCAAATACACTATCTACTTTTTTCAAATCTTTCATTAATTTTTGAAGCTCTTCTATTGATTCTATTTTCACTGTCATTTCTATTATACATTCCCTATCGGTAGTTGGTCTTGCATTAAAACCAGTAACAAGAATTTTATTATCTTGCACTCTTTTTAATACTTCCATTGCTACACCTGTTCTATCGTTTGCTTTAATTCTTAGATTTGTATTATAGTTTACTTTTGCTTTTTCTTTCCATGATACATTTATTTTTCTCTCATGTATATTCAAAGATTGTAAATTTTTACAACTTGCTCTATGTACTGATACACCTTTACCAACAGAAATATATCCTACTATATCATCTCCTGGGATAGGAGAACAACATTTTGCAAGTTTTACTAAACAATTATCAATTCCCTCTACAACTATACCATCAGATGCATTTGCATTGGTTAATACTTGATTTTTACTTTCCTTTTCAAGTTTTAATTTTTCCATTTCTTCTTTATGGTCTTTTGTATATTCCTCAACTAGTTTGTTTATAACTTTCTTAGGACTTAAAACACCAAAACCAATATTTTCATATGTATCATCAAGTGTATTCATGTTATATTTTTCTAGCATAAGTTTTACATATTTTTCTTTTAATAATTTATCCTTGGCTATTGGTTGTCTTTCTATTTCTTTTTCAAATAATTCTTCTCCTCTTTGAGTATTTACTTCCTTATCTTGTTTTTTCATGTATGATACTATCTTATTCTTCGCCGCTGCTGTTTTAACATGTTTTAACCAATCAAGATTTGGACCTTTTGAAGTCTTAGAAGTAACAATTTCAACTATATCCGTATTTTTTAATTTAGTTATAATTGGAACCATTTTTCCATTTATTTTTGCACCAACCATGCTGTTTCCAATATGTTGATGTATTAAATATGCAAAATCTATTGGTGTTGCTCCTTTTGGTAAAGATTTTATTTCACCCTTTGGAGTAAATACAAATACTTCATCACCAAAAAGTTCTGTCTTTAATTGTTCATAGTCCTCTTCACCGTACTCTTCATATTCTTTTTCTACCTCTATTGTTTTTCTAAGCCAAGTTAGTTTTTCATCGCCATCGCTTATTTTTGTTTTTCCCTCTTTATACAAGAAGTGTGCAGCTACACCATAATCTGCAACATTATGCATATCCCAAGTTCTTATCTGTACTTCAAATGGTAATGAGTTATCTATGCCGAAAACAGTAGTATGTAAAGATTGATACATGTTAGTTTTAGGTACTGCTATATAGTCCTTAAATCTACCTGGCATAGGTTTATATTTTTCGTGTATTATACCAAGTGCTGTATAACAATCCTTTATACTATTTACAATTATTCTTACTGCATATAGATCATAAAGACCGTCAATTGAGCAGTTATATTTTTTCATTTTTCTAAAAATACTATAAAAGGTTTTTGGTCTACCATAAATTTTAGCTACAATATTTTCTTTATCTAATTCATCTTTAATTTCTTTAATTCTAAGATTAATATGCTCTTCTCTTTTATCTTTTATTTTCTCTATTTCTTCTTTTATATGGTTAAACTCTTCTGGATGTAAAATTGAAAAAGATATATCTTCAAGTTCTGATTTTATACTAGACATACCTAGTCTATGTGCTATTGGAGCATACACTTGCATTGTTTCTTTTGCTTTTAATATTTGTATTTCTACACTTTCTTCAAATATATTTCTCATGTTATATAGCCTATCTGCAAGCCTTATAATTACAACTCTTATATCTTTTGCAATTGCCATAAACATCTTTCTTAGATTCTCTGCTTCAAGTTTTTCTTGACCATTGTAGTTTAATAAATATAACTTACTTGCATCACTTACCATTTCAGATACATCTTTTCCAAATAATATATCCATCTCCTCTTTGCTATATTTATCAAACTTAGTTACCTCATGCATTATAGCAGCATATACTGGATTTATTCCTATTTTAAGTCCTGCTACTATTATTGCCACTTTTATAGAGTGATCAAGTGTTGATTCTCCTTTATGTCTTTTTGAATCACCATAAATTTTATCTGCATATTCTACGCATTGATAAACTATGTCCTTATCGTATTTTAATTTTTCTTTATCTAGTGTATTTAATAACTCTTCTACTAAATTTCCAGCCACTTTTATCACTCCTTAAAATTCTTTTTATTCTTAGTCTCCACTACTTTTCTTAAAATCTTTTAATATAATTTGAACTGCTTTTTCTTTGCTAAAATCGTTTATACTAACAGTTCCAACTACATCTATTCTATCTCCTAATTTCAGCTCATCTCTTCTATTACCAAGTGAAAACCCTATTGCATCTATATAGAAATTATCATCTTTTAAGTTAAACTTAATATGCTTATCATCCTTTAATGTGCTAAGCGCATTAATTTTTAAATTTCTATATAAATATACTGGTTCATGATTCTTTTGACCAAATGGTAATAATTTTTCATTTATAACTGTAATTCCATTTAATATATCTTGTTTATTTATCTCTAAATCAATATCAATAACAGATTCTAAATCTTCTTCTCTTGCTTCTAATATAGCGGTTTCAAACCTATCTCTAAATTCAGCTATTTTTTCTTTTTCTAATGTAACACCTGCCGCAAGTTCATGGCCACCAAATTGAACTAATACATCTTTGCATTTTTCAAGAGCATCATATAATGATATTCCGTGTGGTGTTCTTCCAGAACCTTTTGCAAGTTTATCTTCATATGTTATTAATATAACTGGTTTAGTATATTTTTCAGCAACCTTAGATGCTACTATTCCTATAACACCTTGGTGCCAACCTTTACCTGCTACTACTAAACTTTTTCTTTCATATAACTTTTCTTTTTCTATTTTTGCTATTACTTCTTCTAAAATTTTCTTTTCAACTGTTTGTCTTTCTTTGTTTTGACTATCTAAAAGACATGCTAGATTATTTGCTTCAATTGGGCTTTCAGAAAGTAATAGTTTAACCGCTACTGACGCATCAGCCATTCTACCACTTGCATTTATTCTAGGAGCAAGTGCAAATGATATGCTAGTTGAGTCTATGTTTTTTATTCCTGCAACCCTAATTAATGCCTTTAAGCCTTCATTTTTTGTTTCTTTTATTTTTTCTATACCAACCTTAGTTATTATTCTATTTTCATCAAGAAGCGGCACAATATCTGCGATTGTTCCTACCGCTACTATATCTATATATTTTAAATATGACTCTTTATCAAGTCCTAATTTCATAGCAATAGCTGTAATTACTTTAAAAGCAACGCCTACACCTGCAAGCATTTCAAAAGGATATTCGGAATCTTCTCTTTTTGGATTTACAACAGCATATGCATCTGGAAGAATTTCTGCACATTCATGATGGTCTGTTACACAGACTTCTAAATTAATTTCTTTTGCATATTCTAATTCTTCTATTGCTGATATTCCACAGTCAACTGTAACTACAAGCGAATAACCATCCTCTTTTATATTCTTTAATGCCTCTTTATTTAAGCCATATCCTTCTTCCATTCTATCTGGTAAATAGTAACTAACATCTATACCTAGCTCTTTGAAGAAGCTATATAGCACAGTTATACTTGTTACTCCATCTACATCATAGTCTCCATATATCATAACTTTTTCATTATTTTCTTTTGCTTTTAAAACTCTATCTACTAATATATCCATATCCTTCATTAAAAATGGATCATATAAATTATCTAGTTTTACATTGATATACTTATCTACATCTTCTATATTAATATCTCTTGCAATTATATGTTTTGCAAGTATTGTTGGTATGTTATATCTAGATGAGTACTCTTTTACCAAGTTTTCATCATATTCTCTTAAATTCCACATTTTAGCCATAATCAAAATCCCCTTTCATACATATATATTTATTACAACTATATTGTACTACATTTGTATAAAAAGATAAAGTGCAAAAGATATTTTTTAAACATCTTTTACACTTTAAAAATTATATGTATTATATTACTTTATATAAAGCACAAAGCGAAAAGCTCCGGACTGGTTATAAGGTGATGGTCGAAGAGGGGTAAAACGACTAGAAGCCGAATTAGATGAAATATACTTACTACCACCATCATAGCTACAGTTACCTCCACGCCACACACGAATACCCCAATCATCATAATCAGAGACCTCATATGTCAATTCATATACATTGCCCGCCATATCGTATATATTTTTTGCTTTCCAATATTCGCTATACCCCGCCGTAGTTACTTCATCGACACCTACACCAGATACTTTTTTAGATTCATCTACACTATCGTTATAGTTCAAATAATTTCCCCATGTACTACTATCTGTAACACTATGTTCTTCATCTTCAATAAATTTTAGTGCTGCATCCCATTGTACTCCATATATTAAATGTCTCTCTGCATTTTCATATGATTTCTTTGATATCTTTGCTGCTCCATCATTTGTATCTTTTCCATATCCTATTTCATCCCATGTTGAATCCCAAGGTAGAGCGAAAACCGTTGTACCTTTTTTACTTACTGCTGTCGTTCCTTCTTGTCCTGCCTCATATCTTGCGATATAGAAACCTCCATTTTTTTCTACACTTGCTTTCATCGCATAATATTGTTCAATTTCACCTTGGTATTTTGTAATATCATCCATATACATCATATCTGCTCTTATTGGCTCTGCTAAATAGGTTTCTAAATCTTCACCATTCCATGCTATTCTTTCAAATGCACCTTCTACTGGTACCCATACATATTGGTCTCTTTCTGTTTGCACTTTTAGTAGTGTTTGTCCTTCTACTGTTGTTGTATCTGTTTCTGTCCAGTTTATATCTTCTTCATCTTCACCTTCTTTTAGTTCATATATAACTAGACCTTCTGATATTTTCTTTTCTCCATCAATTTGTGATACTACAAATCCTTCTGGTATTGTTGGTAATATTTGTATTGTACCATCATCTAATACACTTAAACTTTTTAACATATCATCTGTAAACTGTCCTGCTAGTTTGCCTTTTACATATTCTTCTGCTGTTTGATTTGCTGGTGATAACTCACCTAATTGTTTTTCTAGCTCATACTCTCCTAAAGCTAAATTTGCGGCTTCTATCATGTTTGCTTTATCTGTTTTGTTCTTTGCTTCATTTGCCTTACCTATTATTCCACTATTTGATAATGATAGAATAATTGCTGATGCTAGGATTATCATTACTATTATTGTTATTACTAATACTATTAATGATATTCCTCTTTTGTTTGTTAATTTTTTCATAATCTTTCCTCTCTTTCCTTTCATAATTTTAATACAAATATATTATTTCATATAATATAACTTTTTGCAATTGTTTTTGAGTGCATTTATCTTTTTTGTTTTTCTTTTATATTATTATGTCCTAATACATTTATATTATTTGTATATATATCCACTTTTATTTAAGTGTTTATACCTTTTTTAAAACGCGAAAAAGCTAGTCTATATCGTTTGATATAAACTAACTCTTATCGTTTCTAATATATTATTTTTAGGCGTGCCAACTAAACCTAGACTATTTCTAGATTCTACTTGTGTGTGTGTGTGTGTGTGTGTGTGTGTGTGTGTGTGTGTGTGTGTGTGTGTTAGTACTTTGCCGTTTGCACCCATTTTAGTTGACATATCTTAATTCACCCCTTATTTTTTTCTTTCTTGATGACTTTATTTTACAATATTTTATTTTCTTATTCAACTATTTTTTCTGTTTGTAATATAATTGTAACATTATCTACTGAAACTTCCATCTCCTATAAATTCTCTAAGAAGTGAGTTTACAGGTATTTCTTTTGTTTCTACTGGTAAGAAATTATTTAAAAACTCGTACAATCTTCTTGCTTCTGAAAAATATTTGCTTGTTTTTTGTACTTGTAAAAGTAGTGGCTCTGCAAATGTTTTCATAACTCCACTTTCATATACTAAACTACTGTTAAATATGAAGTCGGCTGAATCTATAAATGGATAAATATTATCTTCTTCACCTTTTCTTATCTTATCCCACATTTCTAGTGTTTCTTCTACACTAACCTTTCTTGTTGCGTAATCTCTAACTATTCTTCTTAACATTCTTGTATCTGTTGATGATACTTTTGTATATGAATCAATATTAAGAGTTGTTATTGGTGCCATATATATTTTAAATTTAAATTTAGATTCTACTTGTTTTGTCATTTCATCATTTAATGCATGTATGCCTTCAATGATAAGAATATCGTTATCTTTAAGTTGTAGTTTATTTCCTTCGTATACCTTTTGACCTTTTCCAAAATCGTATCTAGGAAGTTCAACTGTTTCACCATTTGCTAAATCTCTCATTTGAGCATTAAATAATTCTATATCTAATGATGTTACTGATTCATAATCATATTCCCCTGTTTCTTTGTTATAGTTTTGAACTCTTTCTTTATAATAGTTATCCATAGATATTACTATTGGGTTATATCCAATAAGTCTTAGGTTATCCCCCAATTTTTGAGCAAATGTTGTTTTACCAGATGATGATGGTCCTGCTATAAGTAGCATTTTAGTTTCTTTTCTTTTAGATATCATATCAACCAAATCTATTATTTGTTTTTCATGTAATGTTTCACTTGCTCTGATTACCGAACCAATGTTTTTGCTTATTACCATATCATTTAATTTACTTACATTATCTACCTCTATTTTGTCATTGTAATCATCATATTTTTCAAACATATCATATAACTTATTGTATGTTATGTTTTCAGGTAATCTAGTTATATCATTTTTAAATGGTAATACTAAAACAAAACCTCTTCTAAATGGTTTTATATCAAAGTTAGCTATAAAGCCTGTTGTTGGTGCAAGTACTCCACCCATTGTGTTACATATATCTTCACAGAAGAACATTGTAACATTATTTCTTAATTCTAATTTTAATATTTCTAATCTTTCTTTATTATTCATAGCCTCATATAACACTTTTGCTTCTTCTACTGGAACTACTTTACGAATAATGTCACTATTTCTATTTATGATATTCATCATTTCTTCTTTTATTTTAATTGCCATTTCTTGTGTAAAACCTTGGTTTTTACATACAAAGTATACATCGGTATTTATGTTATTACTATATTCTACTTTAAAATCAGGATATAACCTAGACATTGCCATATATAATATGAATTTAGCTGTTTTGCAATATATTCTATATCCTTCATTACATCCATATTCTACATATTCAATATGTGTATCTTCTACTATTTCATGATCTAAGTTTCTTACTTCATTATTTAATCTAACTGCCATTATCTTATCAAGTTTTTCTGGTTTTTCTAATGTCTTTATTACATCTTCAACTCTTGTTTTATATGCAACTGCAACTTCTCTTTTACCTTCTATTTTCACTTTTATTTTTTTAGAATATAATTTGTTTAACATATCAATCTCTCCTCTATTACTATATATAAAATAATATATTATCAAATACCAAAAGTCAATTACACTTTACTTTTTTTACTTTTTTATATATAATATTTACTGTTTAGGGAGTGATTTTAATGAAACTTGGAATTGTTGGATTACCAAATGTAGGAAAAAGTACTTTATTTAACGCAATAACAAAAGCGGGTGCAGAAAGTGCAAACTATCCATTTTGTACTATTGAGCCGAATATAGGTACAGTACTTGTTCCAGATGATAGAATTGATGTATTGAGTAAAATGTATGAAACATTAAAAACAACTTACGCTACTATTGAGTTTGTTGATATAGCAGGACTTGTTAAAGGAGCCTCTCGTGGCGAAGGTCTTGGAAATAAATTTTTATCTCATATCCGTGAAGTTGATGCTATTGTTCATGTTGTAAGATGTTTTGAAGATGAAAATATAGTTCATGTAAATGGTTCAATTGACCCATTAGGAGACATTGAAACTATTAATCTTGAATTGATATTTGCAGATATTGAGACTATTACAAAAAGAATTGATAGAGTTGCTAAACAAACTAAATCTGGTGATAAAAAAGCAATATATGAATTAGATTTATTAAAGAAAGTAAAAGAAAATTTAGAAAGTGGTATTCCTGCTAGAAGCATTGATTTATCTGATGAAGATAAAGAGATATTAAATGATTCTTTCCTACTTACTATGAAGAAAATGTTATATGTTTCTAATGTAAATGAGAATCAGTTAATAGATATAGCAAGTGATAAAAATGTAAATATTGTTAGAGATCTTGCTAATAAAGAAAATACAGTTTGCATTCCACTATGTGCTAAACTTGAAGAGGAATTATCAGAATTAGATGATGAAGATAGAATCTCTCTTATGCAAGATTATGGATTAGAGCATTCTGGACTTGACGAACTTGCTAAAAGAAGTTATGAAATACTTAACCTTATATCATATCTTACTGCTGGAAAACAAGAAGTTAGAGCTTGGACTATTGTAAATGGAACAAAAGCTCCTGGTGCAGCAGGAAAAATACATAGCGATTTTGAAAGAGGCTTTATAAAAGCAGAAGTAATTGGTTATGATGAATTAATGAAATATGGCACTATGTTAAATGCAAAAGAAAACGGTGCTATTAGAATGGAAGGAAAAGAATATATTGTAAAAGATGGTGACATCATATTATTTAAATTCAATGTTTAAAATTACTAATAAGAATATATAAATACTAAGTTGCAAACTACAACTTAGTATTTTTTAACAAATTCGCTATATCTTCTGGCAACTTTGCTTTTACACAAATTTCATTACCATTAATATCATTAAATTTTATTTCATAAGCATGTAATGCTTGTCTATTTATATGTTGGTATGGATTATCAATTTTAGTATTGCTTTCTTTTATATATAATTCATCTCCTAAAAGTGGATGACATATGCTTGAAAAATGAACTCTTATCTGATGTGTTCTTCCTGTATATAACTTAACTTCTAATACTGTATAATTTTTTTCTTTATTGTATTCTAATACTTTATACCCTGTTTTAGCATATTCTCCCTCTTTATCTGAGATTTCTCTTAAAATAATACTTCCATCTTTTCTTTTAATATTTTTTTCTATAATGCCTTCTTTTTCTTCTATTTTACCATAAACAACTGCTATATACTTTTTATTAAAAATTCCTTCTTTCATTTGTGATACTAGCATTTCTTGGATATATTTATGTTTTGCAATAATTACTACCCCTGTTGTGTCTTTATCTAGCCTATTTACAAAATGTATAGGTACTTTTATATTTTGTTTAATGTAATAATTTATAACTGCGTTATATACTGTCTCTTCTTGATGCATTGCGCTTGGATGACATGGTATTCCTGCCTCTTTATTTACACACAATACATATTCATCTTCATATATTATATCTAAATCATGTTCCCACACATTAAATTTATTATACATATTTTCATAATCATATGCATTATCCAAATTTACTGTAACGGCATCCCCAACTTTAACCCTATTTGTAGCAAAAGAAAAAACATTATTTACCTTTATATCTTTTATGACATCTTTGTACAGTCTAGAAGATACTTTTAGTCTTCTCTTTATAATGTCTTTTACAAACATGTTGTTATCTTTCTCTTTAACAATGTATTCTAATTTCATATTTACTCCTATCTTTTCATTAATTATACACTATTTAAACTACTTATTCCATTTTTTAGGTATATACTTGTAATATTTTTTGAAATATTAGATATACATGTAATAAAGAAAAGTTACGGGAGGTAATTTATGAGTAATGTAGATATTTATAAAGATATATCTAGTAGAACAAGTGGTGATATATATATAGGTGTAGTTGGGCCTGTAAGAACTGGTAAAAGTACTTTTATTAAAAATTTTATGGAAATGTTTGTAATTCCTAACATAGATAGTCCATATAAACAGGATAGAGCCAAAGATGAACTTCCTCAAAGTGCAGCAGGTAAGACTATAATGACTACTGAGCCTAAATTTGTTCCAAATGAATCTGCACTAATAACACTAGATAACAATGTAAAAATGAAAACAAGGTTAGTTGATTGTGTAGGATATTTAGTGGATGATGCTATTGGTCACATGGAAGACGATCTGCCTAGAATGGTTAAAACACCATGGCATGATGAAGAAATCCCATTTATAGAGGCGGCTGAAATGGGAACAAGAAAAGTAATTACAGACCACTCTACAATAGGCTTAGTTGTTACAACAGATGGAAGTATAACTGATATAGATAGAGATAATTATGTTGCTGCTGAAGAAAGAGTTGTAAGAGAATTAAAAGCTATTAATAAACCTTTTGTTGTATTACTAAATTCTAAAACACCTGATAGTAAAGAAACACGATTACTTAGAGACTCATTGGAGGAAAAATATAACGCACCAGTAATATCATCTGACATATTAAATCTAAAAGAATCAGATATTGCAAATATTTTTAGTAGAGTATTAGAAGAATTCCCTGTATCTGAAATAGGGTTTAAACTACCTTCTTGGTTTGATATGCTAGATACTAACTATCCATTAAAACAAGAGGTTGTAAATATAGTTAAGGAAAATTTCTACAAAGATACTTCTATTAGAGAAATAAACGATATTATATCAAAATTAAAAGAATCTTCTCCCCTTTTTGACTCTATAACAATCGATAGTGCTAACATGGAAGATGGAAATGTTAAAATAATAATGAATATTGATAACACTCATTTCTTTAAGGTATTAAGTGAAAAATCAAATATTGATATATCGTCTGAAAAGGATATATTTAGAGTTATTGATGATTACTCTTGTATTAAATCAAAATATGATAAAATAGCAATGGCATTAGAAGAAGTAAATGTAAAAGGATATGGTATTGTTACTCCACAAATCGAAGAGCTAAAACTTGAAGAGCCTGAAATTGTAAAACAAGGATCAAAATATGGAGTTAAATTAAAGGCTTCTGCCCCATCAATTCATATGATAAAAGCAGATATTGAAACTGAAGTATCACCAATTGTTGGATCAGAAAAACAATCAGAAGATTTAGTTAAATATCTATTATCTGAATTTGAAAATGACCCAAAACAAATATGGCAATCAAACATATTTGGTAAATCACTTCATGAACTTGTAAACGAAGGTCTTCACAACAAACTATACAGAATGCCAGATGAAGCTCAAATGAAAATACAAGAAACATTAGAGAGAATAATAAATGAAGGCTCTGGTGGATTAATTTGTATTATATTATAGCTAAAAAAGAGAAACTTGGAAATAAAACTAAGTTTCTCTTTTAATCATGTTTTTCACCTTAAAATTTTCCTGTTATACTTCTCCAAGTCTTACATCCTACAATACCATCTTGTGACAATTTATTTGCTCTTTGAAAACGTATTACTGCATTTCTTGTCTTGGTTCCAAATATACCATCTATTGTACCTGCGTTATATCCTAAGTAATTTAAAGCATCTTGTAACACCATTACATATACCCCTCTATTTCCACTTTTAATTAATGGATAACCACCGGTAGAACAAGCGGGTGTACCCATTCTACTATCAATATGTATCCATGTTGGTGTAAGAACCTTAGGTTCTACATAGGAGAAAAGCCTACTATCAATTGCTACATTTCTTAATCTATCTCTCTCTACACTACTTAAATTCTGTGCTATATCCATAGCAAGACCTGCATAATGCTGTGACATACCGGAATGACCACCCTGCCATATTCTTTTAAACGCATATCCTACATATATTGGTCTTCCCCATAATCTTCTTAACTGATTCCAATCCTCCATAAAATATTTTGTTGTCCACATCAAATCAGAGTTAGAACTCCCCCTGAATTCACCAACCGTTAATGTTCCTGGTGTTGCATATGGCATATTTTCGCTTAATCCTCTATTGTATGTTTCAATCTTATTTGTATCATTGTTATATATTAAAATTTTTGGCATTTATATAATCCTCCTTTATATAATAATATATTTTTATTTTACTCTTTTTGTTACAAATTATATTTATTCATTTAACTATTTTTTCTAATTTTTTATTGACTTTCAAACACTTGTTCTGTATAATTTATATTATCTATGAAAGAGGTGTATTATGGATTTAATTTATTTATTAATTATATTGTTGCTAGTTATTGCACTTATGGTGTCAATAATTTCAAAACGTTCTTCAAACGACATGAAGAAAATATCTGATTTATTAAAAGAAAACAGAGATGAAATATATAAAAATGTAGGAACTAAAATTACAGAAAGTGTTACTATTCAACAAAATCAACTAACTAATTTAACTAATGTAAATGAAAACAAGTTAGAAAATATTCGTAAGGCTGTTGAGGATAAACTTACTCTATTACAAAAAGACAATAACGAAAAATTAGAAAAAATGAGAATGACAGTTGATGAAAAACTGCAAGGTACTTTAGAAAAAAGATTAGGTGAATCATTTAAAATAGTAAATGATAGACTTGAATCTGTATATAAAGGGCTTGGTGAAATGCAAAACTTAGCACAAGGAGTTGGCGATTTAAAAAAAGTACTAACAAATGTAAAATCTCGTGGTTACTGGGGAGAAATTCAACTTTCCAACATACTAGAACAATTTTTAACAAAAGAACAATATCTTACAAATGTGAAAATAAAAGCTAGTACTAATGATTTTGTTGAATTTGCAATAAAATTTCCTGGTAAAACAAATAAAAATGAATTTGTGCTACTACCAGTAGATTCTAAATTCCCTATCGAAGATTATTCAAGATTAGTTGATGCAGAAGAACAAGGTGATATTGCATTGATAAACGAATCTAGAAAAGCATTAGAAAATTCTATTAAAGGATGTGCAAAAAGTATATATGAAAAATATATTGACCCACCATTTACTACTGATTTTGCTATAATGTTCTTACCTACCGAAAGTTTATATTGCGAAGTCGTTAAAAACTCTGCACTATGCGAAATCTTATCACAAAAATATAGAGTTGTAGTTACTGGCCCTACTACATTCATTGCTCTTCTTAACAGTTTACAAATGGGATTTAGAACACTTGCAATAGAAAAGCGTTCTAGTGAAGTTTGGGAACTTTTAGGAGTTGTAAAGTCTGAATTCTCAAAATTTGGAACACTACTTGATAAAACAAATAAAAAATTACAAGAGATCTCCTCTACTATGGATTTAGCATCTAAAAAAACTAGAACTATTGAAAGGAAATTAAAAAATGTGGAAGCACTTCCAGTATCTGATGAAAATGAATTCTATGACATTGCCGAATCTGAAATATTAGGTATTAGCGATGATACTGAAAGCATATAATATATATGACATTGTATAACATTTATACAATGTCTTTTATTTGATATATTTACTTTATACCTACTCTATGTTAAACTATAATAAAATTAAAACAAGGAGTTGATTATTATGAATAAATATAAAGCGATAGTATTATGTGGTGGTCTTGGTAAAAGAATGAACTCTGAAATACCAAAAGCACTTCATAAAATATTTGATAAATGTATTGCTGAATATGTTGTAGACGCTTTAATGAAATCAGGAATAAACAAAATATGTATGGTTGTAGGTCATAAAAAAGAGATGATTCAAGAATATTTTAAGGGATATAAAAACATATCATATGCATACCAACATGAATTATTAGGAACAGGTCATGCAGTAATGCAAGCAACTCATTTTATTTCACCTGATGATAACATTTTAGTTATTAATGGTGATATGCCACTTATCTCTCCTACTTCTATAAATGATTTTATAGAGTATTTTGAAAGTGGTAATTATGCAGCATGTGCATTAACAGCAATACTTGATAATCCTTTTGGATATGGAAGAATTATTAGATACGGTGAAAATTTATTTAAAAAGATAATTGAACAAAAAGATGCTAGTGAGAGTGAAAAGCAAATCAAAGAAGTAAATCTTGGTGTATATTTATATAAAGGTGCTGACCTTCTTTCTGCACTTAGCAAACTTACTAACAACAACGCACAAGGTGAATATTATATAACCGATACTTTATATAGCATACTTCTCGATAACAAAATAGTTGGTGCTTATACTTTAAAAGATAATTTAGAAAGTAAAAATGTAAATTCAAGGGAAGAACTTGCAGATGCAACAAAAACAATGTTTAGCAGAATAAATACTTATCACATGCAAAATGGTGTTACAATTGTAGACCCAAGTAACACATATATCGGTCAAGATGTTGTAATTGGAAAAGATACTATAATCTTCCCTAATACTCAGATTAAAGGAAAAACAACCATTGGTAAAAACTGTATCATAGAATGTTCAAACATTGAAAATTCTAATATTGCTGACGGTTCTCATATAACTGCATTTTCAAATATTATTGATAAGAAATAGATATGATAAAAAATATATAAGTTATTATTTAGATTAATTCTATTTAATAACTTATTTTTTATTAATATTTATTATTTCCCTTGTTTTTTTTTTAAATATATTATACAATTTTTATGGATGATATATGAATACGGAGGATAAAAATGACAAATTCAAATTTAATAGAATTTCAAGAAAGATTTAAACTAGATGATTCATTTATGCAAATAGTTGAATCTCTTTTTAATAAATTGGTAGAATTTGGATATATTGGAAACAATACAAAAAACAGATTAACAGAAAAACTAATCGAAAATGTAGATTATGTAATTATTGGAAATGACGATAAACTAGATTACAAAACTGGCTACTATGATGCCAACAAAAAAACATTATATATTAAAGACAGTACTGATATTCCAGCAACTTATTTAAGACTATTATATGCTATTTGTACACATGAAATAGATAAAAACTCATATGTAGTTGGCTTTGGAAGTACTAAACTTGCTAGAACAAGTTATAAATTAAATCATACTAATTTTGCAATTAATAGGGCTGTATTTTCAAACATTGTGTGTAAACTTTTAGGTACACTTCCTACTAATATTGGAATAACACCAATACATAAGACATATGCTCATAATTTCTTAGGATATGAAATCACAGCAAAGAATGATATTTATTCACTAGAAGGTAAAATACTATCAGAAATGTGTTTTGCCCTTGATATAGATGAAGAGTTAATATATTCTGCTCTATTTTCTCATAATGCTGTAAAATCATTAGATAGAATATTTGAAAAAGCCGGATTTGAAGATAGCAATAAATTTTTAAAAACATTTGATAAAATTAGTAGAACATATTCTAATCATTGTAAACTAAATTATCTTTCTAAACTATTAAATTTAAATTATATTGAAATGAAGAAAAAAATATTAGAACCTACTCTTGATGATTTAAAATCTGAAAGAGAAAAAATAAATAGCAAAATTGAAAGTGTTCTTATAAAACTAAATAATGTAGATGAACTTGATAACGAATTAGAAATTAGCATGTCTGAAACTATGGAAAATTTAGAAGAAACAATATTAAAAGGCATTAATTCTGTCCAAAATATATTATCAGATAAAATTATAACTTCAATTTCATATTTATCAGCGTATAAATATGCTAGTAAGTTAAAACAATTTAGCACAATGCTTATATTACCTAACAAAAAAGTAAACGATGCTATATTCAATACTATAATATATAAATTAATGCCTGATAATGAACTTACTGCTATAAACATAATACAAAAAATTCGTTATTCTTTAATTAATCATATATTATTTTCTGATAAATATACTGATGTTTCTAAAAAAATATCCTTTTACGCAAACATTAAAGATATTGATCCTGATTTATCAGTAGCGCATGTCTTTTTAACCGTAAATGATAGATTTTCACATATTATAGAAATATCAGATTTAAACAAACCTATCAAAAAATTAAATGATAACTGCAAAGTTATAGCATCTGATAATTTAAGATATTTATTAAATAGTGATTATTCTAATATGTATGTAGATAAAATAGAAAAATTTGTATCAAGCTTAAAAGAATCATTTCCTGAATTTAAACAAACTGCACTAGATAATATGTATATATTTAGTTCAAACAATAAAGAATATTTAATAGTATATAACAACAAGAAAATAAATGTCTTTTTAATTACATATAACATGTCTGGATATTTATGCACTCCTATTGAACTTTCCGATTACTTCTCTCTATTTTATCCAGATACAAAAAGAGAAAATGACTCATCTTTATTACCAGTTATGTATAAAAAAAGAAATTTTACAAAAACTAAACAATAACCTCTCTTTAAAAAGCACTAGTTTTAAAACTAGTGCTTTTTCATTTCTATTTATTTTTAACAACTGATATAGCAAGACCATCTCCTACATCTAATACCATTGTTTCAAGTTTCGGGTTTTCAGTTACCTCTTTTAAATACTCTCTAAGTCTTGTTACAGCTGTCCTGTGCTTATGCTCGTTATATCCGCCTAGTACCATACCTCTTAAAAGAACATTATCAGCAATAATGATTGTTCCCTCTTTTGATAATCTATATGCTTCCTCTAAATATTTCATGTATTGTCCTTTTGCAGCATCAATAAATATAACATCAAAAGTTTCATCAAGTGATTTCATAAACTCATAAGCATCCATATTTGTAACTTCAATGTTATTTTCATCACTTATCTTTTCTATATTCTTTTTTGCTATTTTACTTGTTTCTTCATTTAACTCTACCGTTTTTATAACAGCATTTTCTCCATGTAAATACTCTGAAAAGCACAATGCAGAATAACCAACTGCTGTTCCTATTTCAAGTATTTTGTTTGGTTTTCTAATTGCAAGTATTGTCTTTATTATTTGCATTGATACATCTTGCAAAATAGGAATATGATTTTCTCTTGCTTCTTGTTTTAATAATTCTAGTTTCTCTTTATTTATCACTTTTTATACTCTCTCCTAAACTATATATTTTGTCCATAAGTTCTTCTGTTAACTTATTTAATACTTCTTTATCTTTAATCTTATCTTTGTATTCTTTTACGCTATATGGCTCCCCATGAACCACACGAATTTTGCTAAATAATGTTCTTTTACCCTCTTCTATATATACAGGTATTATATCTGCATCTGCTGATATTGCTATATGTACCGCACCTGGTTTAGCCTTAACTTTTTTAAGTTTTGCTTTTCTAGTTCCCTCTGGGAAAATAACTAGATTATTGCCTGCCTCTACTTCTTTTACAGCATGGTATATACTTGAAAAGTCTTTCATTCCCCTTTTAATTGGAAATGCACCTACTGCTCTAATTAGGTGAGACCATACAGGAACTCTAAATAGTTCTGCTTTTGCCATTATCCTAACATTTTCTGTTCTTGTCCACATAACAACCGCATCCATCCAGTCGTTGTGGTTTGCACATATTACATTTCTTCCTTTAAGTTGCTTTTCTTTATTTAAATTTATATATTCTACTCTATATACTAACTTGCAGAATACAAAATATATAAAGGCTTTAAATAATTTTAGCATAAATTAAATAACATCCCTTTCTTTTAATAGTCTAATTACTTCATCCACTTCTTCATCAACTGTCATATTTGTAGTATCCATAAGCACGGCATCATCTGTTTTTATTAAAGGTGATATTGGCTTATTTATATCGTTATAATCTCTTTTCTTTATATCTTCTAATACTTCTTCGTGCTGACATTCTATTCCTTTGGCTTTTAAATCAATATGTCTTCTTTTGGCTCTTTCATTTTCATCTGCTGTAAGATATATTTTTAAATCTGCGTTTGGAAATACAACACTTCCAATATCTCTTCCATCTAGAATAACACTATCATTTTCTGCTAATTTTCTTTGTCTATCTACCATATCATATCTTACTTTTTTTATAGCAGAGACTTTTGATGCCATCATCCCAATTTCTTCAGTTCTTATATCACTTGATACATCTACATCATTTAAAAATATATGGAGACCTCCATCTATTCTTTTAAATTTAATTTCTATATTATCTAACGCCTTTTGAACTTCTGCATCATTTTCCATATCTATATTATTTTGAATAAAGTATAAAGCAACAGCCCTATACATTGCTCCCGTATCTATGTATATTATATTTAATATTTCACTTATTCTTTTAGATAGGTAAGATTTTCCAGCTGCAGAAGGTCCATCTACCGCTATTATATATTTATTCATACCTTTCCCCCTTTATTTTTTTCTTGTTTTATGATATCATATATGTATCAAGTTGTAAAGAACAGGAGGGATTTTTGTGCCAGACAATTTTGAATTTTTCGATAAAAAGTTTATAATACTTTTAGTTTTGAATGAATCTGATTCTTCTTTAACATTAGAGCAAATAGTTAAAATGTGCTCTGATTTTGAAAGTATTACATATTTTGATATTTGCGAATATATAGATACTTTAAAAGCAAATGGTCATATATTAGAAAATGAAGAAAACAATACAAAATATTACTCTTTGACTGATGATGGTAAATCAACTCTTGAAGAATTAATAGAATTAATACCTGGAATTAGTATGCATAATATAAAAAAAATGTTATCTAAACAAATGAATGAAATAAAGAAAAATTATGAAATAGGCTCGCAAATTATCCCTATAAAATATGGTGAATACAAAATCGCTTGTTATATTAGAGATGGTAATGACGAACTTTTAAACATAACTTTATATGCTGGTGATATAGAAAATGCTAAAAACATATCTAAAAACTGGCAAAATGACGCTAACAATATATATATTAAAATAATTGAAATGATGACAAAATAACAAGAGGAACAAATCCTCTTGTTATTTCTATTTTATATCTTTGTCTTTTATATTTATATCTATATCTCGGTGAGGGTTATTTGATTTTTCTTGTTTCTCTTTTTCAAGTTTTTTATCTAATTTTGATACAACATACATTTTCTTTATCCAAGCAGTATATTCTCTTTTAAACTTTCCTTCTGAAATTCGTAATGTTTTTTCTATATTTGGCTCTCCTACCAAATCAAATACTCTTCTTACTCCGTAGTTTTTTACTATATATTCAATTATTGCAGCAGATGATTCCGATGCAAAGTTATAGTCTGACATAACGAAACTTTTCTGTGATATTTTATTCTGACTAGTAACACCTTTTTTTTGAATAAATTCGGCATAATCTTGTTTGTTTTTATCACTATTTAATATTCCTCGTCTATACATGATCCAACCTAATTCAAGCCATTCAGGAATAGAATTCTTATCTTTCTGAATTTCCATTTGATAGTCTATTTCCTCAATAGTATCTGATAATTCAGATTCATCTAATTCTTCTATTTCTTCTTCATAATCTTCATCTGTAAGTTCTTCTTCCTGTTCTTCAATTTCTTCGTCTTCTTCTATTATTTCTTCTGGCTCTAATTCTTCTTTAACTTTTTCTTTTGCCTTCTTTACTTTTGATTCTAATCCATACTCTTCTAATATATCTTTAACTAATATACCTATTATATCAGTATATGAATTCCCTGTAACTTTCGGAGAAACCATATGTATTTCGCTTTCACCAACTACAAAAAGCATAGTTTCTTGTGTTCTGCTTCTTGTTCTTCTCATATTTTGCTCTACTTCATTACCAAACATAGAGTAAAATACTCTCTTTGTAGGATAAATATATACTCTTAATGTTTCTCCTGATGGAATATTATCTAAATTTACCTTTAAATTTTTTGCTATGCTTTTTATAACTTTCTCTATATCTTTAACAGTAGCCCTATCCATAGGATTAGAGTATATTTCAATCATGCCTATTTTTTTAGGTTCGGTATGAAATATTTGTTCTAAACTGTATGCCATAAAAGTTCCTCCCTATATTTCTTCTATTTTTCTTTCTTAATTAAATTCTTTGTCAAATTCATATGATATACAAACATTGGTACACATATAACGAAAGTTGCAGTGTTAGTTATCATGTCAACTATCATTTGATGTTTATCATTTCTTTCATCTAATACTTTCTCTCTATAATCATAATCTTCATCATAATATGACTCCACCTCTTCTGGTAATAAATAATCTGCTAATGAATCAACTGCTGAAATAAAACTTGCTATACTAGCAATTAAAAATGATAAAACAAGTATATATGTATATATTGTTCTAATTATTTTTTCAAAATTATCTTTCTTCTCACCATTATTTGAGTTTCTCTTACTTATTAAATGAACTACAAGCGCTATTATACATATAGGAATAACAATAGCAAGAATTACAGATACAATACCAATTATCGCCATTATTTTTCCCCCTCTTTTCTTTCATTTTGAATTTTCTTCCAATGATATGCGAATAAACATGTTCCAACAACTGTAACTGCGGAATATGATATTCCTTCTCTTAAACTTTCTCTTTTCTCATTTCTTGTTTCTCTTGCAAGTCCTTCTGCATAACTATAATCATAAACTTTATTATTATAATCATCATATTTATATGAACTATGATAATAATAAACTACTGGATAACAATATGAAGCTATTGAATTTACAGTAGATATAAATCCCGCTACTATCATAACAAGAGCAATAAATGATACTACATATAAATAAAGAATTCTAATATTCTTTGCCATACATATCCCCCCTACACTTTAATACTATCATAATATGTACTATTTTGTCAATTAAGCATAGATAAACACTGCTAGAAATTAATTCTAGCAGTGTTAAAAAATTATTATTAAAATCTTAGACTTACAACTATATGAATTGTATATTCACACCCATAATGTTCCTGGATTATAACATCCAAGTTTTCTTTAAAATCCGGTATCAATTCACACAAATTTTCATATACAAGCTTAACAATTTGTTCTTTGAAACCATCTCTATACGCGTCGCTTTGCTCAAAATACTTTTCGTTTTGAATTATATATGAAGTTTCGAAATATGTTTCACAATGGTATTGATCTTCCATACTTGCTGTTAGATAATCTAAAATTTTACTTACCATTTTTCCTTTACTTAAAACATAGTAATTGATAGCATATTTTTCTCCATCATCCCTTGTTCTTCTTTCGAGTTCCAATCTCTGATCTAAATTTCGTTTTGCTTCAAGCATTTTTAAGTTATAATTTTTCATAATCATTTCTCCTTTAATTATAAATTTGATTTAATGTTATGCTTTTTTGGAATTAAAATCCAATTCAAATTCAAAACTTAATACTAAATCATGCTTTGTTAATGATATAACAGGTAAATATGTTTCTTTAATCTTTTCCTTAATGTTTACAGTGCACTTACAAAACTCAGGTATTTTTCCTTTTATGTTTTTCTCCACTATTTCCTTAATACCTTGTTTAAGTCCATGCATATAATATGGATTTCCAAAGTTTTCCTTCCATAATAGTGGCTTTTCAGATACACTAAAAAATGGTGGTTTCAAGTCTGTTTCATGCATGCACCATAAAAAATGGTCTAATTCTTCATTTACAAACTCGTCAATATCGTGATTAACATTATTAAAAGCATTTTTTGCATCGCTTTTCCCTAATTCTATCATTTCCTCCTCTTCAATTTTTTGTTTTTTAAGTCGTTTATCCATTTCTATTTTTGCATCTGTAAATAATTCTTTGTAAGTAATCATGTTTTATCTCCCTTTAATTATAAATTTGATTTGTGTTATTCTTTTATACTCATAACTATCACAAGATGTTTTTCCTTAATATTAGCTGCTTTCCAGATAGGTTTTAACTCAGTAGCAACTGTATACTTGCAAAAATCAGGAGATACTTTTTCTAAACCTTCTTTTATTAAGGACAACAACTTTGTTTCAAATGCTACATTATATGCTATATTTTCTCGCTCATACCATTCTGTCTTTCTATCATAGACAATTGAAGTTTCATCGAAATTTTCCATACGATATATAAAGTGTTCTATTGGTTTCTTTAATAAAACTTCCTTATTATACTCATAGAATTGTTCCGCTCTTTCCTCAGCATCATTCACGGTTAAACTTTTTGCTCTTAGCCTCGTATA
Organism: Clostridia bacterium; assembly: GCA_045536565.1. Classification (GTDB taxonomy): domain Bacteria; phylum Bacillota; class Clostridia; order TANB77; family CAG-465; genus CALXJE01. Next base: position 2,261 of record JAZSNU010000021.1, on the reverse strand, counting down.
TAAATACTCCTTTGCATTTGTCATTCTTTCTTTGTAATCTACCATGTATCATCTCTCCTTTAATTATAAATTGGATTTATTAATATATTATGCAAGAATTATACCACACCACTTGTATTATGTCAATTGACATGCGAATCAAAGCAGGTGGCATAACGCCACCCGTTTGTTATAACATTTTCTTTAAAAATTTACCTGTATAACTTGTTTTTATCTTAGATACTTCTTCCGGTGTTCCAGTAGCAATTACTATTCCTCCATTCTTCCCACCTTCTGGTCCTAAGTCTATAATATAATCTGCTGATTTTATCATGTCTAGATTATGCTCTATCATAACTACTGTGTTACCACCATCAACAAGTCTATTTACAATATGAACTAAGTTGTGTACATCTGCTGTATGAAGCCCAGTAGTTGGCTCATCTAGTATGTATAGTGTTCTTCCTGTACTCTTTTTACTAAGTTCAGTAGCAAGTTTTACTCTTTGTGCTTCACCACCTGACAAAGTAGTTGATGGTTGACCCAATTTAATATATCCAAGTCCTACATCATATAGAGTTTGTAATTTATTTTTTATACTAGCAACATTTTTGAAGAATTCTAATCCTTCTTCAACAGTTAAATTAAGTACATCGCTTATACTCTTTCCTTTGTATTTAACTTCTAATGTTTCTCTGCTATATCTTTTTCCTTTACATACATCACAAGGAACATATACATCAGGTAAGAAATGCATTTCTATCTTAATTATCCCATCACCAGAACATGCCTCACATCTTCCACCTGGAACATTAAAGCTAAATCTTCCTTTTTGATAACCTCTAAGTTTTGCTTCATTTGTCTGAGCAAACAAATCTCTAATTTGATCAAACATTCCTGTATAAGTTGCAGGATTTGACCTTGGAGTTCTTCCTATTGGTGATTGGTCAATGTTTATAACTTTATCTATATTCTCTAATCCATTTATTTTTTTATGCTTACCAATTTTTCCTTTTGATTCATATATTTCTTTTGATACTGCTTTGTATAGTATTTCATTTACAAGTGAACTTTTACCAGAACCTGATACACCAGTAACACAAGTAAATACTCCTACTGGGAATTTAACATCTATTTTCTTTAAGTTATTTTCCTCAGCACCAACAATTTCTATATATTTATCTGATATTTCTCTTCTTTTTTCAGGAACTTCTATTTTAAGTCTTCCACTTAAATATTTTCCTGTTATACTATGTTCATCTTTAAGTATTTCCTCTGGTGTACCGTGAAATACAATATTACCACCATGAACACCAGCTTTTGGCCCAATATCCACAATATAGTCTGCTTCTCTCATTGTATCTTCATCGTGCTCTACAACTATTAATGTATTTCCTAAATCTCTCATCTTTTTAAGTGAGTTAAGAAGTTTTTCATTATCTCTTTGATGAAGTCCTATACTTGGCTCATCTAATATGTAAAGTACTCCTGTAAGTCCAGATCCAATTTGAGTTGCTAGTCTTATTCTTTGTGCTTCTCCACCTGATAATGTTCCTGCTGTTCTTGCAAGTGTTAAATATTCTAATCCTACATCAATTAAAAACTGTAATCTTGAATTTAACTCTTTTATAATTTGCTCTGAAATAATTTTATCTTTTTCGCTTAACTTTATATTGTTTATATATTCTTTTATTTCAGATATTGAAAGGCAAGTTAAATCGTGAATATTTAGTTTACCTACTTTTACTGCTAAACTTTCTCTTTTTAGTCTTGTTCCATGACAATCATCACAATCTATTGTAGTCATTAAACTTTCATAATATTCTCTCATCCATTTTGAAGTTGTTTCTTTAAATCGTCTTTCTAATATGTTTATTACACCCTCAAAACTAGCCTCAAAATCTCTTGTAAGACTTCTAGTTTCATGTTTAAATCTTATCTTTTCTTCGCCAGAGCCATACATAAGAATATTATAGAAATCTTTTGGAAGTTTATCTATTCTAGTATCTATATCCACACCATAATGGTCACATAGTCCTCTTAAATACATAAGAGTTACTGAATTTTCGTTATTTCCACCCCAGCCTTTTATAGCCGTTGGGTCAGAAAGTAATTTTGTCTTATCAGGTATAACTCTGTCAGGATCCATTTTTAGAAGTTCACCAAGACCTGTACAACTTGGACACGCTCCATATGGTGTATTAAACGAAAACATTCTAGGTGTAAGTTCTTCGATAGATATGTTACAATCAACACAAGCATAACTTTGACTAAATAACATA
>JAZSNU010000016.1:0-35334 GCA_045536565.1 Clostridia bacterium | reverse complement strand
ACATATATTATATATTAAATATTTAAAATTGTGAATATTTATATTTTAATTATTTGTATAAAAAAACTTTCTTTTTTTATGTTTTTGTTATATAATTTATATACATTAATTATAATGCTATGAGAGGAGGTACTTATATGTCACCTTGGGTAATATGGTTAATAGCCAGTGCCGTTATGTTTATAATGGAAATTTTTACGGTTAGTTTTTTACTATTCTTCCCTGCTGTTGGTGCTTTTCTAGCATTCTTATGTGCTATATTTAAAGCCACAATGGAAGTACAAATAAGTGTTTTTGTAATATCTTCAATTCTATTAATTGTATTTATTAGACCAATAGTTACAAAGTTTTTCAAAACTAACAATGTAGCTATGAACTCACAATCTGTTGTTGGTAAAAATGCAATTGTTATAAAGGAAATAAACAATTTACACGGAAGAGGTCAAGTAAAAGTAGCAGGTGAAATTTGGACTGCTGTATCTTCAAACGATGAAGATATTGAAGAAGGTGCAACTGTAATTGTACTTAAAATCGAAGGCGTAAAACTAATTGTAAAAAAAGTTTAATAAAATTTAAGGAGGTTTTTATATATGGGATTTTTAGCTATTATATTTATATTTGCTTTAATTGTCGCTTTATTCTCTATTAAAGTTGTTAGACAATCAGAAGTATATATTATTGAGAGACTTGGTAAATTCTATAAAGAAGCACAAGCAGGTCTTAATTTAATATTTCCTTTTGTTGATAGAGTTAGAGCTGTTGTTAGTCTTAAACAACAAACTATGGATGTTCCACCACAAGGGGTTATCACAAAAGATAATGTTACTATAACAATTGATACTGTTGTTTTCTATCAAATAACTGATCCTGCAAAGGCAGTATACGAAATAGAGAACTTGCAAAAAGGTATCGCATACCTTGCAATAACAACTATTCGTGATATTGTAGGTAAAATGGATTTGGATAACACATTTAGTTCAAGAGATTCAATAAATGCACAACTTCGTGATGTATTGGATTTAGCAACTGATAAATGGGGTTGTAAAGTAGAAAGAGTTGAAATTAATGATATTAAGCCACCTGCTGTTATCCGTGACGCAATGGAAAAACAAATGAATGCAGAAAGAACAAAGAGAGCTGCAATTCTTGAAGCAGAAGGTAAAAGACAATCAGATATAACTCATGCAGAAGGTAAAAAACAAGCTGTTATATTAGAAGCAGAAGCTGAAAGAGAATCTAGTATAAGAAGAGCACAAGGTATTAGAGAAGCTAAAATTCTTGAAGCAGAAGGTACATCAGAAGCTATCAAGAAAATTGCAGAAGCAAAAGCACAAGAAATAACTGCTGTTTACGGTGCTATAATGGATGCTAATCCTAGTGATAATTTAGTTGCTATTAAGACTCTTGAATCGCTAGAAAAAGTTGCAGAAGGTCCTGCAAACAAAGTATTTATTCCATTTGATGCAACAAAAGCATTAGGTGCTCTTGGCGCTGCAAAAGAAATTGTAAGCGAAAAATAATAAACATGATATACAAAAAATATTACCTATCATTTAGATGGGTAATATTTTTTACTATATACTTCTCTATACTCCTAGCATTTCTTTTAATTTATCCAAGCTTTGCATTCCAACAGTAGATTTAATCATTTGTCCTTTTTCAAATACCATAAATGTAGGTATACTCATTACACCAAAATTTGATGCTAGTTCTGGGTCATTATCAATATTAATTTTTGCTATCTTTATTTCATCCCCAACCTCTTTACTTAACTGTTCAAGAACTGGTAACATCATTTTACAAGGATTACACCATGGAGCCCAAAAATCTACTAATACCTTTTTATCTGAATTTAACACTTCCATTTCAAAATCATTTTTTGTAACTTCTATCATTATAACACTCCCCTTTTATTTTAACTCTTTAATTTTATTTTTTAATTCTTCTTTTGTAACCATTCCAATCTTAACACTATCTATATATCCATCCTCATCTACAAATATAGTAGTAGGATAACTGTATACGCCAAGCGTTTTTAACGCATCTAATTCTAAATCATAATATGGCTTAAATGAATATCCATAATTATTTATATATTTATTTGCATTTTCTATTGTATCTCTATCTCCTGTTACATTTATCATAATAAAATTTATATTATCTTTTTCCTCTAAATATTGTTCATTAAAATATTCCATTTCGTATGCACAATATCCACACCATGATGTCCACATATTTATTATCATAGGCTTTCCTATTAATGACTTTATATTTATTTTTTCACTTTCATTTACATATATTTCAAATCCTGGCAATTTCTCTTTTTGCTTGTTTTTACTATTATTTTTATCGAAGTTTTTTTGATTACTAAGTAGTGCTTTATATCCTATCATTGCACCAATCATAAAAACAGTAAATATTGTAATATATATTGTAAATTTTATTTTTTCTTTCATAAGTATCACTATCCTACTAATTCAAAATATTTATTTAGTAACCCTGTTACCATTAATATTCCTATTACACATAAAAATATTCCACATATTTTATTTATTATATTATAATGGGACTTAATATATCCAAATGTAGTTTTTAATTTATCTAATAACAAAGTGGATATCACAAATGGAACTCCCAATCCTACACAGTATATCGCCATAAGCAACATTCCTTTTAAAATATTACCTTTTAATACAACCAAACTAAGTGCTGTTCCTAAAAATGCGCCAACACAAGGTGACCACGACACTCCAAATATCATACCAAATACATATGATGTTAAAAAATTGAATTTTTTAATCTTTATATTAATTCCTTTTGAATTATTAAGAAAAGGAATTGATATTGTTCCAAGAAAATTCAATCCAACTATTATCACGGCTAGTCCTAGAACTATATTTATATATTTAATATACTCTCTTATTATATTCCCAAAACTCGCAGAAATTATACCTAAAATTACAAAAACACAAGTAAAACCTAATACAAATCCTATTGAGTTGATTATAGCATTTTTATTTGTTTTTTCATCTTCGTTATTTTGCCCCATAAAATATGATATATATATTGGAATCATAGGCAGAACACATGGTGATATAAAAGTAATTATTCCTTCTAAGAATGTCATTATATAATCCATACTATTTCTTACTCCTTATATAATTTATAGCTGATATTCCCGCCTGAGCGCCATCTGATACCGCCTTTGATACTTGTAAAAGTCCTCCTATACAATCTCCCGCTGCAAAAAGGCCTGGTACATTCGTCATAAAGTTATTATCAACAACTATTTTGTTATCCTCAACATTTGCTCCAATTCTTCTTGCAAAATCCACACTAGAAGCTGCTCCATCCGCTATAAATACAGCAGATACTTTAAGATTTGTTTGATCTTCAAACTCTACATCTTCAACAACATTTTCTCCTCTTAATCTCTTTATGCGTTTATCATATACTTTTACCCTTTCATCTCTTAGCTGTATTTTTTCTTTTCCGTTAGTTAATACACTTACACTATTTACAATAGGTAGTAACTCATTTACTTCATGAATCGCATAATCTCCATTTCCTAAAACTGCAACATCTTTTCCTTTAAAGAAAAATGCATCACAAATTGCACAATAGCTAATACCCTTTCCTTCAAATTGATCTAGTCCTTCTATTTTAAGTTTAGGTCTATTAACCCCTGTTGCAATTACAACAGACCTGGTTAAATATTCTGATTTGTTTGTAACAACTTTAAACAGCTCTTGTTCATATTCTATTGACAAAACTTCTTCATCCTTAACGTCTACACCTAATTTTTTTGCTTGATTTATTCCAGAATGCAATAAATCTTTTCCACTTATTGCACTTTCAAATCCATAATAATTTTCTATTTTATCCGCCTTTTCTAATGCTCCACCATCTTTACCTATTACTAATGTATTTAAATTTCCTCTTGCAGTATATATTGCAGCAGATATTCCTGCTGGACCTTTTCCAATAACTATTACATCAATCATACTCTTGCTCCTTTTCTACATATATATTATACCATTTATATTAATAATACAAGAACGAACATTTCAATTAATATTTATTTAAAAACAAAATTTATTTTGATTTGAATAAAAATATTTTATACCTATTTACTTTTATGTAAAGCTATGATATTATATATAGGCTATTCATTTTAGCATTTAAAAGTATAATTATTTTTAAAGGAGGATATATTAATGCTATTTTCAACATTCACAAACAAGCAGAAAGAATTAACAGAAATGCCAAAGAAACTGTCACAGGCTGAAATTAATCTTTTAACAACGATTCGTTCAAAAGGAAGATTTGATCAGCTTATGGAAGTACTCCCAGTTGACTGGGAAAAGACATTTGAGGTAAATATTTTTCACAATCCCGATGAAGTATCACGCGCTTTCATAAATGAAAAGAGATACAGAAATTCCGAAACCATTTATGAAAATACTGTCTTATCTATAATTATAAATAAACAGTCAACATTAGATACCGAAACTGGCGAATCATATTTTAAGTATCCTGCTGTACCAGCTAGATATGATGAATATTTTAAACGCGATTATGATGAACCAGTTGAAGCAAACAAATGGAAAAACAATTCAGATTTAACTGAATTTATTCCCGGCTCGTTCCACTTAGACCATAAACTTATATGGGTATCTAAGAAAAGAGGAATTAATATTTCTTCCGAGGGTAAAATTGATAATGAGCCATATAAATACAGTATAAACATTTATATTCCATCTGAGGAAACATTAATTGCAGTTGAAAACTTAAAAAGAAACGGTGTGCTTTAAGCACATCGTTTTTTTTGTTTTTTATTTTATATATAACGCTACTCTAAATCCATAATCTAAATATGCTCCTCCTTTATCATATGGATGTCTATGTCCTGCTGGAATATAGCCCCAATCATATTTATCCACATAACTTCCTCCTCTAATAACCACTTGATTAGAGTTTGGCAAATATTGTTCTTGTGTAATTTCTTCAATGTTTCCAGCCATATCATATATATTTTTAAATCTATATTGGCCTGTTAATTCAGGACCTGCCTTTAGAATTGCTAAATTTGTATAGTGACCTTTATATACACCTGTTGTTTCATCGCCATAATTTCCACCTATGAATTTTAAGGCAGCATCCCATTCTATCCCATAAATTAAATGGCTATTTACATATTCATTTCCACTATACATTGAGTTTGCAAGATATAATGCTTGATTATATGTAACATTATTATATGGCTTTACATCTTTTTTAGATACAACATTTCCACTTTCATTTCCTGCTTCATATCTTGCTATATAAAATCCTTTATATGTCTCTACACTCGTCTTTAATGCACTGTTTACTGGATCTTTATATCTTAAAATTGTAGCACCTGGATATGCAGTATCCAAAGTATCATCATCATGCTCTATATATGATATTTGCTTAAAATCACTTATATTATTTACCGGCACCCATACGAATTGATTTCCACTACTATCTTGTATAACAAGGTCATCATTTATTTCACCCTCAACTCTATAAAAGCCATTAGGTATTGGAACAGTTCCATATAGTGTATATGGTTTAGTCTCTATTGATATTAGAACATCAGCATCTTCAATTTTTTCAAATACTATTCCTACTGCAACATCATCACTATCCCTAATTACCGATGACATATAACTTTCTTTTGTATCAATATACAATTCTTCTTTTAATTTATCTGTCCATTCAGATAGTGAAGATTTTCTATATGCCCTCTTCCCTTCTGAATTTTGACTACCAAAATCTAATATATTTTCCTTTTCCTTTGAAGATGATATATTAGTCACTTTGATATCTTCTCCAACTTTTCCTGTTATTGATATTATTGCTCTTGAACCAGTTCCCAATACAATCTGCTTATTATATACTTTTTTAATTGTTCCGTCTGCTTCTAACCCTTCGTATGTTATTATATTATCAGTATTTTCTGCTGCTCCACCTACTTTTGAAACAAGTATTAAACTTAATTTTGAGTCACTTGCATATTCCATAAATGCATTTCTTACCTGAGCACCAGACATGATTTTTTTATCATATTGTTCTATTATTTGAGTTTCCAAACTAGCTGAAATGGAATCCATTTTATCACTTGCACTACCTGCAAAATCCGCTCCTGTGTTTGCCAGCAATATTATGCCTGATAATATTATAATCATAATAAACAAGCCTACTCCTATCATTATTGCTTTTTGCGCGTTTTCCATATTTCCTCCTATATTTGTTAAATTCAGTTTATCAATTATAGTTTAACATATATATTTTTTCTTATCAAGTATTAATATTCATATATATTATTATATCAATTTTCTTATCATTTACATATTTTTTTCAAAAAATGTTGACAAACAGTATAATATTATGTTATCATATATGAGTACTTGATGGACTAGTAGCTCAGCTGGATAGAGCAATGCCCTTCTAAGGCATGGGTCGGGCGTTCGAATCGCTCCTAGTTCACCAGTTTAACAACTTGGATTTATCCAAGTTTTTTTATATAAATAGTAGACTAATCCTAATATTTTGATTAGTCTACTATTTTATTATTCCACTTTTGTAACTATAATTGTAATATCATCATTTTTTTCTTTTATTCTTTCTAATATTCCATCTATAATTTCTTGTTCTTTGATTAGATCAAAATTCTTCTTTGAAATATAATCAAGATATTCTTTTAAATCTTCACTATATGCACCATCAGAAATGTTTATTATTATTCTAGGACTGTTGAAATCTATTGTATACTCTTTTGGTTTTACATTTTCTGTAAGACCTAGCGGAAGATTATCTTGCTCTATTACCTCAACTCCTGATGTAGATACAATATATGTTGGTGCTGCTCCTAATTTTATAATTTGTATTTGTTCTTTTACTGTATCTACAATAGTCATATCAAGTGTTGCACTAACATTGGAATCAGTTTTTAGTTTAAGTACATTATTTATTATTTTACTTATAGTGTTATTATTAAAACCACTTATTAACATTTTTTCGAGAGTAGAGATTACTATGTTACTTGCCTCACTTGCTTCTTTGCTGGCACCCATTCCATCACTTATTGCTACCAACTTACCATTTTTTATATCCGCAACATAATATGTATCTCCGCATATATCATCTTCTTTTTTGGATTTTTGATATATTTCACTATTAATAGAATACTTGCCTTCGGATACAAGTTTAATCCTAGATTTTTCATTTTTACTACTATTTAATATAAGTTTAATGTTCATCTTTTGTCCTAAGACTTCTCCAACTACCATTTGTATTTCATTTTTTGCTGTATCTATATCATTTAAAATATCAGTAATAAACTCATATACAATATTGTTATTGTCGTTTACAAAATTATCTTCATATATTTGATAACCTAAAAGTTTCAACTCTTGTCTAATGCATTTTTGTGAATAAGGAATATCTTTATCAACCTTAGTGACTTCCCTTGACATATTTTTAATTAATTTTGCTATTTCTTTATACTCCATTGCGAGTTTTATATTACTTTCTTCTTCCTTTTGTTTTATTATTCTCATAAGTTTCATGTTGTTGTATATGTCTTTTATTTCTTTAATCATAATTGTTGCTTCATCGCAATCAACTGGAAGCATATTCTCTTTTATTTCATCATTATCTTCTAACTTTCTTGCTATATATGATGATACTAAATTTAAATTTTCTTTTAAGCAATAATATCTTTTGTTGCATCCTAAACATTTTTCTTCTTTATAATCAACAAGATATTTTTCTATTACTTTTTGCGTTTCCTCATAATACTCTTTGTTAGATGTTAATGCTATACTTGACAAATTATCAAACACTTCTGACATAGCACTCAACTTATTCTTTATATCTACTCCCGCACCTAATTCTTTATCATATGCTCTTTTTAATGTGCTATTTTTATTAAATATATCTTCAAATATTATTGTTACCTTTTTTGGTAGTAAAAATATTATACAAGATGCTATTATTGTTTCTATCATAAAAGGAGTTACAGAAATATTTCTTTCATATATATAATTTACTATTATTGTTCCTAAAATTACTCCAATAGTGGCAAAACCTTTATTTACTCTATTTAAAGCACTAGATATTAAACCCGTTACCGCAATTATGGGAAGATACCAAAACTCTCCTGTTATAATTGCACCTAAAAATCCCAGTACAATTCCAACAGACATTCCAGATGCTAACCCACCTGTATAACCAATTAATATTGCAAAAGTCATTGATATAGTTGTCCATATATATAGACCAACATCTGACATTTCCGCAATTTTAATTAAGGATATCATTACCATAGTAGCCATAGAAACTATTTCTTCAACTGAATATATCATAGTTCTATCTATGTTTGATAAAAAATAAAATCCATATACATAAATATAATATATTGCTTGTACTAAAAATATCAATGCTATATTATCTATTAAAAATCCAAAGTTAAACCCCTTAAATACAAACATTATTATAGAAACTATGGTCATAGATATTCCTAGTTTAATACCAATTGCAACCTTCCTACTAACCTCTTGAATATTTACTACAACTGCTACTATTAAATACACTAAATTAGTAATTAAATAGTGCATTAAAACGGTTGATTCTGTCTTGGTTATACTTAATGTTAATATTGATATAACCGTAGGTAAAAGAAGCGGTACCTTAAATACCGTTGCAACTCCTAACATTATATATGGTACTATTAAGTATCCAAAAATTTCTACTCTAATTGATATAAGCAATATAAGTGTAAAGATAAACACTTTATAACTTATTATATTCTTAAAAAAAGTTATTATATTATCTAATTTACTATATTTAACATTTATTGTATTCGTTTGCTCTTGTTCAAAAATCATTATTACACCTCTTAGTATTTCGTTTTTTCTACATATATACTACTATATTTTTAAAATATATTTTGTCATTTTTTATAAATTAAATATTTTTTTACATTCTAATTTACTACATTTTATTACAATAATGCTTAAAAATCAAGGTTTAGTGATATATTAAATCCTAAAAACACAAATAAAATGAATTAGCAAGAAAAACTCACTAATTCATATTTATTAATAGCAATAAATGCAACCTCTTCTTCTCAATTCTTGTATCATTAAAATACTTAACATACCACCTACAAGAAGATTTCCATATCTACCAAGGTTGCCTCTTGTTTCAATTTCTTCTTCATCCAAATCTCTGTTACACATTGTATGTGCTTTTAGTTTATCTATAAACATTTCCTCGTTGTTCATTATATGCATTGTAGCGTTTTCAACCATTTTACAAAACTCCTCTTTGCAAATTTTATTAGGCATTATTCCTTTGTTGTTCTTCATAAACATATTGCACTCTTTAATTACCACTTCATGCATCATTTTATGACATTTAGGGTACATCATTTCTATTGGTTTCATATGAGTATTCATATAATCCATATTATTCATATGCATATTCATATGATTTCTCATAACAGGATTTTCGTATTCATTTTGAACATTTGCATCTGACCAAAGATTTGGTTCTAATCCAAATCCCCAAAATGGCATTAATCCTGGATATGTAAATCCATACCCTAATCCATTAGGCGCTGATGAATACATTCCTCCCCATCCTGCACCCGGAGTGCCCCAAACTCTTTCATTATTTTCCATATAATATATCTCCTTTCATATAAGTACAATATATTATATGATTAGTTAACATTTTGGTGAAAAAAGTAAAGGGTGTTTATCCCTTTACTCTATTATAATATCGTTTCTTTTATTCGTCATATAATTATTTATTCTTATTTCCTGTGCTTGAAGTCTAAATTCTTCTCTTGTTAACTGTTTTCCTTTGGTAAACTTTGTGGTGCTCGTGCTATATATTTGTCCATCATCATATATAAATTGCTTATCCCCTGCTGTCATTATAACTCTTTTTTCAGAAGAAATATCAATACCATTTAAAAGTTCATTCATTTCACTATTTAATCCCCAATTAAAATTTTCATTAGTATTAAATCTCATATTATCATACCCTCTCACTAATTATCCTTATACTATTTCTAATAATATCGTCCATTCTTCTTTTTTGCTTAGTCAAGTACAAATATCCTATTACCGCTTCAAATCCTGTTGCCTTTTTATATGTAACAACATCTGTATTTTTAGGAACAGTATTAGTGCTTGCATTTCTTCCTCTTTTATATATATCTTTTTCTTCTTCTGTTAACATTTCATATATATTATTTATTATATATTCCTGAGCTTTTGCACTAACAAACTTTATAGTTTTAACATGAAGTTTACTTGCTACTTCTCTTGAATTTTTAACTAAATGTTCTCTAACATATAATTCATATACCGAATCTCCTATATATGCTAATGTTTTAATATTATATTCTCTTATATCAAGTTCTTTTTCCATTCCAACACCCTATAAATTACTATTAATAAATTCTTCAAAAGCAACAGATACCATATGCCACGATATAGGATCGATATTATCATATATCGCCGTACTACCAAGTACACCACATGCATACGAAAATCCCAGACTAGAATATCTACCCACAACGCTCATGGAAATATAAAATAGTTTTTCTTTTCCTGATGGACTCTTATAAACTTGATCATGATTATATACAGTATTTAGTAAATAATTATTAAAATGCTCATATCTTCTTTCTAATATATTCTTCTTATCTCCAATATAATAGTCGTAAAATGCGTCGTCTAAATCATCTGTTCCTACTGTTAAGTTACTTAAATTAACAGCGTCAACATCTGCTAACATATCTGATAGTGAAAAAGATGAATTTACATTATTTTTTCCTAATAATGATTTTGCATGTGCTAATATTGCGTCATCATCCAAAGTATCAGGAGTATAATTTGCATCAACAAACTCATCAACTTGTTTACCTAATGTACATAAATCACCAGCCCAACAAGCATACTCTGTAGCTAACATACTTTCGTCTCTATATTCATATGCATTTAGCGATGCCATCATATGTACAAAATCAATTTCTTCTCCCGTTACTGGATCTTCAATATCAATAAACTTCATATCTGAATCTTTGTTGCTATCAACATATGTTACAAAATTTGTATCAATACTACCCGCAAGTACTTTCCAACTAGATGATTTATATCTGTCTTTTCTTATATATTGCAAAGCTAACTCATTAGGTTTTACAGTGCTCTTTCCTGCCTTTACATATGCCCTTGCTAAATCCATAAGTTGACTCACACTTTCACTTAGTTTATATAATACGCCATCTACTACTTGTATACCTTCTTCGCTAGCCCACTTTGCTTGTTCTAATTCAGGATTTCCTATATATATTATTTCATCATCTTTTGATATGCTAAAATACTCTTTCTTATCATCTGGTATTAGAGAATTAAAGTCTTCATTTGAATCTTGCGATTGATTGTTTTTTGCTGTATTTAACGAATCTTGTAATGCTGCTATATCTTTTTTAAACTTTACTTCCTCTGTTTCTACCTCTGGCTCTTCTTCTGCAACTATAACTTTTATTCCTTCCTCAGCAGCCCACCTTGCTTGTTTCAAATCAGGATCACCAGTATATATTAATTCCTTATCCTCTGATATACCGAAATATTTTTTCATATTATCTGGGATTAACGAATCAAAATCATAATCTTCTCCTAGCAACTCATTACTTTTAGCTAGCATCAATTTTTCTTTTAATACAGCCAAATTGTTTTTAAATTCAGCCTCATTTGACTTACCAATTATACCACTATTATTTAAAGCGAGAATTATTGCCGTAGCAAGCATTATCATAACTATTATAGTTATAACTAAAACTATTAGCGATATTCCTTTGTTTTTCATATTTTACACCTCTTTATTGTTATATATAAAAGTGTATCATATAATAATATTTTTGTATAGTAATTTATCAAATTTTAGAAAAAAATAAAGGAGAAATTCTCCCTTATTTTAATTTTTAAATATATTCTTATTCTTAGCAATATTTACATTTTTATATTCTTCGTCCTCTGTTACTTCTCTAATCACACAAATACCACTTGGAATATCAATATTATCATTTTTATCGGTAAGTTCAATCTCTAAAATTGCTTTATCTGAGCAAAACGGATACATATCCATTTCAAAATACTGATTGTTATATACAAAACAATATCTTGTCTTTCGTATAATTCCCATATTTGTATCTGCCTGCATGAGTAATTCTAAATATTTTTCTTTCGATATTTTTTCTTCTATTTCATATCTTGACATATCATCTCTTTTTACCTTTTTGGTTAGATAATATGTGTATGAGCCATTTTCTCCTCTTTGTCTTATTCTTACTTCTTCATTATCATTTTGAGATATCAAATACACTTGAACTATATCAGATTTTACAGCATTATACTTACTTAATATATCATTTATATTTGGCATTTTTATTAAATACTTGCGCTCCATTTCGATAGGTATAGGCAGTCCCAAAAATGAATATATTTCTGACATTAATCTAGACATTTTTCCTTCAAAATCTGTACTATTATCTATAACTCTAAAATGTGGATGTCCTATCCATGCTTTTAAGGTCTTTCTATCTGCTTCTCTTGCTTCTTCTGGAGTTTTTTCACCTCTTGCTTCGTTATTCTCGCAAGTATAATATTCTTCTTTTCCGTCTGCTACCGTTTTTAAATGAAATACAGCATCATATGAATCTCTTACTTCAATAGGATTTAATTCTAGCTCTTTTAAAATAGACTCATATTCCGCCTCACTCGAAAGATATGCCTTACCATCAACTATACCTCTATCACATACAATAATTACATCTTTTTGATTTAAATGTTCAGCATATTGATTAAATAAATCCTCTAAGAATGCTTGTTGTTTAAATAGAATGAACTCAAATTCTTTACCAGATAAATATCCTTCACCAATTTTTATTCCAGCATTTTTTAACAATGTTGCTGCTTCTGGTACTACAATAACTTCATACCCCTTATCCGAAAGTCCAGAACTTATTTTTGCAAGTCCGCTTGTTTTTCCGCCACATGGACCACCAGTAATTGCAATTTTTGTTAAACTCCTATACACACAAATTCCTCCTTTTTTATTAAATAATGGATTACACTTTATTACACCTAAATTATATCATAATATGTCAATTTATAAAAACAAAAGATGGCATATATTACATATACCATCTTCAAAAAAATTATTTTTGGCTTTTTTCCTTTTTCAATTCACTTAAAACTACTCTTATTTTTTGTTCAATCGCTCCCAAAGGAACTTTTCTTGTGTTTAGAGTTTTTAGAAAATTTTCAAGCTCATCCAAGTTATGTTCAACATTTTCTTTCAAGGTCTTTGTATATGTTGGATTCAATATTTCGCTATAAGGAATAATCCTCGCATCTTCATCTACATCCTTAGTATTACAAAAGCATATTGCACCTTGACCTACTACTACACCAATTTCATATACCTTATCGTTATATTCAATAGAATAATATTCTTCCCTTACCTGTCCACTAGGATAAATATAGTGATTATCCGCAAAGTTTTCAATGTAACTAAAAAACTCACTTAAAATCTGTACCATTTCATTGTCTTCTTTTGATATTTTTTCTGGGAAATATAGCCACTCATTATCATTAAATGTTGGATGCTTTTTAGTAAATTCTTCTAACCATTTAATGTATTCTTCACTTATTACAAGTTCCTTCATTCTGTCTTTTTTACGGATATACTCCTGAATGTAACCACCAAATTCATTTGACATTTTTTCATTCTTGTTAGACATATTAATTACCTCCGTATAGTATTAGATATTTTTAAACTGTATGTTACTTAATATTTTTCGAGTTTCTTCTTCAATTATTTTAATTGGCATACCATTTTCAATAAGTTTAGTAAATAATTCTTCCATCTCAGAAATCCCATCCTTCATATTTTTTGTTCTTTCTATTGTAGATTTACTAGGATTTATTATATCTTCAAATGGTATAACATTTTCATTATTAATATATTTCGCAATACTATATGAAAAATATAGGTCTCTTGTTTCACAAGTTATTCTATAATATTCACCATTATATACAATACAATAGGCAAATTCACTTAAAATGTTACTATCAGAAGGAATATAATTTTTGTTTGCATATTTTTCTATATACTTGAAGAAAAGATCTAACATTTGAACATTCATATAATCTTCATAAGAAATATCAGACTTATCATCATCCCAGTCATCTTTTTCAAAAGACGGCCACTCTTCTGTGAATTTTTGAAGCCACTTCATATATTCAGCCGGTTCAAAGTTTTTAACTCTATCTATGACTTTTTCGAGGCTTTCATCTGCCTGCTGCCTTTCTATCCATCTTTCATTTACATCACACATACTTACTACCTCCATATAATATTAATTATTTGATTTTACAATATATTTTCTACATAATTATACATTGTTACATTTGTTTTGTCAACTAATATCAATATTCTCACCAATATTACACCGTTTTAGCAAAAAAGAGCACTAGAACAATATTATTCTAATACTCTATATATTTAATCTATTTTAACTTCATAGATACAAGTTTTGATACACCATATTCTTGCATTGTAACACCGTATACAGATGATGCAACTTCCATAGTACCTTTTCTGTGTGTTATTACAATGAACTGAGTTTGTTTTGAATACTTTTTAATATATTTAGCAAATCTTGATACATTTATATCATCAAGCGCTGCCTCAATTTCATCTAGTATACAAAACGGTGGTGTCTGTATTTTAAGTATTGAGAAAAGTAACGCTATTGCTGTTAAGGCTCTTTCTCCACCTGATAAAAGCATCATGTTTTGAAGTTTCTTTCCTGGTGGTTGTACTTCTATCTCAATTCCACTTTCTAATATGTTACTTTCATCACTTAATCTTAAATCAGCCTTACCGCCATCAAACAATTCCACAAATACCTTTGAGAAGTTTTCTCTAATAATTTTAAATTGTTTAGCAAATTGTGTCTTCATTATAGCTGTTGTGTTGTCTATAAGGTTTTCAAGTTTTTGTTTAGTTTCTTCTAAATCATTTTTTTGTGAAGAAATAAAGGTTGCTCTTTCACTTTGTTCTTTAAATTCTTCAATACTACTTACACTAACTTCACCCAAAGATTTAATCTCTGATTTTGTTTTGTTTATCATATTTTCGATCTTAGTCTTAGATAATTCTTTATCTATTGTGCTAGTTTTTTCAAACTCTTTTGCACTAGATATAGTAAGTTCATAATCATCCCACATTTTGTTTTTAAGAGCATCTATTTCTACATCAAATTTTACTCTTTTTCCTTCTACTTTCGATTTTTGTTCTTTTACTTTATCAAGTTCTTGAAGTCTATTTATATATTCTTGTTCAAGTTTTTCTTGTGCATCCATATTATCTGTTTTAGATTGTTTTAATTTTTCGTTATGCTCTTTTATAACTGAGATTTCATCTGACATTTTGTCTATATTTAAAATATCTATTTTGTTATCTTCATCTGCTCTTGCTATCTCATTTTCACATTCTGCGATATTTTGTTTTTTCTTTTCAATAGATACTTCTAAATTAGATATATCCTCTTTAATCTTATCTACCATTTCATCAATTGCAACATTTGACTCATCAAATGATGATAAAGATATTTTTAAATTTACTATATCTTCATTTAAGAAATTAACTTTATCTTCTTTTTCTTTATTAAATCTAGCATATTCTTGAACTTCATTTTCTTTTATTTCAATATCGTTTTGAATCATTGCAGATGCTTCTGCTATACTCAATTTTTTAGCAATTATTTCTTCATTTTGTTTAAACAAAGAATTCTTTTCTTCTTCTTTATTCTTACGCATATTGGCTATTCTCTCAGCCTGTTTTAATATGTTATTTAATTTTTCTTCAGTAACACTGTATGTAATGTTTACTTCTTGAAGTTCAGCATTTTTAGATGTTATTTCATCTATTATACTTTGATAAGAATCTCTATCATTTTTTATACTTTCATTAAATTTATTATACTCATTTTCTACTTGTTTTAATGTTTCTTTTGCATTATCTATTTTAGAGTTTCTTCCAAGAAGTGAAGTCTTTTTACCAGATGTTGCTCCACCTGTCATACTACCTGTTGACATTACAACATCGCCATCTAGTGTAACTACTTTCATACCTTGTGATATTTTCTTAGATATTATTACACCATTATCAATGTTGTCTACTATTACCGCTTTATTTAATGCCAAGTTTACAACATTTGAAAATTTGTTGTCAAACTTAACTAAGTCTATTGCTAAGCCTATATATCCAACATCTTTTATACTTACCTTTTCTGCCTTTGAAGATTTAACACTTTTAATCGGCAGGAATGTCGCTCTTCCAAGTGAATTTTGTTTTAAGTATGCTATTGCTTCTTTTGCATCCTTATCTGTTTCAACAACTATATTTTGAACATATCCTCCAAGTGCTATTTCTATTGCTTTTTCATATTTTTCATCAGTTGTAATTAAAGATGCAAGTGTTCCATATACACTTTTCCCATATGTTCCTTCATTTTTTGCTTTTTCAATTATACCTTTAACACTTTTAATATATCCTTCATTTTCGTTTTCTAAATTTATTAGATAATTTATTTTAGATTTTATCTCTAATATTTTTTGTTTAAATTCGGCATCTTTTTCATTAAATCCGGTTATATTAATTTCAATCCTTGCCTTAGCCTCTTCTAAATTTGATATTGCTGTTTCAAGTTCTACTTTTTGTTTTTTTATTTTAGAGAATCTTTCTTTTTCTTCTGCCTCTAATATTCTTGTGCTATCTGCTGATGATATATCAGATGTGTTTTCTTTTAATATAAGTTCAATTCGTTTTTTATTGGCCTCCATAGTAGATTCTAATGAACTTACTTCCACTTTATATTCAGTTAATTTATCTTTTAATGACTCGATATATCTTTTAATTTCTTCTATCTCTAATTCCTTTTGTGACATATTATCGGTAATTTCTTTTAATTCTAGTTCTTTTTCCTCTAATTCTTGCTCAAATCTTACTTTGTTTTCTAACATATTTTGTTTTCTAGTATTTCTTTTTTCAATGTCATCTTTTAAAGACTCGATAGATATAACTGAATCTTCTATTTCAAGATTTAATCTTTCTATTGTTTCTTTATTTGAAATCATTCTTTCGTCAAAAGTCTCAACTCTTGTTTTAACTTTTTCAAGTTCATTTATCTTAGTAAAATATTCTTCTTGACTCTTTTCTATGTCTAGTAATATTTTTTCTAATTCTATTTTTTTGTCATCTTTATCTTTTTCTGCTTGCTCAATTTCTCTTTGCTTTGATAATATACTTTGCTCTAAGCCTTCTATTGCTTCATTTATACTATTTATTTCACCTTCTGCTGATGCAATAGTATTAAGGAATGCTCTAACTTCTAACGCTTTTAGACTATCTCTTAATTCCAAATATTTTTTAGCAACTTTTGATTTTTCTTCAAGTGGTCCTAGCGAAGACTCTATCTCATTTAATACATCAGTAACTCTTGTTAGATTTGTATTAGTATGTTCTAATTTTCTTAGAGCCTCTTCTTTTCTTGTTCTATATTTTACAATTCCTGATGCCTCTTCAAATATACTTCTTCTATCCTCTGATTTTGAAGATAAAATTTCGTCTATTTTACCTTGTCCAATAATACTATATCCATCACGACCCACACCTGTATCCATAAATAATTCTTGAATATCTTTTAATCTACATTGGTTTTTGTTTATATAGTACTCACTTTCACCACTTCTATACACTCTTCTTGTAACTGATACTTCATTGTATTCAACAGGAAGTGTACTATCTGTATTATCTAAAACAAGCGTAACCTCAGCAAGCCCAAGCATTTTTCTTGCCTGGGTTCCTGCAAATATTACATCTTCCATTTTTGAGCCTCTTAGACTCTTAGCGCTTTGTTCTCCTAAAACCCATCTGATAGCATCAGATACATTACTCTTACCACTACCATTTGGACCAACTATTGTTGTTACTCCGTCCAAGAACTCAACATTAGTCTTGTCCGCGAACGATTTAAACCCTTGTATTTCAACTCTTTTTAATTGCATTTTTACCCCTACTATTCTACTTACATTACTCCGTAACTTCTACTTGACCCTTTGAAGTTCTTTGTACATAATTTTTTCCATATTTTATATTCTTGCGCACTTTGTGACACTATTTCCATATGATATGTATCATCAGATAATTTAATAATTCTAACTATATCCCCTTCAATATAGCTTATATCTTTAAATCCTTCTGATGCAAACACTATATATGTTTGTCCTGCTTTTGATACGAGCGTCGCATTATTGTCTGTGAATTTTTCATTGGATAATATATCCACAACTTCCAATTTTATTTTGCTTTCTCTGTATACGCCATCCACTTTTTCCACAGATTTAGCCTTAACCATAGCCCCAAAGAAATCTGGTATCATATCCTTTATATAATTTGGCACCTTAACAACAGATACATCTTTTCCTTTTGTTGGTTTTTTAGGAAGTTCCATAATTAAATTACTAACTTTTGTTAAGTCTACTTTTTTAGTTACTGATTTTTCTTCCTTTTCCTCTTTTGCTTTTGTAATTTTTTTATCTATACTCTTTTTATCAAGAGTTATATCTGCTTTTTCAAATAGAAGACTTTCTATATCAACTGCGCCATCACTATCTAGTTCAAAGTCATCATCCATCATATCATCTAGTTCTTCGTATACTTCATTTTTTATTTCTTCTTGTAGATGCTCATCCTTTTTCTCTGTTTTTTCCTTTTTGTTTGGTTTTTGTTCCATTTCTTCTATTATTGCTTCTTCTCTTCTAATGGAATCATCTATATCAATATCTATATCAATGCTAAAATCTTCCATGCTACTTAAATCTACTGTTGGTATTTTTATTTTTTCATCTTTTATATCTTCATCTACAACTATATCATCATCTGATATTTTTTCTTCCTTTTTAGAGGCTTCTTCTTTTTCACCTAACAGTTCTGCTATTGTCATAATACTATGTGTGTATTGTTTAGTTGTAAATATTTGTTTTGAATCAAATAATTCTTTTATATATTCTTTTTCCAACTTTTTAGCACTATCTAATTTAGAAATAGATACTAGATTATTTATATACTCTTTATATGAGTCTGTATCTTCTTTATTTTCTAAATCATACTCGGCAGTAGTATATGTTGCTATATCATCTATAAATGACCCCTCTGATACATTTGAATTCATAATATATATATTTGCTTTATTTTCATATTCAAATACCCATATATTACTATCAAATTCAACTAATTCATTATTATTAAAAACATATACACTCTTTGTATAATTATATAATGTATCTAACATTTTTTTAGTAGTATTCTTTTTGTCTATTCCTATAACAATAAGTTTCTTTGCTTTTAAATCTATTAGGCATTCTTCTAATATATCAAATCCACTTTCTTTTATATTCCCCATAAAGAAATATACTTTTTTAGGTTTAGATTCACTCTCTTTTAGTAATCTATCCTTAATTAAGTTTTCACCATCTTTTTGAACATTTAATTTAATTTTCATATAAATACCTTCCCTTATTTTTTACGATAAAATTCTACATATAAATAATATACCAAAACTTTATATTTGTAAAGGAAATTAAGCATTTTTGTTAACATTTTTTAAGCAGAAAAAAACACATCATTCGATGTGTTTATTCTGCCATATTTCAATATAGTTTTTCGGGCAATATATTACATATTTTGGTTTTGTACTGCCTACTGCCATTGAAAGTATAGATTTCTTTGGTTCCATCAAGTATTTTACCAAAACAGGCTTTGTTCCTTCATCCACATATTCAAATTCTACATTTGTTTCATATGTGTACATTGCTGCCTTGTAACTGTCATCTTCTTTTTGATGTTTACAAGTTACAGAACCATCGCTATCTACAACTGCATACATAGTTATATCAGGATGTATTGAACTAAGTTGGTAGTCACTCTGAAAAAGAGGTTCTTCATACCCATGTATAGGAACAAGAAATCCTATGCAAAAAACAAACGCTCCTATTAAAAGTCCTAGCAGAAAACCCCATTCCTTCCGTGTACTACCACCAATTATAGCTATTAATACGCCACATACCATTAATAACATGTTTTATATCTCCTTTTCCTATGATTTATTTTACCACACCAGTTTTTGGAACACATAACACATCAACATATTTTAATGAAAGTATAGGAAATGCCCACAAACTTCTCTTCGGATTCACTTTTGATTTTTTTAACACAGGCTTTTTACCACTTTCAATTTCTTCAATTATACTACAATAATAATTTTGTGACTTTATTAATTCCAACTTTACTTCCTTTTCTAAATACTTATACATTACATTTCCTCTTCTGTCTTGAATTACAAATGTATCTGTACCAGGAATTAGTGGCAAAAGTTCATATTCTTCCATAGTTTTAGGTTCGCCCCACCCACTTAGCGGCTGAAATGCACTTATAGTAGAAATAAGCAAACCGATTAAAAAAACTATAAGAAAAATAGAATTAAGAGTATTTAGTACAAGTATTGCACCCATTACAGCAATAGCTAAACCAATTAAAAATAATAACATAAAATTTATTCCTCCTTAAAATTATTTATTAAGTTTTTTGTTTAATTACATCATATATTATATCACATCAAAGCATATTTGTAAAGTTATGTATACCTCTCCTCACATTTTTCGCGCAAAAAAAGAACAGCAGTTATATATACCGCTATTCCAAACCTCTTATATATCGCCTATTAAACTACAACATCTAGTTCGTTTAATTTGCTTTCGAATTCAGCTATTCTTTCTTCTGTTTCATATTGCTCTATTCTATTTAAAGCATATAAATATTTTCTTTCTTGTGAAAGCAATGCTTGATAATCATCATTCCAATCTTCATGACTTCTTAATGAAGCATGCACATTGTTTAATTTTTCTTCTAATGCTTTTCTTACTGGATTTACTAAATCTCCATCTTTTTGAACTTTGATTCCGTTATCAACCATATGACAAATCGCTTCTGCAAATGTTCTTTCACCTTGATAGTTTACTCCATTTTCATCTACTTCTCCTAAAATACTAACCATTTTAGAAACTCTGTCCATTCCAGCTTTTTCAAATATTGAATCAACTCTTGAATCAATAAATTGTCCGTTTTCTCCAAACACTTCTTGTCCTTCAATAAATAGGTCAACATTGTTTTGAATTATTCTTGCTTGTTCAACCGGGAAATCATTAACTGCCATTTTTAAAGCATGTCTATCATAATATTTTTTGAAAGCTGTTTGACACATTTCTGCATTTTCACCATAAGGTTTAAAGAATTGTGCATATTCTCTTAAAACTTCATGTTGAGTTTTGTCTCCGCAGAAACTTTCTTTTAATTCAACTATATTTTCTCCAAAATATGTCTCTACCTTGTAGTCAACTTCATCTGGAACATATTCTTGTACAACAGGCTCTTCTGCCATTTCTGGTGCAGCTGCTATCATTAATGGTTCTTCTTTTCTTGAGAAGAAACTAAGAAATGCATTTCCTATTGCCTCCATATCTTGTAAGAATAAATTCCATTCATTTTTAAAAAACTCTTTAAACATATAAACACCTCATTTGTAAATTACATACTTTATTATATATCTATTATACTATCTTCTGAAACAATTACAACTACAAATGAATAACATTTTTGTATCATTTTTTGTTGTTTTTTGTTACAAAAATATTACACGACTTGAATTAAGTCCTATTTTTCAACATTTAAAGGAGTTTTTAGAAATTATTACCATCATTTATTTTTACCATTTCACTATTATCATTATATTTTTCTATTACATCTTTATATTTAAAATTGTTTATTCCTGCGCCTTCCCATATACAAATATTCATATACCCCATATTTTTAAGTATCTGAACTGCCTGTGCAGCCCTTGGTCCACATGCACAATACACTAATATACAGTCTGATTTATTTGGTAGTATGTTTTGTACATTTGAAGATAGTAAATTTATAGGGATATTTATTGCTCCTCTAATCCTCATCACTTTATATTCATTTTCTGTTCTAACATCTAGTATTTTAACATTACCAGATAGTATTTGCATATATGCATCTTCCATTGATAAGATTCTAGTCATGCATCTACTATATCCATTTTGCATTCCTCTATTATTGTTTAAACCCAAAAAATTTCTTATCTGAGCAAATATATTGTTTTGACCTACTCCCATCATATTATTCATCATAAAAAACCTCTCCCTTACAACTTAATACATATATATTGTAAGGAAAAGGTTTTTATGTTTGTTCATGCTTTAATTTTTATGAAATATTTTTGCAAGTGTTACTTTTACTAATTCTGCTACTATTACAAAACCTATTGCACAACCTGCGCATAAGATATATAAATGACTATCTAATGCTACTACTTTAAATATGCTAGCAACAACTGGTACTAATACAACAATAAGTTGAAGTGCTATCGTAAAGATAGTTCCTACTACCATTTGTTTGTTAGAGAATATTCCTATACTTGTCACTAATCTTCTATCAGAACGCATAGTATATGCAAATAATAGCTCAATAAATGATAACATTATAAAGGCAACTGTCATAGCTTCTGTATGGCCATATGTTTTTTCTACATTTAAGAATACTGTTAGCACTAATATACTCTTAATTATAGCAGGTATAACAATTCTGCAAACTAAGAATGGATTAAAGAATTTTTCTTTTGAACTTCTTGGTTTTTCTTTCATGATATTCTTCTCTGCTTTTTCAAATCCTAATGTTATAGCAGGGATTGTATCAGTAATTAAGTTAATCCACAATAATTGAAGTGGTAACATTATATTATGACCAAATAATGTACCAAAGAATATTATAATTACTTCTGCTAAGTTTGAAGCCAACAGATATGCAATAACATTTTGTATGTTTGTATAAATTCTTCTACCCTCTTTAATTGCTACAACTATTGTTGCGAAGTTATCATCAGATATAACCATACTAGACACACTCTTAGATACTTCTGTACCAGTTATACCCATACCAACACCAATGTCTGCATTCTTTAACGCAGGTGCATCATTTACACCATCGCCTGTCATAGCAACAGTTTTTCCAAGTTTTTTCCATGTCTTAACTATTCTTAATTTGTTTTCAGGAGAAACTCTTGCATATACTCTTATTTTGTCTATTTTCTTTTCAAATTCCTCATCAGACATTTTATCGAGTTCAGCACCTGTTATAGCTAGCAATCCTTTTTTCATGATACCAAGTTCAGTAGCTATTGCAACGGCTGTTTCTTTGTTGTCACCTGTTATCATGACCGGCATCATTCCTGCTTCAAAACATTTCTCAACAGCATCTTTTGCTTCTGGACGAGGCGGATCTATCATACCAACAAGACCACTGTATACCATGTCTTTTTCTACTTTTTCACTTGTCATTTCAGTAGGTACTGCATCCGAATCATTGTACGCAAATGCTAAAACTCTTAGAGCCTTTGTAGACATTTCATTGTTCTTTTCAATGATTTTTGCTTTTACTTCATCTGTCATTTCTACTTTTTCATCATTGATTATTGCATGAGAACATCTATCTAAAATAGATTCAATAGCACCTTTTGTATATATTCTATATGCACCTTTGTACTCATTTACAGTACTCATCATTTTTCTATCAGAATCAAAAGGTATTTCTGCTACTCTCTCATGTTTTATATCGTAAACTTTCTTTTCGATAGAATACTTTTCAGCAAATGATACAAGTGCTGTTTCAGTAGGATCACCTAATAGTACTCCCTCTTTTTCACCATATTTTGTATCATTACATAAAAGCATTGCATGCATAAGAGTTGCTAACTTTTCAGACTTTGCATCTGCTAAAGAAATATCATCTAATTTCATAGATACATCGCCTACGCAAATTTCTTTTACTGTCATTTTGTTTTGAGTAAGTGTACCTGTTTTGTCAGAGCATATTACTTCTGTTGAACCAAGCGCTTCTACCGATGATAACTTACGAACTATGCTCTTTTCTCTAGCCATTTTTTGAACGCCTATTGATAAGATTATAGTAATGGCTGCTGGAAGTCCTTCTGGTATTGCAGCAACTGCAAGCGACACTGCAAGCATAAATACTTCTAGCAGTTCATTACCTCTAGCCATTCCAACTATCATCATAACGAAACCAATTACAACTACAATTATGCTTAAAGCCTTACTTATTTCCTTCATTTTTCTTTGAAGTGGTGTAAGTTCTTCTTTACCCTCAGTAAGTATTGTAGCTATTTTTCCAAGTTCTGTGTCCATACCTGTTGCAACAACTATGCCTTCACCTCTACCATATACAACTGAACTTCCTGAATATAGCATATTTTTTCTTTCAGCTAGTGCAACTTCACCATCTAATGCTGCCACATCTTTATATACAGGTACAGATTCTCCTGTTAAAGCTGCTTCTTCTACTTTTAAACTGCTGTTTTCTATTATTCGCATATCAGCCGGAACAAAATCACCTGCTTCAATTAAAACAATATCACCTACAACTAATTCTTCTGTGTTTACACTTTTTACTATACCATTTCTTCTTACCTTTATATTAGGAACAGACATAGTTTTTAAAGAATCAATTGCTTTTTCTGCTTTACTTTCTTGAACAACGCCCATTATGGCATTAAGTAAAACTACAACCAAAATGATTATTGAATCTGTTAGGCCTTCACCTTCCATTACTGCTACTATACCTGATACAACTGCTGCAATAAGTAGAATTATTATCATAATATCTTTAAACTGTTCAATAAATCTACCAAGCATAGTTTTCTTTTTGCCTTCTTTTAGTTTGTTAGGACCATTCTTTTCAAGCCTTGATCTTGCTTCTGTATCAGTAAGTCCCTGGCTTGAAGAATTAGTTTCTTTACAAACTTCTTCAACACTCAAATTGTACATTCCTTTTTCCATATTTACCTCCATGAAATATATAATAATGTATTTTACCATAAACAAACACAAGTAACAATATTTATTACCTGTGTTTACAAATTATTACGAATTAATCATTTTCTATATTCTCTTATTGCTTGTCTTACTAACTCAACATGTCTATATATAGGACTTTGTTTAAGAGTAGTTATCCTTGTAGTACAAGAGTTTGTATATAGCGCTACTTGTTCAGTAATTGCTATATATACATCACCATCGTCTATTCCTTCAAAGAAATCAAAGTCAAATATTTTGTTTATTAATTTAAGCATTACTCCCTTTTCAGAAAGAATTTCACCATCTCTTTCGAGAAAAGAAGAATCTAATACCTTTCCATTTGGATAAAGAAATTTTCTCATCTCTTCATAAATATAATCATATACGAAATCGATTAATTCTTCTGCATCATATATTACATGTGCTGAAGAAAATGTAAGTTTTTTTCCTGTTGCTCCCGATAATATAACTTGGTTAGCAAGAAAATTTATTCTTGTGCTTCCAATTCCATGTAATTTACATCCAAGGTATAATAGTACAATTTTACTTCTTGCTTCATCTGTAAGTCTTACTTCATTAAATTTAATCATATAATCCTCCTTAAAAATTATTTTCTAGAAATTGATTAATTTGTTTAGATATTATATCACGCTAATTATATTATGTCAATTCGATTCCATGCTTTTGCTGTCGTATTTTGTATAGTTTAGTCACATAGTTTAATATTTCTTGTAATGTAATATTTGTGCAGATATAATAAAAAGCACCAACTCTGGTATGAGAGGAGGTGCAAACAATTGGACGAAATTATATTAATCTTATTCTTAATGA
The DNA here is from genome assembly GCA_045536565.1 of Clostridia bacterium. Classification (GTDB taxonomy): domain Bacteria; phylum Bacillota; class Clostridia; order TANB77; family CAG-465; genus CALXJE01. The sequence continues at coordinate 9,382 of JAZSNU010000016.1, read as the reverse complement.
TTATACTTGTTAAGGAATTAAACAAAAAGAATAAGAGGTAATCCAAAGTAGCCTAGTTACAGCTAGGCTACTAATATTTTATGATATATAAATTAAAATATGCAAAAAATGAGAAGATAGTTACAGCTACCTTCTCGCAAACAATTGAACGATTTTATACAACCTAAGTTGTATTTATATTATACCATTTCGCATTTATCTTGTCAATTATTTCCAACTCTTTTTACATGCCATAATAAAAATTATTATATGCTTTTTTTAGTTTAATAACTTTCGAACTAACATATTCTTCTAGCTTTTTCATAAACTCATCTGCTTTTATTTCATTTTGAGCAACCATAGTAAGTCCTTTTTCCCAGCTTGCAGTAAGTTTTGGGTTTAACATATCTGGCATTGTCTTTATAACAATATCATATATAGCCTCTCCTTTTTCAGTAGGGGTAAGTATTTGTGTCTTTTTGTTTATTGCTATATATTCTATTCTAGTAAGTTTGTTTATTATTTCGGCTCTTGTAGCACTAGTTCCAATACCACTCCCTTTTATTTGTTCTCTAAGTTCTTCGTCCTCTATTAGTTTACCCGCATTTTCCATAGCAAGTATTATAGAGCCAGAAGAATATCTATTAGGTGGAGAGGTTTCTCCCTCTTTAACATTCATATCAATCAAATTAATTTGCTGACCTTTTTTCAGCTCTTTTAACGCCTCTATATTATCCGTTTTAGCTTCTTCATCTTCCTTTGATGATTTTACTTTTTCATGTTTTGCAACTTCTAAATACCCTTGATTTATGCACACTTTACCATTTACACTAAACTCTTCATTTCCCACATTTATCTTTACAGTCATTTTATTAAATTCTGCTGGCGGATAAAATATACTTAAAAATCTTCTTACTATTAAGTGGTATATCTCTTTTGGAAGCGCTGCTAATTTTTCATAATTTTCAAATCCCTGCCCCGTAGGAATTATTGCATAGTGTTCTGTTATTTTTGAATCATCTACATATTTTGTTTTAATTAAATTTGTGCTATATTTTTCTTCTATCATTTTATTCAAACATTCTTTTATCTCTTTATCTATATTTGATTTAAAAAGCCCATTTAAATTTTTCTTTATTTCTTTTGCAATAGCAGTAGATAACACCCTAGCATCTGTTCTTGGATAAGTAACCATCTTTTTCTCATATAGTTCCTGAATAAAATTTAAAGTTTCCTCAGGTGTTATTTTAAATCTTTTACTACATTCGTTTTGAATTTCAGCAAGATTAAATAAAAGCGGTGGTTTTTCCTTTTGAGTTTTTTTAGTTACTTCTTTTACTATTCCATATTGATTACCTGCTTTTAGTTCCTTTATAAACAACTCTGCATCTTCTTTTTTCTTAAATCCTGTTTCATTATATAACTTAGGATGTTCAAAATATTTAGACCCTTCTGACGCTTTCCAGTCGCATAAAATTCCAGTTTCTTCATTTTCACCGAATAACGCTTGTATTTTATAGAAATTAACTTTCTTAAAATCCCTTATCTCTCTTTCTCTTTTTACAATCATTCCAAGTACACAGGTCATAACACGACCTATGGAAATTACTGCTTTATCTTGCGATAGTTTTTTTGCTAAATCTTTTCCATATATTATAGATAAAAGTCTAGAAAAATTTATACCTATTAAATAATCTTCCTTTGCTCTTAAATATGCTGCATCAGATAAACTGTTATATTCTTCTAACTTTTTAGCCGAATTTATACCTTCTTTTATAGCCTCCTCCGTTTGCGAATCTATCCATACTCTTCTCTTTTCTTTGTTTGGATTTCCTGCCATATCATCAACTAATCTATATATGTATTCTCCTTCTCTTCCTGAGTCAGTACATACATATATCGTTTCAACATCTTCTCTATTTAATATATTTGAAACTATATCAAACTGTTTGGATACATTTTCTATTATCTCATATTTAAAATCTTGTGGTATGAATGGAAGTGTCTTTAAATTCCAATACCTTAAAGACTCATCATATTTTTCAGGATAACTCATTGTAATTAAATGACCAACACACCATGTAACTATATATTCATCTGATTCTATATACCCATTTTGATTTTTTCCATTTATATTCAAAGCCTTAGCAAATTCTCTTGCAACGCTTGGTTTTTCTGCTATTATTACTTTTTTGCCCATTTTCCTCACTCTATCTTTTTTTACGATATGCATATTATATATTAAATCTTTAACAAATTCAATTAAACCATATATTTTTATATAAAAGAAATGAGCGTCTACTACGAGACGCTCATAAGTTTAGGACATTTGGATAATTATCCACAGAGCTACTAAATCATTTATAAACTAAAATTTAATGGCTAAGGAAAATTCTATTTTACTGATTTAGATTTTGTCCCATCACTCTGCTAGTATTACTTGTAATCCTCGGTTATATACTTTCATACTATTAAATAGTTCTGTCCAACCCCATTGGACTTCATCACTAATTTTATATTAAAATAATGTGCTAAGCATGCGATTTTATTTAATCTCTTTGAGTAAAACAATTTGTTTTTATTCTTTTATTTTATATTACATGTGGTTTTTGTTTGGAGGTGTGCACATTATTTAATATACCTTGATACATAATTAATATCAATTATCATTTATTACAACACATATTATACTACTATAAAATACATTTGTCAATATTTAACGCGATAATTCGATATTTTTGGATACATAACATATTTAAAAAGAAAAAAAGGACAACACCCACTTGTGCCGCCCTTTCTGCTTTATAGACTTTCGGGAGAGTTCCGGAAAAACTCTTTATACCCACAAGGAATCTGACTTATTTCAATAAATAATTTGCTAGCTACATTATTTATTATATTCAGATTTTGCTTGTCTCCCCTGCTAGTTTATCGTTTCTCCACACGATAAAACTATTAAATAGCTAATCCATTGACTATACAATGAAAATATTATAGCTAAATTTATATTAATATGTGATTTACAGCACAATAAGTAATTTAAAGTTACGACTTCACCCCATAGCCTATCAGCTCTTCTCACAGTTCTTCTACTGGTGGAATGCTTGCACTTTCGCTCGCCGCTACTAAGCAAGTAAATTATTACTTAAATTAGCAATCACAATTATTAATATACAATCCCTGATACATAGTTAGTATCAATATCATATAAATTAACCAGTATATATATTATATACTTTTTCATGTATTTATCAATAAAAAGTAAAAAAGAAACAGTAATTTTGAACTGTTTCTTATAAGATATTATTTTCTAATTCCTAATTTAGCAATTAATTCACGGTATTTTTCAATATCTCTTCCTTCAAGATATCTTAGTAAACTTTTTCTCTTACCTACCATGTTTAAAAGACCTCTTCTTGAATGTTCGTCTTTTTTATGAACTTTTAAGTGTTCTGTAAGTTCATTGATTCTTTCAGTTAATAATGCTACTTGTACTTCTGTACTTCCAGTATCATTTTCACCTTGTGCATAAGTCTTTATAAGTTCTGCTTTTCTTTCCTTTGTCATGTTAATGACCTCCTTAAATTAATATTTCTTCACCTTAAACCAAGAAGTAACTCTTTAAGGAAAGTTATATCTTAGAAAAAGGTACATATATATTATACACCATATGTCAAGTACTATATTAAATTTCTATAATTTCTAAGTGCTGCATCTCTATCTTCCACCATATTTTGAAGAGAAGAAATGAATTCTCTTTGTTTTTGGTCAACATATCCTACCGGTTCATTTATATCTACACCGTTTAATATATTGTTTATCATATTACTTAGTTCTTTATCACTATACGCCATTTTTATTTACCTCCGTATTAAAATATTCCCCAAACAAATTAACATAGTTTATATTTTTAAATATATCTAAACCTTTTTTATAAATAACATATGTCTGTTTAGAGTATATACCATATATCCCTATTTCATCTGATATACAAGTCTTTAATTTCTCTAAATTACCAGCTAAATTTTCCAACTTATCACTCTTAATTGTATCCATCTGATTTGCTATATTTTCAGTTACAACAATATTATTTAGTACATGATTAATATTAGGATTTTCGTTCATATATACACTTGCAAGTAAAATATCATAATTACCAGTTGAAACCTTAGAACGAATGTCTGATTCACTTAATTTATGTATATTTACATCTATTCCTACTTTTAGTAAATCATTTTTGATTTTATTTGCTATATTATTTCTTTCTTCATCATCTTTATTTACTATTAACTCTAATGTAAATTTCTTCCCATGTTTCATATAATATAGTCCTTGTTTTTCATAACAGTTTGAACGAATTATATTTTCTGCTGCATATACATCATATTTATATTTTTCATCATCATATATATATGGTAAGTCAATTATTTCTGCTGTTCCATTTCCTACTTGTGATACTATTTCTTCTCTATTTATGCTATACGCTATAATTTGCCTTATATATTTTTCTCTCGTCATAACAGAGTTAGGATTAAACATTAAAAATATTCCTTCACCATTGTTATATGATTTTACATCATATTCATATTTCCCTAACATTTTTAAACTATTTGTTGAACTACAAAAGTATACATCAATAGCTCCTTCTTTATACTTTTGAGTTGCTTCTTCTTCACTATTTATTTTAATAATATTAATATTTTTAATATATTGTTTATTGACACTTTCTTTTCTAGAAAGTTCCAATTTATCGTTTGAGTTATTTTTTATTTTATATATTCCATAACATTCAACCTCTTTGTATATAGGTATATTTAGGTTGTATATAAAATACTCGTCTTCATTTTTTAATGTTATTTTCAACTCGGTTTCTGACTTTATTTCTACTTTATCAACATTTTCCACTTTATAATAATATTTGTTTTTCTCGGCTATTATCTTATCTATTGTATCTTTTACTTCAACCGAATTTATATCACTACCCGAATCTAATATTATTTCATATTCTTTGTTATTTATTTTATTTACACTAGATACAACTTCATACTTTATTTCATAGTTGCTATTTATTTTAAGTAACATAGGATATATATATTGTTCTAATTCTGTTACAATTGAGTTATTTGCACCTATGTTAGCATTTGTATATACTGCTATATTAACAGTTTGTGTATTTTCTTCTATATCATTATTAAAAAATACTGGTATGAAAGGGTCATTTTCTTTTCTTGTTATGACTCTTGCAAAAACAGCAATGACTAATAATATTAAAAGGCAAAAAATAAATCTAACTAATTTACCGGTCTTCACTTTGTATTTTTTCTTGTTAGATTTTTTATTCTTTTGTACATTTTTACTATTAATATTTCTAGTGGATTTTACTATGCTTCGTCTTCTATTTTTTGTTCTTGCAGTCTTTCTATACCTTTCTTCATTTATATATCTTTTTTCCATTTTATTCACCATTAAAATATTATACATATATTTTACCACAAATACTCGAAAAAATATATATTTACTGCATATTTAATATAAATAGTTTGTGAAATATATAGAAAAAGAGTTCGGACACCCATTCCCGAACTCTTTTTCTATATATTTAAATTTATCTTACATTTGAATTTTAGGTTCAACCGTAAACCTAATACCTGTTTTTTCTTCGTTATCGATAGTTACCTCAGTAAACGAAGGTGTACATGTAAGTTCTACACCCGAAGGTGCTACAAAACCTCTTGCTATTGCAACTGCTTTTATTGCTTGATTAATTGCACCTGCTCCTATTGCTTGCATTTCTACTTTTCCATTTTCTTTTACTAATCCTGCTATTGCTCCTGCTACTCCATTCGGACTAGACTTTGCTGATATTTTTAATATTTCCATAAACTCCTCCTCTTATGTACACAAAAGTTATATAAATAACCTATAACCAAATTATACTTAATATACAAAAAATATGCAATAGTTAAATTGCATATTTTACCTTATTATTTCTAAGTTTCTCTTTTATTCTATCCAATATTATATCTCTTTATACTTATAGCTTTATTTGTAGAATCATCAGTTTCTACAATTACACTTCTGAAAAATCCTGGATTATCACTACACTCGTATTTTATTCTTTCACCAGTTACAAATCTTTCAACAGCTATTTCTTTTTTTAATCCAAGCACACTATTTTTAGGTCCACACATTCCAACATCAGTTATATACGCCAAACCTGATTCGTATACTTCCTCATCGGATGTTTGAACATGAGTATGTGTTCCAAACACACAAGTAACATCATTTTCTAAGAAATGACTCATTGCTATTTTTTCTGCTGTTGCTTCTGCGTGGAAATCTAAAAATATATAATCTACATTTTGAGATTTTAACTCTTTTACAATTTCTTCTGCTTTTTTAAACGGATCTGATATATTTTCTTGATTAAGTTCTCCCATTCCCACTTTGCCAAGTAAATTAATAACAGCAATTTTTTTACCTTTGACTGTTTGAATGTTTACACCGTGTCCATCTAAATTGGTAACATTGGCAGGTATAAGTAGTTTATCCATATTCTTATATAATGTTTTTGCTTCTTTCCTATAATACAAGTGGTTTCCCATTGTAATTACATTAGCACCAAAAGAAAAAATTTCTTTCATTTCCTTTTCTTTTATACCTCTACCATTTGCAGAATTTTCTCCATTTATTATAATAAAATCTATATTTTCCTTTTCTTTAATTTGGTTAATATTATTTTTTATAATATTAAGCCCACTTCTTCCTACAACATCTCCTATAATTAAAAATTTCAATTTAACACCTTCTATCTTAGGAAAAAAGCGGCTTTACTATTGCCGCCCTTTTTTATTTTGCTGTTTCTATTGCTCTTGTTTCTCTTATTACATTTACCTTGATTTGTCCAGGATAATTCATTTCTTTTTCAATTTGAGCTGCTATGTTTCTAGCCATTAAAACTGCCCCTGCATCATCAATTTCTTCTGGTTTAACAATAATTCTAACTTCTCTACCTGCTTGAATTGCATATGATTTATCAACGCCTTTATATCCATCACATATTTCTTCAAGTTTTTGAAGTCTTTTAATATATGTACTTACTGTTTCTTTTCTAGCACCTGGCCTTGCAGCTGAAACTGTATCTGCCGCTTGAACAAGTATCGCTTCTAATGTTTGAGGCTCAGTATCACCATGGTGTGCTGCAACAGCATTAATCACCTTATCAGACTCTTTGTATTTCTTTAATATTTCAACACCAAGTTCAACATGTGTCCCTTCTGCTTCATGGTCTACTGATTTACCTATATCATGCAATAGCCCTGCTCTTTTTACAAACGATACATCAAGACCTAATTCAGATGCTAAAAGTCCTGCAATATGTGCAACTTCAATAGAGTGGTTAAGAACATTTTGGCCATAACTTGTTCTATATCTTAATTTTCCTAAAAGTTGCACTAAATCAGGGTGAAGATTAATAACACCTGTTTCATATAATGCTCTTTCTCCTTCGTCTTTTATTGTATTTGCAACTTCTATTTTTGCTTTTTCAATCATCTCTTCAATTTTTCCAGGATGTATTCTTCCATCTGTCATAAGTCTTTCAATAGCAATTCTTGCTACTTCTCTTCTTATTGGATCAAAACTTGATAATACAATAACATCTGGTGTATCATCAATTATTATATCAATTCCAGTAAGTGTTTCTATCGCCTTAATATTTCTTCCTTCTCTACCAATTATTCTACCCTTCATGTCATCACTAGGAAGATTTACAACAGATACTGTTGCTTCTGCTGTATGGTCAGTAGCACATCTTTGTATTGCTTCTGTAACCATAGTTTTCGCTTTTTTCTCTGCTTCATATTTTGCTTTGTTTTGGCTTTCTATAATATATGCAGCCATTTCTTGTTTCATTTCATCTTCTAAGTTTTTCATTAATTCTTTTTTGGCTTCTTGTACAGTCATTTTAGATATTCTTAGAAGTTCATTTTTCTTTTCAATTTCTTTTTGTTTTAACGCTTCCTCTTTTAATTCAATGTCTTTTTGTTTTTTTGCAAGACTACTTTCTTTTTCTTCCACAATATTAAATCTTTTATCAAGTAAATCTTGTCTTTGGTTAATTCTTTTTTCTGTTTCTTTTAATTCATTTTTTCTATGAATTATTTCTTTTTCTGCTTCTTCTTTTTGTTTTAAAGTTTCTGCTTTTGCTTCAACTGCCGCATCTTTTTTGATTCTCTCAGAATCTTTTTTTGCCTCCTCTATCACTTTTTTTGCTTGCATTTCTGCACTGTCTAATTCTTTTTCAGCTACTTTTCTTCTGTGATTTGAACCCATACTAAAAAATATAGGTGAGGCAATAGCAGCAGTAATAGCAAATGTTACTATTATTGGTACCATCTTAAAACCTCCATTTAAATATAAAATTATCAAAGTTCAACATCTATCATATTTATTTATAACTTGATTTTATTCAAGTATATCTTTTATATATTTGATATTGATTATATTAAATCATTATGTCACTTTTAATTGCATAGGTGTAAATCTAATACACCTATGATAGATTATATAATTATTTTTGTTAATATGCAAGTAATTTTACAAAAAATAATCACAATAGAAAAAAATGGCTAATATATTACTATATACTAGCCATTAAAAATATATTATTTGTTTTCTAAAATTTCTTCTTTTGTTTTTTTGTTTCTTTCAAAATTTATAGGTTCCTCTAACAATTCTGGTTTTTGTAAATATCTTTTAAGAAGTAAGAAAGATTTTGCATAATATAATCCATCGCATATTCTTTCATCCGCCACTACTTTTAGATTTATATAACTTTGAATATTTCCATCAATGTCTTTTTCATATTTTTTACTTCCCATAGCAAAGAATATACTGGTTGTCCCAAAGTCATATATGTGATGATATACAGCATCAATGCCAAGTGAACCGAGGTTTGTTAAAAACGCACTTGTATGGAAAGGTGATGCATCTATCACAGCTTTTGGTAATAAATTATGCCTATCCATCCACATTATTATTGCAACTACACCTTTGATAAGGAAGTTAGGAAAAGATAATATAAAATCTGCTAATTTATCTGTTATATTTTTTGTAGTTACTTTTTTGTTTTCTTCTACAACTTGTTTTATCTGATCAGATATTGTAAAAATTGTATCCTCTGGTTTTATTTTGAATTTAACAGTAGTTTCTGTAGCTTCATCCATCATTTGTTTTTTTATTGCAAGTGACATTACTGTTTCATTTCTTTGATATATTTGTCTGTTCATTATAAAGCGATTAAGCTGTGGTCTTTCGTATAAAATTCTACCAATAGCTGCAATAATAATCTCCATATGAGTTATTCTAACGCCTTCTTCTTTTTTCTTTTTAATATACTCAT
>JAZSNU010000004.1:0-37753 GCA_045536565.1 Clostridia bacterium | reverse complement strand
ATAAAAAATATTTTATATTATTACTGTCAGTTATATTTTTAATTATAATTGTAAATTTAGTATATAACACAAAGACAGTATATATAGATGTTTTTGGTAAAAGAATAAAAAGTAGTAAAGAAATATTAATTAAAAAAGATTCTGAATATTACTTATCTTTTGATTTTATAAACCAAAACATTGATAATGAAATATACTTTGATACTATTTCAAAAAAAGTAGTTATATCATCAGATAATAGGTTAGTAAAAGCAAAAATAAACGAAAAAAGCATATCAATTAATTTTAATGATAAAGAGATGGATAATGTTGGTGTTATTCAAGAAGAAGGAATATATGTTTCATTAGATGTTATAGAGGCATCATATGGAATTGAAGTAACAGTTTGTAACAATACGATATATGTGTATAAATTAAACGAGGATAAATGCTCTATAAAAACTAATAAAATAAGAATGTATATTGAAAATGATATAAAGAGTAAAATTGTGGATTATGTGTATAAAAAAGATAGAATTGTAGCGATTTCTGAAAGTGATAAGTTTGTTTTAGTGAAAGTAAATGATAAATCGGTAGGATATGTGCCTAAAAACATGGTAAAATATTCTATTAGTAATACAGAAAACAAAGATTATATAGATGAGGCGAAAACATATATTTATGCAGATGGCAATAGTTCTAGTTTAAATGGTGTTTCTATTGACGGAATATTTATAAATATGTTTGATGTAACTAAACAATCAGCAGAAATAACTGAAAAAAATATTAATAATAAAATATTAAATGAAGCGGCAGAGAAGAATATAAAAATATATGGAATAGTTTCTAACGGATATAACAATGTAGCATTTAATACTTCAACTATATCACAAATACTATCAGATGAGTCAAAGAGACTTACCCTTATAAATAATTTAGAAGAAAAAAGTGAAAAATATAAATTGGATGGTATTGTACTAGATTTTAAAATGATAAAAGAAGATGATATAAATAACTATGTTCAACTTATAAAAGAATTTAAAGCAATATCAGAAAAAGAAGTTTTACTTAGTGTAGATGCAAATGAATATCGTAAATACATTGATATAATAAATTATTCTGATTTAACAATATTAAATGCATATGGCCTTAGAGATTTGCAATCTACTGTATCAGGCTCAATAGCAGAAATTAGTTGGACGGAAAAAATAATAGAAGATGTTTTATCCAAATCTCATTCTGAAAAACTAGTTATAGCTATACCTGCTTATACTATTTTGTGGACTGAAAAAAACAGCAATGTTATTGATAGTGATATATATAGCATGAAAGCAATAGAAGAATATGTATTAAAGAATAATTTAACTAAAAAATACAATGAAAATTTAAAACAAAATTATATTGAACTAGAAAAAGGTTCTCTTAAATATAGAATGTGGATAGAAGATGATGTATCTATAAAAAATAGAATTGAAATAATACAAAAATACAATATAAATAAAGTTGCAGTATATAAATTAGGTTATGAAAATAGTGTAATTATTAATGCTATTAATGAAGTAAAATAATAAACATATTCGTTGACTTTAAACTTTATTTATAATATGATATATTTGTTATAAAACAGAGGTGTGAATATGATAAATTGCAAAAGAGGAATAACATTAATTAGCATAGTATTAATAGTAGTTGTTATTTCTATAGTATCTGGTATTGTTACAATTTCGACAAATCATATACTAGATAATACATATAAAAAGGAATTTTTTAGTGAATATAATTTAGTCAAGTCATATACTGGTGACTATATTTTAAGAAATAGTGGTAAAATATATTTTGAAGAAACTGAGTTTGATTTGACTAAGGTTGAAAGAAAATATACAAATCAATTTGTAGATGAAACTATTGTTAGTAACAAAATAGATATGTATATAATAGATTTAGAAGAAATTGGTGTATATAATGCAACATATGGAACAGGAAAAAATGGAGAAGATGATGTTTATTTAGTATCAAAAGGTACAAATAATGTTTATTATATGAAAGGGTTTAAGAGCGGAGATCTTATTTATTATAAAGCAATAAATGAATAGGTTAAAGAGGAAGTTGGTAATATGAAAAAAAGAGGAGTAACAATTATATCGTTATCCATAATAATTATTGTCATGTTAATTATTTTATCAATAGTTAGCGTATCACTTAATTATTCAATATCAAATGCTAAAAAGATGGCGTTTGCAAAGGAAATATATAATATACAAAGTATGGTAGATGAGTATGTTCAAAGAGAAGAAACATTACCTAATACATACGAAGCCATAACAGTAACCCCAACAGTTGAAATTGCTGAAACTCAATTTGAGGGGGAAACATTTACAAACGGTACTGTAAATTTATATGTATTGGATCTTAAAGAACTTGATATAAAAAATACTAGCTATGGTAATAAAAAGATTGGAAGTACAGATGTTCAAAAAGAAAAAGACATTTATGCTGTATCAGAAAAAACAGGTAAAGTATATTATATTGCCGGTTTTGAAAGTGATGGAAAAAAATATTACACCCTTACAGATGAATTAAGACAAATGATTGAAAAAAATCAAAATGTAACAATAGGAGAAAAAACAATAACATTTACACCTAGTAAGTTAGGCTGGTCTAGTGAAGGTGTAAGTGTTGATGTGTTTGTACCAACAGAGTTTACATCACCAAGTATTACAATAGATAATGCTAATATTACTTATACATCTACTTCTGATAGTAATGGAGTATATTATATAGTAAATAATGAAAAAGTAGTAGAAGGATATACAATAACAGTAAATTATAGTAAAAATGGTACAACTGGTACTGCAACGTATACGGCAAAAGTAGATACTGTAACACCTGTAATATCAAAGAATGCTGGAATACTTAACACAGAAACTCGTATAAATGGACTTGAATCAAATGATAATAAAAGTGGAATTAAATACTTTAAATATGCAGAGGGCGTTATTGATGAAAATGATGTAAAAGAATATATTCATGCATATGGAAAAAATGTAAATAAAGGATCTTTAAAATTTGATACTAAAACTAAATATACGTTGTATGCAGAAGATAAAGCAGGTAATTATATAATAATGTATATAAATAAGTTAGGTGAGTTGGTAGAAACAATACCGCTACCACCTACACTTGCAGCATCGTATACATGGTATAAGGGAAGTACACCAAAAAACACAATTACTACTATTAATATTGTTGACGTAGCAGATAACACAACTATTGCGACAGCAACAGAAAGCTGGCCAGCAGCAGTTGATAAGAACGGGGATAACACATTTGATAATGATATTATGTGCTATGTAAATGGAATTACATTAACTATAGCAGGAAATGGCTCGGGAGAGATTATGGCGAATGAAAATTCGAGCTATGCATTTTCATATTTTTATTATTATGCAGATGATATATATTTTTTTAGTAAATTAACAGAAATTAATGGCTTTGATATTTTTGATACAAGAAATGTAAAAAATATGGACTCTATGTTTTGTAAATGCCCAAATTTAAAAGAGCTAGATGTAAGCAATTTTGTTACCGATAAAGTAGAAAATATGAGATATATGTTCCGTGATTGTAAAGTATTATCAGAGATAGATGTAAGTGGTTTTGATACTGGTAATGTAAAAGATATGAGTGGAATGTTCTCTGTTTGTAGTGCTGTAAAAGAACTAGATGTAAGCAATTTTAATACTAGCAATGTAACAGATATGAACAATATGTTCTGTGCTTGCGATGCTTTAACAACGGTAGATGTAAGTAATTTTAGTACAAAAAATGTGACGAATATGGCCTTTATGTTTTTCTCTTGTGATGCTTTAACAACGGTAGATGTAAGTGGTTTTAATACAGGTAATGTAAAAAGTATGAGTAATATGTTTGCGTGGGGGCATGCGCTAAAGGTATTGGATGTAAGTAATTTTGACACAAGAAATGTAACAGATATGTCATATATGTTCTACTGTTGTGATGCCTTAACAACGCTAGATGTAAGTAATTTTGATACAAGTAATGTTGAAAACCTAAATAGTATGTTTGGAGGCTGCTATTATTTGACAGAGATAGATGTAAGCAATTTTAACACAAGTAATGTAACAATTATGAGCTACATGTTTAGTGGTACAGGGTCTTTAACAACACTAAATGTAAGTAGTTTTGATACGACAAAAGTGGCAGAGAATGGGCTTGATAAATTTGCTTGGGGATGTGGTTCTAACAAAATTATATTAGGTGAAAATTTTGGTCAGTCAAGTAATATTTCTTTATCTGGTAATGACACTGGTATGTTCTATCTGAGTCATATAACCGATACAACTGTCTATGGTGCTAATGATGTAATGAAGGCATATGATTGGGCTGGTGATAATCGTAATGTAACATTTGAAACAGTTTCACCGTAATGTGTGAGTTAAAAAATAATTAGAGATATAACAAATATATATAATATAAATACTTGAAAAATGCAGTAGAATGTAATATAATTTGCGTATGAACATTCTACTGTGTTTTTTGCATATATATGATATAAATGGTGATAGAAATGAAGAAGATAAAATTAATATATAATGTTACGGCAGGACAAAATGAATTTAAATATTTTTTAGATGCCATAGTAGAAAAATTTGTTGATAATGGTTATGATGTATCTTTGTTTAGAACGCATAAGGGCGCTAATTTAGAAGAGTATGTATTAGACTCAAAAGATGCATATGGAATAGTTGTAGCAGGTGGAGATGGTACAATAAATAGAGTTGTTAATATTATGATGAAAAATAATATTAAAGTACCACTAGGCGTTATACCAGCAGGAACATCTAATGATTTTGCTAAGCATATTCAAATGCCAGCAAGTTATATGGAATGTATTGATAGAATAATTGAAGGGAAAATAGAGCCTGTTGATGTGGGACTTGCAAATAACAATTATTTTATTAATGTATGCTCAGCAGGGGTATTTACAAATGCATCTCAAAAGACAGATAAGACATTAAAAAATGTTTTTGGTAAAGTAGCATACTTCTTTACAGGTATATCTGAAATATTTAATATAAAACCATTTGAGGTGAAAATAGAAACAGAGCATGATATATTTGTTGGAAAAATATTTTTATTCTTAATATTTAATGGTAGTACAGTTGGTGGCATGGACTTTTTCACAAAAAATCCAAGTGTTCAAGATGGACTGCTCGATTGTATAATATTAAAGGATTGTAAACACAGAAAATTTAGAAAAATGCTTGCTAATATTTTAGCAGGAAACTTTGAAGAAGATGAAAATATAATTTATGTTAAAGAAAAATATATTAAGATAACTAAACTTGCAGGAAAATGTGATCCACCAGATGTAGATGGAGATCCAGGACCTAATTTCCCAATGGAAGTTAGATGTATTGAAGATGGACTTAATATGTTTCTATAATAATCAGGGAGGAAATTAATAATGTATAGTAAAGAGATAGATAAAAAATGGCAAGATAAATGGTATAATAGCGATTATTTTAACGCAAAAGATAATAAAGATATGAAGAAATTTTATGGCTTAATAGAATTCCCATACCCATCAGGAGTAGGTCTTCATGTAGGACACGTAAGAGCTTTTATGGGAATGGAAGTTATAGCAAGAAAGAAAAGATTAGAAGGATATAATGTGCTTTTCCCAATTGGTTGGGATGCATTTGGTCTTCCAACAGAAAACTACGCAATAAAGACAGGAATACATCCAAGAGTTGTAACAGATAACAATATTGCAACATTTACAAGACAACTTAAACAATTAGGTTTTTCATTTGATTTTACAAGACAAGTGGATACAACGGATCCTAATTTCTTTAAATGGACTCAATGGATATTCTTAAAATTATTTGAAAAAGGATTAGCATATAAAGATAAGACAGAAGTAAACTATTGTAATAATTGTAAAGTTGTTCTTGCAAACGAAGAATCACAAGGTGGAAAATGTGATAGATGCGATGGTGAAGTGGTTCAAAAAGAAAAAGAAGTTTGGATGCTAAAAATCACAGATTATGCAGACAAGCTATTAGAAGAATTACCAGAATTAAATTATCTTCCAAGAATAAAATTAATGCAAGAAAACTGGATAGGTAAATCTACTGGTGCAGAAGTAAACTTCAAATTGGCTAATAAAGAAGATAGTTTAAAAATATATACTACAAGACCAGATACAATGTTTGGTGTAACTTTCATGGTTATTGCACCAGAACATCCAATAATTGAAAAATATAAAGAAGAAATAGAAAACTATGATGATATAATAGCATATAGAAATGAAGCTAAGAAAAAGACTGAATTTGAAAGAGTACAACTTGCAAAAGATAAAACAGGTGTAGAAATAAAAGGTATTACAGCGGTAAACCCAATTAATGGAAAAGAAATACCAGTATGGGTATCTGACTATGTTATGATGGGATATGGTACTGGTGCAATAATGGCGGTTCCAGCACATGATACAAGAGATTATGAATTTGCTAAGAAATTTAATATAGATATAATTCCTGTAATTGAGGGAGGAGATATATCAAAAGAGGCATTTACTGATATACATAGCGGTAAAATGATTAATTCTGATTTCTTAAATGGTCTTGAAGTTAAACAAGCTATTGAAAAAATAATAGAGCATTTAGAAGAAAATGAAATAGGAAAAAAAGCAGTTAATTATTCTATGAAAGATTGGGCTTTTGCAAGACAAAGATATTGGGGAGAACCAGTTCCAATTATAAAATGTGAAAAATGTGGATTAGTTGCTGTCCCAGAAGAAGAATTACCATTAAAATTACCAGAAGTAGATGATTTTAGACCTGGTGAAGGTGGAGAATCTCCACTTATAAAAGTGGAAAGTTGGGTAAATACTAAATGTCCTAAGTGCGGTGACCATGCAACTAGGGAAACAGATACTATGCCACAATGGGCTGGATCTAGTTGGTATTATTTAAGATATATGGATCCACATAACCATGATGAAATAGCATCGCAAGATAGTTTAAAATACTGGGGACAAGTTGATTGGTATAATGGTGGTATGGAACATGTTACAAGACACCTTATATATTCAAGATTTTGGCACAGATTCCTTTATGATAATGGAGTTGTACCTACAAAAGAGCCATATGCAAAAAGAACTGCACAAGGTTTAATACTTGGTTCTGATGGTGAAAAGATGTCTAAATCAAGAGGAAATGTAATAAATCCAGATGATATTATTAATGAATATGGTGCAGATACTCTAAGAACTTATATTTTATTTATAGGTGATTATGAAATGGCGGCTCCATGGTCTGATAATGGTGTTAAAGGTGTTAAGAAATTCTTGGATAGAGTAATTCGTTTAGAACAATTTGTAACTGATGAAAAAATTGAAAACGAAGAACTTATAAGAGAACTTAACAAGACTATAAAGAAAGTAACAGAAGACTATGATAATATGAAATATAATACTGCAATAGCACAAATGATGACATTTGTAAATGTAGTATATAAAGTTGGAAAGATTAGTGTAGAAGATTTGAACAAATTCTTAGTTGTTTTAAATCCAATAGCACCTCATGCTACTGAGGAACTTTGGTCTAAATTTAATAATAACATGATTATAGATGAAAAATGGCCAGAATATGATGAATCTAAAATAAAAACAGATTCAGTTGAACTTGCTGTTCAAGTAAATGGCGCAGTTAGATTTAGAATTAATGTTCCAACAGGAGCTTCAAAAGAAGAAATTGAAAAAATTGTTATGGAAGATAGTAACTTAGATAAGTTTGTAGATAGAAATAATATTAAAAAACTTATTATAGTTCCAGGTAGAATTATTAATTTTGTTGTATAATTTTATCTGATGTGAGATAATAGTATATACGAAAGAGGTATAAGATATATGTTTGAAAATTTTAATGTGGAATTGTTTAAAACTGTATATATTGAACTTTTACTAGTTTTATGTTCAGCGTGTCTAGGGATGATAATGTATAGAAATTCCATAAAGTATAAATTAAGAGAAAATAAGGCGGTAGAAGAAGCAGCATACAAAGATGCATTAACAGGAAGAGGAAATAGGCATAAGTTTAATCAAGTCATGCAAAAGTTGGTATTAAATCCTAACAACAGATTTGCATTATGCATTCTTGATTTAGATGGTTTCAAACATATAAATGATAACATGGGACATGATGCAGGAGATGAGCTTTTAATTAATCTTGCTAATACGCTTGGTGATAATATGCCAGAAAATGGAGAAGTATTTAGACTAGGTGGAGATGAATTTGCAATTTTATATAAAGACATAAAAAGCAAAGAAGAGGTAGAAAGTAATGTGAAGGCTGTAAATGAGGCTGTTAAGGTACCTATAAGAGTTAGAGATACAAGTATTAATTTGGAATACAGTTTAGGAATAGCAATATTCCCGGATGACAGTAAAGATTTTATTGAACTTCTTAATTTTGCAGATGCAGCTATGTATCATGTAAAAGAAACAGGTAAAAACGGTTATTATTTTCATAACGCATCGCTTAAAGCCAAAAGCGAAAACAAGAGTAAAATGGAAAATGATTTGAAAAAAGCATATGAAAATAATGAGTTTGACATAGATTTTCAGCCCAGAATTAATGTAAAAGAAACAGATGAAATTTGGCTTGAAGCACTTCTTTATTGGAATCATGCAACTCTTGGGAAATTAAGAGCACAATACTTTTTAGATTATATAGAAAGTATTGGCTTAATAATAAATGTAGATGAACTTGTTTTAGAAAAGGCAATTGACAAACTTGTAGAATTAAAAGCAAATGGTTATTCTAATGTAAAGATAGCTATAAACTTATCTCTTAGACATTTTATGAGAGGTGATTTTGTAGATAGATTATGCAATATATTAAAGAGCAAAACATTTGATCATGGTAGTTTAATGATTGAAATAACAGATTTAATTGATGAAACTAAAATAGAAGATTACAAACTAAAAATGGACAAGTTAAAAGAATATGGTGTTAAAATATCTGTAAATAACTTAGACATTAAATATGAAATTATGAGTTTGTTTAAAAAACTTCCAATTGATGAAGTGAAAGTAAGTGCTGAATATGTTGAAAAAAGTTCACAATTTAATGGCGCTGTGCTTAGTGATATAGTTGAACTAGGAAAAGATTTATACTATGAAGTGACGGTTGTTAAAGTAGAAAATGATAGGGAACTTGCAAGAGCACTTAAATGTAAAGTAGATAAAATACAAGGTAATTATATATATAGACATTTAGATGAGAATGAGCTGTATGACTTTTTAGGAAAATACAATGAAATTAGAGAGGGAATACTAACACCTGAAAATTAAATTGTATAAATATATTAAGTAAAGAATATACTATACTATGTAAAATAGTATAGTATATATTATATAAAGGGGGAAAAAATGAGTAAAATTTCTTGGAAACCTGGAACAATGATATATCCTGTTCCAGCAGTATTAGTTTCTTGTGGAAATATGGAAAAAGCCAATGTTTTTACAGTTGCGTGGACTGGAATAATAAATACTGATCCTGCAATGACATATATATCAGTAAGACCAGAAAGATATTCATATAATATGATTAAAGAGACAGGCGAGTTTGTTATAAACTTAACTACAAAAGACTTAGCATTTGCAACAGATTATGCAGGTGTAACTAGTGGCAGGAATGTTAATAAAGTGAATAAGTTAGGATTAAATTTAGAAAAATGCAATAATATATCATCTCCAATGATAAAAGAAAGTCCTGTAAGTATAGAATGTAAGGTGACAGAAGTAAAAGAATTGGGTACTCACCATATGTTTATGGCAGAAATACTTTCTGTAAATGTTGATGATAAATATCTAGATGAAACAGGTAAGCTTGATATGGAAAAATGTAATTTAATAGCATATTCACATGGACAGTATTATACACTAGGAGAGAGAATAGGTAAGTTTGGGTATTCTGTTAAGAAAAAATAATAGATATAGCACTTGATATTGATTTAAATAATTAATATCAAGTGTTTTTGTATATTGGTAATAAATATATAAAATATGCAAATAATATTTATGGTGTGTATTATGAAAGAAAATAACAAACAAACAGTATGTATAACAGGAGCAGGTTCTGGACTTGGGAAAGAGGCGGCATTAAAACTTGCAAGAAGAGGGTATAGAGTAATTGCTACTGTGCTTTATGAAGAACAAATAAAAGAACTTCTTAATATAAAAGAGAAAGAAAATTTAGATATGGAAGTAATAAAATTAGATATTACAAATGAAGAAGATAGAAATAAATTATTAAATTATGATATCGATGTCTTTATAAACAACGCAGCAATTGCAGATTCTGGAAGTATTGCTGAGGTTGATGTTAAAAGAGTTGAAGATGTATTTAAGGTAAATGTATTTTGTAATATACAAATAGTTCAATTAGTGCTAAAGAATATGATAGAGAAAAAAAGAAATGGTAAAGTGGTATTTTTGTCATCACAAATAGGTAGGATAGCACTTCCATTTTTAGGACCATATGCATCAAGTAAATTTGCAATAGAAGGTTTTGCATCATGCCTTAGAGATGAAATGAAGATATTAAATAAGTTAGAAAAAACGAATATACAGATAAGTATAATAGAACCAGGCTCATATGCAACAGGATTTAATATGGAGACTGGTAATAAAAAGTATGGCTGGATGCAAGAAAAATCATATTTTAAGAACCATTTAGATATAATAAGGAAAGTAGAACAAAAGGTATGGGAATTAACAGAATTAGATACATATAATAGCATAATAAATAAGTATGTGAAAGTGGTAGAGTCTAAAAAAATAAAAAGAAGATATTATGCTCCTTGGTATCAAGCCTTTGGTGTGCAGCTTCTTAGAATATTTGGGAAATAATATATGTAATATAAAATAGGATAATGACAATATCCTATTTTTTGTGTATATTAATACATATAGTTTTTTGTTGTTAATACAAAAACTATATGATAAAATATTGACAAATGATAAAAATAATAGTATCATTGTATTATGCAAGTAATACAATGAAGAAAGGAAAAAATTGTGGAATATAATTTTGAAAATGATAGACCAATATATATTCAAATTGTTGAGAAAATAAGGACGCAGATTGTATCAGGTGCTTTATTACAGGGACAAAGATTACTTTCAGTAAGAGAGTTAGCATTAGAATATAGAGTTAATCCTAATACTATGCAAAAAGCATTAGCAGAATTGGAAAACGAAGGCTTAATATATACGGAAAGAACTAATGGTAAGTTTGTAACAACAAATACAAAATTGATTCAAAAGGTAAAAAATGAATTGGCAAAAGAAAAAGTTACAAAATATATTAATGATATGAGTGATATTGGTATTGAATACAAAGATGCTATTGAATACTTGCAAGAGTTTGGAGGAAAGTAGTATGGAACTTTTAGAATGTAAAAATCTATGTAAAAAATTTGATAATAAAATTATACTAGATGATATTAATTTAAAAATTCCAAGAGGAAAAATAATAGGTCTTCTTGGGAAAAACGGAACAGGAAAAAGTACATTAATAAAATTAATTAATGATTTACTTACGCCAACAGAAGGCGAAGTGTTAATAAATGGACAGAACCCTGATGTAATGTCTAAAAACATAATTTCATATTTACCGGAAAGAACATATTTAGATAAAGGTATGACAATAAAAGAAACTATAAAATATTTTGCAGAGTTTTATGATAATTTTGATAAGGAAAAAGCAGAAAAACTTCTTAAAGATTTAAGTTTAGACATAGATACAAAAATATCTAAAATGTCAAAAGGAATGCAAGAAAAACTACAACTTATATTAGTAATGAGCAGAAAGGCAGATTTATATATTTTAGATGAGCCATTAGGCGGAGTAGACCCAGCAACAAGAGATTATATATTAGATACTATTCTAACTAATTTTAAAGAAAATGCTTCTGTTATTATTTCAACACATTTAATTGCAGATATAGAGAGAATATTAGATGAAGTAATATTTATAGACAAAGGTAAAATAATATTACAATCTCCGGCTGATGAATTAAGAAATAAAGAAAATGCATCGATAGATGAGATATTTAGGAGGAGATTTAAATGTTAGGAAAACTTTTAAAATATGATTTAAAATGGAATAATAAAGCTTTGATAGTTTTTTATATACTTTCAGTAGTGTTTG
The DNA here is from genome assembly GCA_045536565.1 of Clostridia bacterium. Classification (GTDB taxonomy): domain Bacteria; phylum Bacillota; class Clostridia; order TANB77; family CAG-465; genus CALXJE01. The sequence continues at coordinate 25,532 of JAZSNU010000004.1, read as the reverse complement.
CACTTCTTACTAGAATATTTTTTAGTATAGAAAATTCTTTTGTTATGGACATTATTGCAAAAATATGTAGTGGTTTTACAATATCTATGATGATAAATATATTAATTAATAATATATTGAGATTATGGGCAAGATTTGTAAGAAATACATATAAAGATGAAGCTTATCTAACACATACGCTTCCCGTAAAAAAACAAACTATATACAAAGCAAGATTCTTATCTGCATTAGTAACTATGTTTACTAGTATGATAGTAATAGCATTAAGTATGTTTATTGCATACTATTCAAAAGAAAATTTGCAAGTAGTAAAAAATTTACTTATGCCAATAGCAGAAATATATGATAGTACAATTTTAAATTTATTACTTGTTATTGTGTTTATTCTTTTCTTAGAAATGCTATTTGCTGTTCAAATAGGATATACTGGAATTATATTAGGACATAGGAAAAACAATTTAAAAATGCCGTTTTCAATATTATTTGGTTTTATATGTTATATGTTAACGCAAGGCATAATATTAGGTATAATATTTATTGTAGGACTTTTTAACAGTGATATTATGAATATGTTTATAACAAATGAAATGGTAAGCATAGATGTTATAAAAAATGTAATGTGGCTTGCAATTGGAATTTATAGTGCATTAATTATAATTTACTATTATATAAATTCAAATTTATTAAACAAAGGTGTGAATGTGGATTAAGTGGATAATCCACATTCTTTTCTATATAAAGGGATAATACTTGTAAAATATTAATTGTATGATAAAATAAAACAAATGAGGAGAAGGAAGTAATGTTATGGAACATATAATGAAACTTTATGAATCAAATTTTGATGAGTTAAAAGCAAGTAAGAAAAAGAGAGAATATAGATTAAATGATGAAAAGAGAAAACAAATAAGAGTAGGAGATACTATTAGATTTTTTAAACTTCCTAATCTTGACGAAGAGATTGTAGTGGATGTAAAAGCAGTAGAAACTTTTAATAATTGGTATGACTGCTATGAAAAATATTTTGAAGAGGATTTTAAAGAGAATTATGATAGTGTTCAAGCTGTTGTTCAAGATACTTACGACGGTGGATATTACACCAAGGAAGAATCAGAAAAATATGGTTCAGTAGTTTTTACCATAGAAAAGCATAGAGTTGCACATTTAAACTCTACCGTCTGTTATTTAAAGAAAGACAATAAAGTATTGATGATTAGATTTTCTAAAAAATGGGGACAAGTATATTCACCTCCTGGTGGAAAGTTTGAATCAGGAGAAACACCATTAGATTGTATCAGTAGAGAATACTATGAAGAAACAGGATTAACTTTAATTGATCCAAAGCTACAAGGTATCTCGTATTGGAAGGATTCTAATGAGGGGATTATATTTATCTATACAGCAGAGAATTTTGAAGGTGAGCTATTTGATACTTCGATAGAAGGAAGTTTAGAGTGGATAAATGTAGAAGATTTACCAAATATACAACAATTTGAACAGAATGAAAAGTTTACGGATTATTTATTTAAAGATAAACTGTTTGAAGGAAAATTTTTATTAGATGAGAAATGCAAGATTTTAGAATATGAAATAAGAGAAATGTAGCGTAATAAATGCAATTAAGGAAGTGATTTAATGAAAACGATAATGATTGATATGGATGATGTTATTACTTGTGATAATTTTATCAAAATAGTAAGTCAATATTTAGGATATCAAGTAAGATATGAAGATATAAAAACGTATTATATTCAAGACATTTTAGGTGATAAAAAAGAAGAGTTTTTTGAAAAGTTTAAAGATATGAACTTGTATGGAAAAGCAGAATTGGAGCCTAACTGTTATAATGTTATAAAAGAGTTATCACAAAAATATGAAGTATATATTTGTACAGATTATTTATGGAGAGAAATTATTGAATTCTCTGGAAATACTTTAAAAAATAAATATGAGTTTTTATATAAAATGTTTGATTTTTTAAATCCTAGAAATTTTATATTTACTGGGGATAAATCTATAATTAATTGTGATATAAAGATAGACGATAAGATTGATAATTTGAAAGGTGCTAAATTAAAATTATTGTATACTGCTTATCATAATAAAAAATATGAAGAAAAAATGCTAAAAGAAGAGAATATTACTAGGGTAAATAATTGGGAAGAAATAAAAAACATCTTGTTATAATAAAAAATCGCGAAATTCATTTTTTGAAAATCGCGATTTTCTTATATTTTTATAATACAATTAATTAACTTGATTAAACATCTAATTTGCCGAAAACAGCTTCTACCTCTTTAAAAGGTAGTGCTCTTCCGAATTTACAAACCGGACAACGAGTGGCATATTGGCTAAATTCACCGCCACTAAAAATTTTCTCTTTGGTTACTTCATAGTATTTGTGACACTGTTTACAATATGTTGTAAGTGTTTTTTTAGTTCGTTCCATTGTATTACCTCCTAGTATTTTTATTTGTATATAATTTCTTTAAATTTTGGTTCTAAAAATCTGCAAAGTGGTATACTAATTATTATCATGAAGGCATCTGCCACAAAAGCATAAATGTTTTTAACAGCTCTTAACCAGAATGGCTGAGAATATAACAAGCATTCAACACCAGATTTAATTACAAGCATTGCAATTGCTGTTGCAATAGTTATAACTATTGTAGAAATTATAAATTCAAGTAATGGTTTATTTAATTTCTTAACAGCTTTAAAAGTTAAGCCTGTGATTATACCTAAAACAAGATTTCCAGCTGCCCATCCAGGCATTCCTCTAAGTCCGCTTATAAGCAAACAATACAAAACAACACCTAATGTTCCGGTAAGGGTACCGCTTATAGTTCCTATTATATAGCAGTAGACAGTCATTGCTACATATCCTAAACATAGATAATAGTTCTCAAATACAGGAACTTGCAAACATAATGATAGGACTACAAATAATGCAACTCCCATTGCATTAATACTGATGCTTTTAACAGTAGATTTCATAATTTTTTCCTCCTACTAAATAATTATATTTAATAAACAAAATTGTTAACATAAATATATTATCATAGAACATCTAATTTTTCAAGTTCATAAGGTTGTTTAGACAAAAGTTAAGGATAAAATAAAACCACTATATATGAATATAGTGATTTTAAATTTGTTAAGTTTTAAATTTAAGTTGAATTAAATTTGAGCTTTTAAAAATGCTCCATTTCCTTCTTCTGGTTCATATGGTTTATCATATTTTACCATTGCTTGTGACATAGTGTAGTAAGTGCTATATCCAACTTCGCGTGAAGATATTGACACACCACCTTGGGGTTTCCAACCTTCTTTGCAACGAGTTGATACTCTTTTTTCTAATTCTGATGCAGCAGTATAATGACCACGCGTATCAATTGTAACAATACAATATTCCATCTTGTTTTACCAGAATATAGAGGTAATGGTATAACAACTAAATTGCAAACAATAGAGTTACAACTTGCTAAAGAATTAGGGTTTGATTATATTATTTCAATGGCACATCCAAATAATATTGGAAGTTGCAAAACATTAGAAAAAGTTGGGCTTGAATTTGTTAAGGAAACAACTTTATCAAATGGATTTTTAAGAAAATTGTATATGTTAAAATTAAAATAATAAGGGGTATATATGGAAGAAATTTTTGATATTTATACACGTGAAGGATTACATTTAGGAACAAAAGAAAAATCAATATGCCATAGTAAAAATCCAGGATTTTATCATAAACCAGTTTGGATATGGATTGTTAATAACAACAATGAGATTTTAGTTCAAAAACGATCTCATCTGAAAAAGAATCATCCTAATGAATGGGATATGCCAAGTGCTGGACATGTTATTGCAGGTGAAACTTCTATACAAGGTGCTATTAGAGAAACTTATGAAGAGTTAGGTATTGAAACAACTGAATCTGATTATAAATTTATTTGTGAATACATTGCTGATAAATCTTCTGAAATTGCTCAGGTATATTTATTAAAGTTAGATATTGATATTTCTAATTTAGCATTACAGGAAGAAGAAGTTTCAGAAGTAAAATGGCTAACATATGAAGATTTTAAAAAGTTATTTTATTCTAAAGAATTTGTTCCTTTTGATAATGAATATAGAGAATTAGTTTTAAAAATGTTAAAAGATAATTTTAATTAGAAACATTAAGCATAATGTTATATGTATTAGTTTTAAGGGGTTTTTTAGGAAGCAAATAATTTTTTTCTAATAAGTCCAGCACATATTCATATGTTTTTGCTTTGCGAAGTTGGTAAGAAGGATTTAAACTAACTATTTAATTAATACACAATCTAATTATTTTAGAAGAATTTTATATATGATGATTTCTATATTTTCCAAGTAAAGTATGGGAATTTATTGTAAATTAGTGTATAATTTTAATATACAATTATCAATAGGGAGTAATTTATGGAGAAGAAAATAGGGAAAAATGCAAAATTATTAATCGCTAGCGATTTAATTTATACACTAACTGCTGTATTTATAGAAACTTTTTTAGTTGCATATTTTTTAAAAGTAACAAATGAAAATATAACAATCATTTCAATATATTATATAATTATACATTCTTTACTTAGTTTGGGAAATGTTTTAATTGGCAAAATAATTAAAAAATATCCTTCAAAGAGCAAACAGATATTATCTCTTGGGATTGTATCTAGGGCGTTGTTTATTTTATTTATAGTTATATTTGGAGAAAAAATTGCTACTAATTTTGTTTTAATTGCAGTAATTTATGCTTTTTCTGAAATATTATATTGGTGTGCCCATGAATTGATTTATATAGATGTAACAACTAATGATAATCGAAAGAATTATATGTCTATTAAAAAAATCTTAGGTAAATTGGTTAATATAATTGCTCCTGTAATATTAGGCACTTCAATTGAATTATATTCATTTACTAAAATTGCTATATATGTATTTGTATTATCTATTATTCAAATAATATTAACTTTACTTATAAAAACAGATATAGATAATTATAAACAAGAAAAATATAGTTTTAAAAGGTTTTTAAACTATATTAAAGATAATAAACTAAACAAAATTAAACGATATAATTTAGCAGGGATGACCTATGGCATTGTAGAAAGTTCAATTAGTACTTTAATTATAGTTATTACAATTATGACATTTAAAACATCATTTAATTTGGGGGTTCTAACTACAATATTTGCTATATGCTCAATGATATCCTTAATGTTGTATAATGAATTTTATGATAAGAAAAATTCTAAATTAATACTAACGCTTTGTTCTATAATCATTGTTCTTGGGGTATTAGGGTTGTTAATTGATATTAATAAAACCACTTTAATAATTTATAATTTTTGCTATATAATTACCTTTTGTATATTTGATGTATTATATAATACTAGAAAAGGAAATTTGGTTAAAGAATGTAATATAGAAAATTATAGAGAAGAATATATTGGATATACATCTATATCAATTGGGATAGGAAGAATAATTGGTTATATTTTAATGTTAATAGTATCATTTACAGCTAACTTGATTTTCTTTAAAATATTATTGGCGATAGTTACAGCTTTCGCTCCAATATATTGTCACTTAATTTATAAAACTGAAAATTAAAAAACAACTTACGAACCAATATGGTATCGTAAGTTGTTTTCATATGGAGCGGGTGATCAGAATCGAACTGACACAGCCAGCTTGGAAGGCTGGAATTCTACCATTGAACTACACCCGCAATTCTTAGTACATTAATTATTATACTCATCTTAGATATGTTTGTCAATAGTAAAATTAAATTTTTTAAAAATTATTATATAAATGAAATGTTATTATTTTCTAAATTAGTTATAACTCTGGTTATTTTTTCTTTTGCTTCATCACCAGATGAACAGGTTTGTATATAACTAGATATAGAATTCTTTTGGTCTTCGGATAAAGTAGAATAGAAATTCATAGCTTTATCGTTTTGGCTTAAAGAAAAAAGAAATCCAATAGGCATATTATTCATAAACTTAACCTCCTTAATTAATATTATGTACATAAATTTTAATATTAAAAGTTAAAAATTAAATTATAGTTAAAATTTGGAGTATTGACTTTAAAATAAATTAAGATTATACTATTTATTGTACTATTATGTAGAAAATGGTGAAAAAATGTTGGAATTTAAAATTAAATGTTTTAATTTGAAATATACATTAGAATGTGGGCAATGTTTTAGATGGAAAAAAGTAGAAGATTACGATAATAGATATATAGGTGTTATACAAGATAGAGTTATAGATGTAGAGCAAAAAGGAAATATAGTAAGGGTAAGTAGTAATAAAGAAGAAAATTTAGAAGATGTAGTTAAGAAATATTTTGACTTAAATACAGATTATGAAGAAATTGAAAATAGGATTGTTAAAATAGATGACAATATATATATATCTGTGCAAAATACATCAGGACTAAGAATACTTAATCAATCGTTATTTGAAACAATTATATCATATATTATATCAGCAAATAACAATATAAAGAGAATATCTAAATCGGTAGATAAAATAAGTGAAATGTTTGGAAAAAAAGTAGAATATGATGATAAAACATATTATTTATTCCCAACATTAGAAGAGCTTAGCAAAGCAACAGTAGAAGATTTGATTTCTTGCGGGGTTGGATTTAGAGCTAAATATATCAAGAGTACTGTAAAAGAATTAATGGAGAATAATCATTTGCTAAATACTCTTAAAGAGATGACTACTGAAAAAGCAAAAGAAATTTTACTTGGTTTTGCAGGAGTAGGTCCAAAAGTATCTGATTGTATATTGCTTTTTTCACTAAAAAAATCAGAAGTTTTTCCAATAGATGTTTGGGTAAAAAGGGTGATGGAAAAACTATATTTTAAAGGTAATGTAAGCATAAAACAAATAAGCGAATATGCCAAACTTAATTTTGGGAAAGATGCTGGGATTATTCAGCAACATTTATTTTATAATGTAAGAGAAGGAGAAATATAATAATGAAAGTAAAGAGAAGTAGAATTGTATTAAGTGTTTTTGAAATACTATTTTTATTAGGTGTTGTAGGAGGAATGTTTTTACTTTATGGTCCATATTCTTGGCTTAGAAATACTGTAATAACATCTGCTATGACTACAATGAATCATCAATGGATAGCAAGAATGGTATATAGTGATAAAGTTATAGAAGAAGTAATGGCAGGAAATAGTATAGTAGAGCCAGAAGAGGATACAGTAGCGGCATTTATTGAAATTAAAGAGGTAGTAGAACAAGAATCATATGCTAACGAATACGAAGAAGCAATACTAAAAAAAGATGAAGGAAATGATTTATATAAAATAATACCAATAGAGGGATATGTAAATCCAGCCCACTATTATAAAGGATATCTAGTTGCTATATATGATCCTTCAAGAGTTAAACTTGCAGTAACAAAATATTTAGGAAATAGGGGAGAATATATAACTGATATTGCTAAGAACAATAATGCGAAAATTGCTGTTAATGCAAGCGGATATGAAGATCCTGATTGGATGGGAAATGGTGGAGCTCCTACTGGAACAGTAATTAAAGATGGCAAAGTTGTGTGGGGTGCAAGCTCAGGCAGAGTAAATATAATTGGATTTAACAATGATAATATACTAGTTTTATCTAGAATGACACCACAAGAAGCAGTAGCAAACGGTATAAGAGATGCAATATCTTTCTCACCATTTTTAATAGTAAATGGAAAAGCCGCCTTTGTTAAAGGTGATGGCGGTTGGGGAATAGCTCCAAGAACTGCTATTGGACAAAGACAAGATGGTATAGTGTTATTCTTAGTAATAGATGGAAGACAAGCCCATAGTATTGGTGCAGATATGGTAGATTTAACTGAAATAATGCAAAGATATGGTGCATATAACGCAGCGAATGTAGACGGTGGTTCATCATCAACATTAATAGAAAACGGCGAACTTATAACAAAACCAACAGCAGCAGGTAAAGACAATATGAGATGGATACCTAATGCTTGGATAGTAGAATAATAAAAAACTGATACTTTGAAAATTAGTTCAAAGTATCAGTTTTTTACTAATTAATGCTCAATATCTCCACTTATATGGATATTTTTCTTGTTGCGTTTCTTTTCAGTTAGTTTATACAACCATTCGAAAAAATTTTGTAATCCAAACATACAAAATAAGAATATAATTACCATTCCACCGGTTGTTGCAATGCTATATGTTATAACTCCCAGAGTAAATACAGCCCAATTAACCGCTTTATCATTTTTCTCCGTATACATGTAATTCGTATCTCTATCAAATATTATTTTCAGAGAACAATCTTTATTATCTATATATACAGATATGTTATCTTTTGTTATATTGACATCTGCATCTTGATATTTGTATACATTATTGAAATCTTTTTTTAGGTTCTCTTGGATTTCGAGTAAAGGTTTGTAATCACTTTGTGTAGCAGGTGTGTGATCAATAATGTAAACAGCAAGCAATGAACCTAATATAATACCAATAATGATTACTATATGAAGTGTATACTTGAAATCTAATATCTTGTCAATAATTTTTGCTCCTTTTGATTTTAACATTATACATATCCTCCTTTAAAGTAATAATCTGCATATTTTTTCTATTAGCTTTAACAAAAGAATTATTACAGCAGGGAACAATATAAAAAATATAGCTACTGCAAAATAAGCAAGTAGTAAACTTAAAATAAGAGCCATCAAAAGTGCCATAAGTTTTGGAAAAGCACTATCAGATTTTTCTGATGATATAAATTTAAAATCCTTATCATAGCTACATATAAGTTTACATTGTTTGTTGAATAATGTAACTTTGATATTGTTACCATCAGGTACAATTTCATAATTGTCAGAGCTATACACAGTATTAAAATCCTTTGATATTTGTTCTTGCTGAGTTACTAGTGGCGCATAATCTTTATTTGTTGCTGGTGTTGAATCAATAGAAATGAATAAGAGTATGCAAAATATTACACCTAAGATTATTCCTCCAACAAAGTGTAAAAAATCATTTTCAACTATCCAATCTTCAATAAATTTGTAAATTTTTCTTAACATATTAATCTCTCCTTTTCAATAATTATTTAAAAGTTTTTCTTAAATTTGAGCACATTTTATCATGGCATATTTTAAAAGTCAATAATATATAAAGAGATATATGAAATAATAGATTTTTGAAATTTACATAAGTTGTAAAAATTTGTTGACATATTGGTTTGAGTGTGTTAGAATATATAGGCAATATTATGTAGAAATAGAAATAGCTTAAGCGGAGGTGTAGATCATGAGAGAAAATATTACATTAGCATGTACTGAGTGTAAACAAAGAAATTACGAAACTAGTAAAAATAAAAAGAATAATTCAGAAAGAATTGAATTAAACAAGTATTGTAAATTCTGCAAAAAGCACACAACACATAAAGAAACTAAGTAGGGAGTGAATAAAATGGCAAAGGGATTTTTTAAAGACATGAAATCAGAATTAAAAAAAGTAGTATGGCCAAGTACAAGACAAGTTATTAACAACACATTACTTGTTGTAGGACTTGTAATCGTAGTATCACTTGTAGTTTTAGGAATTGACTCTGTTTTAAAAGTTGCGGATGCTAGTTTATGGAACTTAATATCAAGTTATATTGGATAAAAGGGAGCTGATTATATGTCAGAGGACAAATCTGAAGTTTCAATGGAGTGGTATGTAATTTATACATATTCAGGCTATGAAAATAAAGTTAAGCAAACATTAGAGAAAAAAGTTGAAAACATGGGCTTAGAAGAAAAAATTGGTGAAATTATAATACCAATGGAAGAAGAAATAGAAATAAAAGATGGAAAACAAAAGACATCTATTAAAAAAGTATTTCCTGGCTATGTTTTAGTAAGAATGATAATGTCAGATGAAACATGGTACATTATCAAAGGAATAAAAGGTGTATTTAACTTTGTTGGAATGGGTGAAAAGCCATTACCATTAACAGATGAAGAACTAAAAAGTCTAGGAATTGGCGGAGTGGTTAATGTTGATTTTGAAGTAGGAGATTCTATAACAATAATAACAGAACCATTTTACAACTATCCTGGTGTTATTGAAAAAATTGATAAAGAAAAACAAAGAGTTACTGTAAAAGTAAACATGTTTGGAAGAGAAACAACAGTTGAATTAGATTTTGCACAAGTGCAAAAAATATAATCTAATAAATAAATCACTTAGTTTTTAAGGAGGTGAAAAAGATGGCAGAAAAGAAAATAACTCATGTTATAAAATTACAAATTGAAGCAGGTAAAGCAAATCCAGCTCCACCAGTTGGACCAGCGTTAGGACCTTCTGGAATAAACATTATGCAATTCTGTAAAGAATTTAATGAAAAAACTGCAAAAGACGCAGGAACAATATTCCCAGTAGTTTTAACTGTATACCAAGATAAATCATTTGATTTTATAATGAAAACTCCACCAGCACCAGTATTACTTAAAAAAGCAGCAGGCTTACAAAAAGCTTCTGGAAAACCACACAAAGAAAAAGTTGGTAAAGTAACAATGGCACAAGTGGAAGAAATAGCTAAAACAAAAATGGCAGATTTAAATGCCGCATCTTTAGAATCAGCAGTATCAATGATCAAAGGAACTGCTAGATCAATGGGGATCGTAGTAACTGAATAATAATGGGAGAGTAAAAACTCGTTAGAACCAAAGGAGGGAAGAAAGTAAATGAAGAGAAGTAAAAAATACAATGAAGCTTCTAAATTAATAGAAAAATCAAAAGTTTATGAAATAGACGAAGCATTAGAATTAATAAACAAACTTCCAAAAGCTAAGTTTGATGAAAGTGTTGAATTACATGTTAAATTAGGTGTTGATTCAAAACAAGCTGATCAACAAGTTAGAGGAACAGTAGTACTTCCTAACGGAACAGGTAAAACTAAAAAAGTTTTAGTTCTTGCAAAAGGAGATAAAGCTACTGCAGCTGAACAAGCTGGTGCAGATTATGTTGGTGAAGAAGACATGGTAGCAAAAATCGTATCAGAAGGATGGTTAGATTTTGATGCTGTTGTTGCAACACCTGACATGATGCCAGTATTAGGTAGAGCAGCTAAAATATTAGGACCAAAAGGTCTTATGCCAAACCCAAAAGCTGGAACAGTAACAGTAGATACTGCAAAAGCTGTTAAAGATATTAAAGCTGGTAAAGTTGAATATAGATTAGATAAAAATAATATAATCCATTCATCTATCGGTAAAGTATCATTTGGTGAAGCTAAAATAAAAGAAAATCTTATGACTTTATTAGAAGCTATAATAAAAGCAAAACCAGCTGCTGCAAAAGGACAATACATTAAGTCTATTTCTGTTTCTACAACAATGGGACCTGGAATAAGAGTTAATACAGTAGTTAAATTATAATAAAATAAGATGTTAAATATGCAAGGTTACTTGCATATTTTTTTTGCTTATTATATCATTATATATGATAAGAACTGAGGTATATATATGAAAAAAGTAATATGGATTTTGACTATATTAATATGTGTTTTGTTAGGTATATTAGGACTATATGAAGCAGAAGTAATTAGAACATATAAAATAAATAAGTTTGATATTAATGCTACAATATGCGAAGATGGTTCTATGGTTGTTAAAGAAACGACTAAATATAGATTTAATGGAAAGTATAACGGTATAACTATAACAATCCCTGAAAGAATAAATGATAGTTATTATGATAAAATGACCCAAAACAGTATAAATGATTCTGAACTTAAAGATAGTTGGTATAATAATAAGGGAATAAGTAATGTAAAAATATATACAGTAGAAAATGGGAAGACTAGGTTATTTAATAAAGTTGGAACAGCTAATATAGGGGATATGGGAGTATATACAGAAAGTAGTGATAATGGATATGTAACATATACTATATATCAACCTGCAAAAAATGAAAATAAAACATTTGTTATTGAATACACATTACAAGATGTTGCAGTTGCTCATAATGATGTAGGAGAAGTATGGTGGAATTTTATAGGTGGTGGAGTTGGATGTAAAATATCTAAACTTAGTCTAAATATATCGACAACAAAAGGAACTATAACAGAAGGATATATACATAGTAATGAGTCTGGAAAGATAAATTATATTAATAAAAACAACCTTAATGCAACTGTATCATCAATAGGTAAGAAGGAGTTTGTAGGTATTAGACTTGTGTTTCCTAGACAAAATATTTCACAAAGCGCTAAGATTAGTGGTATTAACGCTAAAAGTATAATTGATGAGCAAGAGAAAAGTTATGAAGGTAAGACTAATATTAGGATAGCATTAAATATAATAGCTATTATTATAACAAGCGCACTTGTGCTATATTGGGCATATCTATTAATTAAATATGAAAAAGAGGTTGTATATTTGCCATATGATTTTGATGAATTAAGTATACTTGAAAAATATAATCCAATGATTGCAGCATGTATAGCACAAAACAGGGATATGCATCCTCGTGATATATTAGCGGTATTAATTGATTTAGTAAGCATGAAAGTTTTAGAAATGGATACTATAAAATCTGTAAGTCCTTCTACCGGTAAAGTTCTAATAACATATAAACTAAAAAAGAACGAAAAGTTTTTTAAAAGTTTTGATAATATAGAAAAATTAGATGATATACAAAGAAATGTTATAGATATATTCTTTTCGAGCACTGATAGTATAAATCTGGAAAGCAAATTAAATAGGATAAAAACAGATAAAGTATTAGCATTAAAAATACAAAGATTAGATGAAATGGTAACTGCAAAACTAGAAAGTATCGGTGCCAATTTTATTAAAATACCAACATGGCTTCTTGCAGTTAATAATATTATTTTTGCTGTATGTATGATATTTATTTTTATAGTAATAGGCTTTAATATAACATTAAACTTTGCTACAATGTCTACAACGAGAGAGCAAATAGGTGACAACACAACAACTTTTGCAACTATATTTGGAATAATAGCAATTTTTGCATTACCACTTTTAATGTATATAGTATTAGGTATACTAAAATTAGTTAATTTTATAAAGAAAATATTTAGCAAAATAGCATTTAAATTAACTAGTCAGAAGATAACACAATCTATAATATCACAAGTAATACTATTTATAATAATATTCATATTAGAATTTGTATTTTTTAGACAATCATATGTAATTATATGTACATTCTTATTTATGATAGCGTTAATGATTATATTAACAGATAATTTAATGAGCTCACATTCGTTAAGAATAAGAAATGACTTCTTTTATTTGAAAGCAATTCAAGACAAAATAGAAAACGGAAGTTTGCTTGAAGATAAGAATGTTGAAGATAATATTTTATGGGGAAAATATTTAAGTTTTGCTATTGCATTGGGAGTAGGAGATGTAGCCAATTTTGTAAAATTTATACCATCTTTTGACTATTTTGAAGAGTGTATAGAAAAATTTGAAAATATATATGATACATATTATGAAAGTAGAAATGACGATACAAATAATAGATTGGAAAGATTTGAAGATATAATATCTGACATGTTAGATAGTTATAGCAGTAGTTCGTTTGGAGGAGGGGCTAGTTCAAGTTCATTTAGAAGTAGTTCATCGGGTGGTTCTTCTTTCGGTGGTGGCGGTTTCTCTGGTGGAGGAGGCCGGAGGCGGTCGGACGCGGAGCATTTTAGAATAAAAATATGCAAGTTTACTTGCATATTTTTTTACCTTTATATATAATAGTGTATATGTAAAAAGGGAGAAAATATATGCCAAATTACGATATGTATGAAATGATAAAGCCAGATAAAGAGATACGAAAAGGAAAGATAAAAAGAGTTAGTAAGAAAGTATTTGTGACAGGTTTTATAATATTTTCTATGGTAATACTTGCTTTAATATATTGGTTTTGTTTTATAAAACCAAGTATATTAAATGCAAGAGAAAGTAAAGCAATATCAAATATTATAAACGAAGTGGATATAACTGATGTATCAGAGGAAGAAGCTAAGGATAAAACAGATATGCAACTTAAAGTATCAGAGTTAAAACAACAATATCCTAATTTAGTAGGGTGGATAAGAATAGAAGGAACAAACATAGATTACCCAGTTATGCAATGGACTGACAATGAACATTATCTAACACATAGTTATGATGGTAATAAATCAAAACTAGGTTCTATATATTTGCATAAGGATGCAGATGTTAACAAACCAAGTTCTAACTTTTTAATATATGGTCACAATATTACTACGGGTGTAATGTTTAATGAGATTTTAAATTACAAGAAAGAAAATTTTTATAACGACCATAAGATAATTAAGTTTACAACGGAAAACAAAGATGCAGAATATGAAATAGTATCTGTATTTGTATCAAAAGTATATAATCAAAATGAGAATGTATTTAAGTATTATAGTTTTATAGATGCAGCAAATGAAACAGAATATATTAATTATATTAATAATGTTAAACAAAGATCATTATATAATACAGGAGTAGATGCTAAATATGGCGATCAACTAATTACACTTACAACATGTCAGTATAGCCAAAAAAATGGTAGAATTGTTGTAGTAGCAAGAGAAATAAGGTAAAGAATATATAAAAAAGAGCAGAAATGCTCTTTTTTAACTTTAAATTACATATAATGAAAAGAAATACGAAAACGAAGTTGACATAATCTTATTTTTGTGCTATAATATGAATATATTGTAATAATAGTGGAGGTAATAAAATGTTGAAATTAATGAAAAAAACAATAACAATATTTCTTGTAATGGCAGTTGTAATATCTAACTTACCATTAGGAACTATTGCCGCTGGGGTTAGACCTTCTGTTTCTATAAGTGCACCTAGCGTAACTTCTATTGAAGAAGGAGCTTCAGTTTCATATAGAGTAACATATTCAAGTGCGGATGAAATCTATTTATCAAAAGACTATGTTAATTTAAATGGATTCACAGCAACTATTAATGTAAGTGGTGAAGGAGATGTTAAGACTGTAACATTATCTAATGTACAAGGTACAGCGGGTAAAAAGAACATATCTATAAGATCAGCTTCAGCCGAAAACGAAAATGGTATGTCACTTGCTACACCAAATTCAGTATCTTTTATGCTTACTGAAAAAGTAGTTAATAACGATACAAACAACAATACAAATAATAATGTAAATAATAACACAAATAACAACACTAATAATACACCAAATGTGCCAGTTGTAGCAGCTGATACAGTTAGACCATCAGTGTCTATAAGTGCACCAAGTGTAAAAAATGTAAATGTTGGTGGAACAGTTAAATTTACAGTATCATTTTCAGATAATGTAGCAGTAGCAAAGGTTAATTTATCAAAAGATTATATTAACTTAAACGGATTTACAGCTGATGTAAATGTAAATGGAACAACTGTAATATTATCTAATATTCAAGGTGCAGCGGGAAATAAAAATATATCTATTAAAGCAGGAGCAGCTGGGGATGCAGCAGGGAACAATACACTAGCAACTCCAAACAGTATATCATTTGCTTTAAATGGTGTAGCTGTTAAAGGAAGTGCAGATGAAGTAAGACCATCAGTATCTATAAGTGAACCAAGTGCAAAAACTGTTTATGCAGGTGGAACAATAACATATGTTATATCATTTGCAGATAATAGAGAAGTAGCAAAAGTTAATTTATCAAAAGATTATTTAACATTTAATGGTTTTACAGCAGATGTAAAAGTAACAGGTGAAGGAAATGTTAGAACAGTAACATTATCTAATATACAAGGTGAAGTTGGAAAGAATTATAACATAGTTGTTTTAAAAGGTGCAGCAGAAGACGCAGCAGGAAACATGACTATTCAAACACCACATTCTATATCTTTCCAAATCGTTAAGAAAACAACAGCGCCAGCTACTAAGTTAGATAACGAACCAAATACAGGTATCGAAAGTTTACCAGTATTACCTATAATGGGTGGTGCTTCAGCAATACTTGGAGTAGCAGGTTATATATTAACTAAAAAATTATATAAATAATAATTAGAAGAGGAAGCCTTAGGGCTTCTTTTTTCTGTGCATATAGGTATAAAAATTCATAAAATGTTCAAATTAAGTGTATAAATAATATAGTGTAACATTTAAAGGGGAATATAAGTGGATTTTAAAAATAAGTTAAAAAAATATAAAAAGCTTTTTATGAATATGCAAAAGGATAATATAGGTGCATCATCTGCACAATGTGCATACTATGTTATTTTGTCTTTTGTACCATTTGTGATTTTACTACTTACACTTATTCAGTATACTACTATTAAACCAGAGCAATTATTTGATATATTAAATCAAGTTATGCCATCGTATATGAGTGATATGATTGTAGGAATAGTAAGTGAGGTATATTCAAAATCTATTGGAACAATATCATTATCTCTTATATTTATATTACTATCAGCAGATAGGGGATTGTTCGCGTTAACAAAAGAGCTACATACAGTATACAATTATAACGATAATAAAAAGAAATCATTTATACATTTAAAATTAAGGTCAATACTAAAAACAATAATATTTATTGTAGTTGTTGTAATAGGTCTTGTAATACTAGTATTTGGAAAACCAATTTTATCTACTGCTCAAAATAAATTTGGTATGCTGAGAGATTATACAATATTTAATGATATAATAGCTTATATTATAATTAACATAGTAACATTTATAGTATTTCTTTGTATATATAAATTTATACCAGAACATAAAATTACTTTTAAAAGTCAAATTAGAGGTGCATTAGTAGGCTCCGTAATGCTTAATATAGTATCTTTTGTATTTTCAAGATATTTAGATATATTCAAGGGCTTTTCTTTAACATATGGAAGTTTAACTGCCTTAATCCTTATTATGATGTGGGTATATGCTTGCTTTTATATAATTTTTGTTGGGGCAGAGATAAATAAATATTATGCACTAGAAAATAGAAAGAAAAAAACACCTAAAATGTTAAGTGAATAAAAACATTTTAGGTGTTTTAGTTATATTGTAGCAATAGCACTTTCTATTAATATACCAATATTATCGCTATATATTTTATCAAATTGCGAAATAGGAAGGGGGTTACTTCCAAGACCAGCTTCAATAGTATATCCGGGTTTATTAAAGTTTTGTATAAACCAATCTTTAAAACCCGCAAAACTAGAATTGTATGGTGTTTCTTCTAATGAATATCCGCTTGCTTTAGAGAGTGTTTCTCCAATTTCTCTACTTCTAGGTGGATTATAGTCTAAAAATTGCCAGAATATAACGGAGCCTTGCGTGTGATATGTAAGCATAAGGTTAAAATTATCAGATATAGTAAAATCATATAGAGCAAGTGCTTCCGATGCTTGCAGAGGATAGTCACCTACAAAATCTCTTGGGGCAGGTGATATAAAGCCTTGATCATATTTTATTTCCTTTGCCATATTCCACATAGCTGGAAATTGTAGATTCAAATCAATTCCTTCAATGTTTGCTTTCCAACCACTAGGGAAAGGAATAGTAGGATAATCTTGTGATATTTTTTTAGCATTTATATATTCATTAGATAAATTATCTATATCATTTACTACTAAATCTACACCATCTGGATTTAGCATTGGAACAATAAATATAGAGGTGTTTTGGTATATATCTTTTACATTTACACCTTGTAGCGTTGCATCATTAACATAAGCATCGCTAAAATCTTCAATAAATTTCATAAGAACAGGTGAGGTTATCCATTCATTAGCATGGGTAGCACCAACATAGAGAACATGATTATTTCCAAATCCTAATCTTATATATGGAATAGTTTTGTTCATTACACTAAGTCCAATATTTCCGATATCAAGAAAAGGGTATTTCAATACAAATCTTTGAATGTTTAATCTCATTATATCGTATGAATAATCTATTGTTGTAGGAACTTTTGCATAGGGTACAAGAGCATTCCAAGTAGAGACATCTACAATTTCAGTTTCATCTATGGTAGAATTTTTTTGAAATGAAATAACAGCATTTTTTGTGTTATTTCCAAATATTCCATCGATAGTTCCTGTATATAGATTTAAATCTTTTAAAAGAAGTTGTAAATATTTTACTTGGAGTCCTTTTGATCCATTTCTAAGTACTTTCATATATTATCACCTAGTATATTATATATGATATATAAAGTAATATTCTTAATTTAATAGGTAATGTTGTAATTGATATAAAACTGTGATAATATAAAAAGGAAAGGAAGTGAATTTGTATGATTAATACGCGTCTAATAGCTAGTTTAAGAAATAGCTATTCGGAAATAGAAAATAAAGAATGTGATGCAGAATATAATGCGTATATAGAAAATATTTTGGATGAAGCAGATAAAGAATCAGAGAATCCTAATGCAAAATATTACACACATAAAGAAATTTTTACTGAAATGAGGAAGATAATTAATGAATGAAAAATATAGTATAAGATATTCCTCATTGTTCACAAAAGATTTAAAGAAAAATTTAATATATCTAATAAAAACATTAAATAATCCATATGCTGCTAAAAGATTACTTAAAGAGTTAGACAAAAAAAGTAAATTTATTTCTAAAAATCCAAAGATATGTCCTAGATACATATCATATAAGAAAAGAAAATTTAGTTATTATAAATTAAATATTAAAAATTATGTTCTTTTTTATATAGTCAAAGATAATGTTGTAGAATTCAGAAGAATTGTTTTTGGATCAAGAAATTTTAAAAATCTAATATAATAAATTATTAATTCAATTAGTTAAAATTCAATATATAGTTAACCTAAATAAATTTTAAAATAATAATAGAATATTTAAATGCATATTAAAATGCACATTAAATTACATAAATGTAGTCAAAAGTGTTGCAATTATATTTTTTTGTGGTATAATATTTATATCATTTATGTATACCATAGACAGTAGGTTACTTTTTTGGTTAGAAATCCTACCGAGGTGAGAAAAATATAGTTAATAATTCGCAAGATTTATATAGATATATTACTATCACCTAGAATACATGGTGATAGTAATTTTTTATCTTAAGGAGGTGCGAAATGCCAAGTGCAAAAATATTAGAAAAGAAACAAGCTCAAGTTAAAGAAGTTGCTGAGAAATTAGCAAAATCTAAGATGACTGTATTCACTGATTACAGAGGAATTACTGTTGAAGATGATATGAATCTTAGAAAAAAACTTAGAGAAGCTGGTTGTGAATGTGCTGTAATTAAAAATACTATATTAAAGCTTGCTGCAAAAGAAGCTGGTATAGAAATAAATGAAGCAACATTTGAAGGACCAAC
The DNA here is from genome assembly GCA_045536565.1 of Clostridia bacterium. GTDB lineage: Bacteria > Bacillota > Clostridia > TANB77 > CAG-465 > CALXJE01. Next base: position 6,151 of record JAZSNU010000004.1, on the reverse strand, counting down.
ATCTGTAATATTTAGTTATGAAGATGTTGTAGCACCAGCAAAAGTAGCATATGAATATGCAAAAGACCATGAGTTCTACCAATTTAAAGGTGGAGTTATGGAACAAAAAGAAGTAGGTAAAGAAGAAATAATGAAACTTGCAAAATTACCATCAAAAGAAACACTTCTTACTATGCTTGCATCTGCATTGCTTGGAAATATACGTAACCTAGCAGTTGTAATAAACGAAGTAAGCAAACAAAAATCTGAGGAACCAGTTAATGCCTAAAAGGTTAACTAAATGAAAATAAGAAAATAATGGAGGAATTTAAAATGGAAAAAATTGAAAAAATAATAGCTGATGTTGAAGCTTTAACAGTTATTGAATTAGCTGATTTAGTAAAAGCTATAGAAGAAAAATTTGGAGTATCTGCACAAGCAGCAGTAGTTGCAGTAGCAGGTGGAGCAGCAGCAGGAGCAGCAGCTGAAGAAAAAACTGAATTTAACGTAGTATTAAAAGATGCAGGAGCAACTAAAATACAAGTTATAAAAGCAGTTAGAGAAGCAACAGGTCTTGGATTAAAAGAAGCTAAAGACTTAGTTGATACAGCACCTCAAACAGTAAAAGAAAATATGCCAAAAGAAGATGCAGAAAAACTAGTAGAAGCTTTAAAAGCAGCTGGTGCATTAGCAGAAATGGTATAATCCATAAGATAAAAGATAAAAATTACAAGCTAGAAATTAATCTAGCTTGTTTTTTGTTAAATATACATTTTTTATTTCTTTTCTTCTATGGTATATAACAGTTTTACTTCTTCTTTTGCTTGACATACACTTGATTTTGCACGAGCCATTGAAGTAACAGTATGATGTGATGCATCCGAAGAATATGGATATTTACATAAGATAGAATCAGCTTCAGTCAAAAGTTCAATAAGACGCTCTTTTTCTTTTGGCTCAATATAAACTTCATTTGGAAATGGCATAATATTACCTCCTATATAATTACTTAGTATTTTCAGAAACTTTTACATATATATTTCCAATTTTATTAGGACTTGTGTTATAAAATCTTTTGTTATTAAGAACAATACCTTTGTGAAACTTTGAACTAAAAGCAATAATAAGCTTTGTTAAAAAGTTGAACTTGTTTTCTGGAATATATAAATAGCGATATGGCTCAGACACCTGTATGAAAGGAAGATTCTTTTGAATAGCTTTTCCGTCATAAGAACTAGTGCCAAATCCACTTTCAAACATTGTATTGCCATTTGAATCAGATAGGGTAGAACGCATACGAGATTTGTATTCATATTCTGTACATTCCATAATGTCACATAAAACTTTTTCATACTTAATCATATAATTGCCTCCTTAAAATTATTTTTCTGTTTGCGTCATATCTTCATAATGGAATACCCATATAGGGTAGCCCGTAGCAAAGTTACAACATTTTTCAATAGCAATAAGTTTTAATTCATGACCAAAGTATTTTATAAGAAACCTTTCAATATATTTTGGTTTTCTATCATCGAAATATTGTTTTTGATTATGAAATACATCCTGAGTACATTTTGAAAATTTTTCTCTATCCCATTCGCACATTCTATCAGAATATTCAGCAGAATATATTTTGTTTTTGTCAAAGTCTTTTGATTTCCAAATTACATGCTGGTCAAAATTATATGGGTGAGTATAAGGCGTTCTTTCTACAGGATTACCATAAAGATCGGTAAACTTACAAATAGATTCTCCCCAGGAATTTTGTAAATCGTCCATAAAATATATTTACCTCCTTAAACCTGTGACTTTAAATCATCAGTATAATCTTCGTTATACACAAATTCTACTATTACATCATTAGCGGATAATGGTGCAACCTGAAGTACAGTAATAGGTTTATCATTGAGCTTTGGTTCATCGGTATAGAATAATTGGTGCCAGTGAAATGAGCTAATAATGCGTATATGACTTTTTGCATGTGACTTAACTAGTACTCCACATCTACAAGATTGATTATTATCCATAATAATATCCTCCTTACTATATCTGTTCCTTCAAATCATCAATATAATCTTCGTTGTATACAAATTCTAAGATTACTTTACTTTCAGATAATGGTGCCACTTGAAGAACGGTAATAGGTTTACCATTGTGAGTTTGTTCGTATTCATTGAAGAATTTGTACCATTCAGATGAGTAAGCAATATATATAATGCTCTTTGGGTGCGACTTAACAATTACCCCACCTCTATATGTTTGATTATTATTCATATTAATATCCTCCTTAAAATTATTTATAGAGTATAACTCTTATTATTTACACAATTATTATATCATATATGTCAAGTAAAATAGCCAATAGTACAAAACTATTGGCTACATAATATTTATATTATATGTTTTTATTCTTCGTTTTCTTTATGTGTTAAGTTTTCCATAGTAAGAAGATATTCCCATTTTTTATCTACTTCTTCCTGGAACTGCTTAATCATCCATTCATTACCTTCTTTAAACATGTGTTTAAATCTTTTTTGTGGTCTTAAAAATTCTTCAACAGGAAGTTTTTTTGCAGGTTTGTAAGTTATTGTATAAACACCGCCTTTTACTTCATATAATGGCCAGAAGCAAGTATCAACAGCGAGTTTTGATATTTCCATAAGCATTTCTGGTGGATATCCCCATCCACGAGGACAAGGAGATAGGGTAGCAATAAAGCAAGGACCTTCGGTATATATTGCTTTTTCTGCTTTTTCGTGTATATCTTTGAAATTACCAATTAATGCTGTTTGAGCAACATATGCAGTATTGTGTTTTACCATTATTTCTGTTAAATCTTTTCTTGGCTGCATTTTACCAGGAACAACTTTACCAGCAGGGGCAGTAGTTGTATCTGCAAAATGTGGCGTAGCAGAAGAACGCTGAGTACCAGTATTCATATATGCACCATTATCATAGCATACATATACCATATCATGTCCTCTTTCCATAGCACCAGATAGAGATTGAAGACCTATATCATATGTACCACCGTCACCACCAAATGCTATAAATTTAACATTTTTATCACTTTTTAATTTACCTTGTTTTTTTAGTGATCTATATGCAGTTTCGACACCAGAACATGTAGCACCAGCGTTTTCAAATGCACTGTGAATAAATGAAGAATTTTTCCATGAAGTGTATGGATAAATGCAAGAAGAAACTTCTAAACAACCAGTTGCAGAAGTTATAACTGCATCATCTTCATCTTTTAGCGCAGATAATATTGCACGAACAGTAGTAGGTGCTCCACAACCAGCACACATTCTATGACCAGATGTAAATCTTACTTTTTTCTTAACAACTTCTTTTAAATTATATGCCATTATTTGCACCTCCTAATCTCTTACACCAAGATAGTAAGTAGTTTTATCTTTTTTACCATCTTTTGCGATTTTAATTAAATTTCTAAATACTTCTTCTATATCATCTGATTTAACATCTCTTCCACCTAAACCGTAAATATAGTTTACAGCAGGTACAGTTAAACCTTCTGAATACATAGCACTTGTAACTTCTGAGAACAATGGTCCAGAAAAGCCATTTACGCTATCTGCTTTATCCATTATAGCGACTGCTTTTAATTCTTTTAAACTTTCAGCAAGCTCTTTGTATGGAAGTGGCCTAAATGCTCTTGGTTTTACAAGACCTACTTTAATACCTTCATCTCTTAATTTATCTACTACATCTTTTGCAGTACCAGCAGTAGAGTTTAAAACTACCATACCAACTTTGCTATCTTCCATTTTGTATTCTTCAAATAATCCGTAATGTCTACCAGATATTTTAGCAAATTCTTCTGATACTTCTTCTATTATTTTTTTACTATCTACCATTGCATCAGCAAGTTGTTTTCTATGTTCAAAGAAATAGTTTTGTAAGTCTAGTGGTCCCATAGAAACATATTCTTCTGGGTTTAATAAATAGTGTTTAGGATTATATGTTCCTACAAATTTTTTAACTACATCATCTTCTAAAAGTTCAATGTTTTCAACAGAGTGTGATGTTATAAAGCCATCAAAACATACCATAACAGGAAGCATTGCTTTTTCTGCTGTTTTTACAGCCATAATTAAATTGTCGTATGCTTCTTGGTTTGATTCACAGTATAATTGAATAAATCCACAGTCTCTTGCACCCATTGAATCTGAATGATCATTGTGTATATTGATAGGAGCAGATACCGCTCTGTTTACGCAAGTTAAAACTATTGGAAGTCTCATTCCACTTGCAATATATAACATTTCATACATAAGGGATAAGCCTTGTGATGATGTGGCACTCATTACCCTTGCACCAGCTGCTGATGCACCAATACAAGCAGACATAGCACTATGTTCACTTTCTACTGGAATGAATTCAGTATCTACACTTCCATTTGCCATAAAACTCGAAAAATATTGAGGTACTTCGGTAGATGGAGTAATAGGGTAGGCAGGAACAACATCAGGATTGATTTGTCTCATTGCTACTGCAACCGCTTCATTTCCACTTAATCTTTCTCTAATCATAATAACCTCCTATTCATCTTTCATCTCTATTGCCTTAAAAGGACATACTTTTGCACAAACACCACAGCCTTTGCATTTATCATAATCAAAACCTAGCATTTTATCATTTTCATCATGAATTATTGCATTGTCTGGGCAAGGCATAACACATAACATACAGTGTTTACATTTTTCATCAATATGAACTGGTTTTTTATTTCTCCATTCACCAGTATTAAATTTTTCAGAATTTCCGTGTTCTAATACCATTCCGGCCATAGGTAATTCTTTAGCACCCATTTTATCAGTTATCATTATTCACTTACCTCCTTTACCTCTTCCCAAGCGCGCCTTACAGCCTCCATATTAGGCTCAATAACATCAGGTTTTTTTGCAAATTTATGTTTAAATGATTCTAGCATATTATCTTCTAAGACCTTTTTATCCATGATGCTTGTAATTTTTATAACTGCTGAAAGAAGAGCAGTGTTAGGGAAATTTGCTTTTAGACATTCCATACTTATTTTTGAAGCATCAATTGTATAAATTTTTCCTCTAAATTCTGGTAAAAGTTTTTTTATTTCATCTGTATTTAATGATGTATTTATCAAAATACTACCAGTTTCTTTTAAACCATTAGTTACATCAACAGCAGATATTAAAGTATCATCAACTACTACAACATAATCAGGTTCGTATATGTTTGAATGTATTCTAATTGGAGTTTCACTAATTCTATTGTAAGCGGTGATAGGCGCTCCCATACGCTCAGGACCGTACTCTGGGAATCCTTGAATATATTTTCCTGTGTTGAAAGCAACATCAGCAAGAAGAAGTGATGCTGTTTTTGCACCTTGACCGCCTCTTCCGTGCCATCTTATTTCTATCATAATAACCTCCTTTATTTGTGATAATATAAGTATATAACTAATAAATATTTAAGTCAATCAAAGATTATGAAAGTTTATAATTTAGTGTCTAGTTTTAGGAGATAAAGTCATAGGTATTTACTAAAATATAAAAAAGGGTATAATAAAGGCAGCGCTTTTTAACGCTGCCTAATCCGTTCATTTATTATTATATCCCAATTTATCTTTTTTCACACTATATATAAAAACAATCTTTTTTAATCTGTATATTTGTGTAAAAAGTTACTATGTAAACCCTGATATAAATCGTGTCAAAATGTTTGTCCTCCTTTTAACCATTCATTATTAAACGGTTAGTTAATGGTAAATACTGTGTTTTTAATAACATTACAAATAAAAATAATAGCTGCTAGTTTAATTATTTTTGTTTGTTCTAACTACAATCATAGACATCTCTCCTTTATATTAATAATGGTTTTTTAGATTTTATACTACATTAATAGTATAACATACCGGTAGTACAAAGTCAATAGTTAACATAAGCAAAAAGAGGTGAGAAAGTGATAATGAAAAAGAAAGTTATATATATATTCGTAATAATTATATATATAGTAAATTTAAGTTTAAACATATATAGATATGAGTATAAATATACCAGCGATAATCAGAATAAAAAGTATAATATTACGATTTTAGAAAAACAAAAAGAAGATGAAAACAAAGTTACATATATAGCAAAATTAAATAATGATAAATTTATACTTAACATAT
>JAZSNU010000005.1:0-4635 GCA_045536565.1 Clostridia bacterium | reverse complement strand
AACGACATGGCTACGATCCGACTTCTTTATTTTAAATTTACCAAGTTCCTTGGTATTTTTTACATGAGGTCCACCACATAATTCTTTTGATACATCACCTATTGTGTAAACAGTTACCATATCTGGATATTTTTCTATAAACATACATTCAGCACCTGATTTAATTGCATCTTCTTTTTTCATTTCCGTAACTACTACATCTAAGCCTTCTTCAATCCATTTATTTACTAAATCTTCTGCTTGTTTCTTTTCCTCATCAGATAATTTATGGTCACAAGAAAAGTCAAATCTCATTCTCTCAGCAGTTATATTTGAACCTCTTTGATGTACATTCTCATCTATAACTTGTTTTAATGCTGCATTTAAAAGATGTGTTGCTGTATGATATTTTGTTTCCATTTCACCATTTCCTGCAAGACCACCTTTGAATTTTTGCTCGGCACCGGCTCTTGATTTTGCTTGATGTTCTTCAAAGAATTTTTTAAATCCTTCCATATCACATTCAAACTCTGCCTCTTTTGCAAGTTCTTCGGTTATTTCAGGTGGGAATCCAAATGTATCGTATAATCTAAATATTGTTTTACCATTTAATTTAAGAATATTTTGTCTTTTTAGATTTTCAGTTATCTTTGAAAATTCTTTAAGTCCTGTTTCAAGTGTTTTATTAAATTTAATTTTTTCATTTCTTAAAACTTCAATTACAACTTCTTTGTTTTCTTTTATTTCAGAATAATAATCTTCATATTTAGAAATTATTACTCTTGCTATTTCTTCTTCCCAATTACTATTTATATCAATATTTAACTTCTTAGCATATCTTATTACTCTTCTAATAAGTCTTCTTAAAATATATCCTTGGTCAGTATTTGATGGTTTTATACCTGCTGGATCAGCAGAAATAAATATAGCGCATCTTAAATGGTCAGCAATAATTCTCATTGCTTTTTCATTGCCCTTATATGATAAACCTGATATTTCTTCTATTTTAGCTATTACATCTCTCCAAATAGAAGATTCATAGTTATCATTTACACCCTCTAAGATTGCTGTAACTCTTTCCATTCCCATACCTGTATCAACATTTTTGCTAGGAAGTTCTGTAAATGTTCCATCTTCTTCATGCATGTATTGCATAAATACATTATTCCAAATTTCAACCCATCTTTCATCTTCTGGCTCAAATTCTTCTGGAACTTCATCATCACTTCTAAAATAGAAAATTTCTGTATCTGGCCCACATAAACCTGTTAACTCCATATTAGGCCACCAGTTATCTTCTTCACCCATAAATCTAATTCTTGCCTCTGGTATTCCCAGTTCTTCCCAGTACCCTGCTGTTTCATTATCAGCTTCTACTAAATCATTACCTTTAAATACTGTAACTGCTAGACGCTCTATTGGTATCTCTAATGCTTTTGTTAAAAATTCAAAACTATATGCTACTGATTCTTTTTTAAAGTAATCACCAAGTGACCAGTTTCCAAGCATCTCAAAAAATGTATGGTGTGTTGTATCCCCAACACTATCTAAGTCGTTTGTTCTTACACATTTTTGATAATCACAAAGTCTTTTTCCATATGGATGAGGTTGTCCCTTTAAATATGGTACTAATGGCTGCATACCTGCTGTATTAAATAGTACAGATGGATCATTTTCAGGTACTACTGGTGCTGATGGCACTCTAACATGTCCTTTGCTTTCAAAAAATTCTATATATTTATTTCTTAAATCTAATTCTTTCATTATTTGCCCCCAAATTAATTATTTTATCGTTATTTATTATATTATATATATACTTAAAAATCAATGATAAGAACACTTAAATACCAAAAATATGCTAGTCTTTTTAACTAGCATATTTTATTATTAACTTTCCAATTCTTCTAAAAACATATATAACTCTTCTAAGGTTTCCGCCTCTATACCTTCTTCTAATCTAAATGCTAAGTCTGGCCTTAATCCTTCTTTTAATATATCGGTTTCTTGATATTTTATATATTCTCCTTTTTCTGAATATCTAAATATAACAACAATATCATTTTCAAATTTTAATAGATAATGATTACCACATTTGCAATCATACTGTTTTTCAAACATTAACACTCCACCAGTATCTTGTACTAATTTATACTGGCTTTTGTCTTTTTCTATTTTATTTAATTCTCTTTCTTTAACCTTATCAATATCTACCCCATATTCATTACTTCTGCTTTCAGACGCATGATTACAATCTTTATATATATCTACATATACTATTTCCACATCTTGTGTAAGTTCTTCCTCATATATCTCTACTTTTGATATTTCTACATTTTCATTTGAAACCTCTTCTATATCAAATTCTTCCACTTCTGCATGGTCATTATCATCTTTGGATACTGTAATTCCTATTAATATTCCACCTGTTAAAAGCACTAACATAGTTACAACTACAAAAAGTTGATATAGTTTTTTTCTATCGTCCATAAAATCACCTAACCTTTTACAGACATATTGTTTGTACATAGTTTAATAAATATTCATAAAATTCATTTTTCTACAATTTATACCCCAACAAATTTTATACCACCAGTTTTCTCGGTTATATATGTTTTTACTCTATATTTTTTTAATATTTTCAAAACCTCTTTACTCGGATGATTATATACTTTTTTCTTGGCAGAAATAACAGCATAATTAGGTTTTAATTTTTCTATTAATTCTTCTGATGTAGATGTATTTGAACCATGATGTGCTATTTTAATACAATTTATTTTTGAAACTTTAATTTCATTTAAATTTTCTAATATATATTTTTCACTATCCTTTATACTATCTCCTAAAAACAGATAATTTTTCCCTTTTATATTAATATTTATGCAAAGTGAATTAGCATTTTCATTTTCGTCCATCTCATCACTTACTTTTATATATTCTCTGCTAGGATTTAAAACATCAATTACTATATCTGATACATTTATTCTATCTCCCTCTTTAACTATTAACTTCTTAACATTATTATTTTCAACCATTTCTAAAAATTTTAAATATTCCTCGTTCTGAAAATCATATGGATATGCATACATAACATATTTTACTTTGTATTTTTGTATTATATCTTTAATCCCATTTACATGGTCGCTATGAAAATGAGATATTACTAAGACATCTATATTTTTTATCCCTTCTTTTTTAGCAAATGAATCAAATATATACGAAGTATCATTTGTTGTAGCTCCCGAATCTATCATAATACAGGTATGATTTTTCTTAACTATTGCCATTTCCCCTTGTCCAACATTAAAGTAGTAAATATAACTATCAAAAAAGTTAATGTATACTACGCAAAGTAATATTAAACTAAAAAAAATATATACTACTTTTCTTTTATACCTCTTTAATATATATCTAAACTGTCTATTTTCACCTCTTATTTTATATCCTATATTTACAAGAATAAAATATATGTAATAAATTATAACTAATATAACTGGAATATCCCTTATGTTTACATTCAAATTTATTCTATTTAACACTTCTACTATTTTTAATAATATTTCTAAACAAATATTTAATAGCTCCCACAAAAAAGTTGATAAAACAGGAATTTTAGGAATTAATATAGCTATAACTCCAAGAATGTTGATACAAGTAGCTAATGTTGATACAAATAAATTAGAAATAACAAAAATAAATGAAAAAGTGTTAAATGTAGATATTGTTATAGGTAAAATTAAAATATTTGCAGAAAGTGTTACACTAATAATCTTAGATATATTTAAAAGGAAGTTCCTAATATTTTTTCCTTTTATGTTCCAACATATTTTACTTTCGCAAAAATTATATATTTTAGGATAGAACATATATATGCTTAATGTTGCTAAAAAAGATAATATCATTCCAGTATTGAATATCCTATATGGATTAATAAATATCATAATAACTAGTGTTATTAGCATTGTTTTCTCTAATGATATTGTTTTACCCTTTAATTTAAGAGTAACATTAATTACAAGCATAATACTTGCCCTTAATACTGATAGTTCTAAACTAGAAAGAATACAAAATATTGATATTAAAAATATTTGAATAAAAGAATAAATATATTTGTTTAATTTAATCTTATTTAAGAAAATATTAAATATTATTAAAAAAATGGTTAGATTTGAACCTGATACTGCTGTTATATGACTTATCCCTATATTCCTAAAACCACTTTTGATTTCTTCATCTAAATTTTTAGTATCACCATATAACATACCTTTTAGTAAATTTGAATTTGTATATTTTAAATTTTTATCTATTTTATCCGATATATTCTCTCTTAATCTGTATATCTGCTTTATTAATGAATTACCTGTGTTATCCACATAATTCACATTATAGCTATTTATATTACCCACTATTTCCTTTGAATTTAAATATCTTTTATAATTAAACTCACCAATATTTCCTAAAATTTCTGGTATAACAATTTTACCATTGACATTTATACTATCACCATATTTATATTTTTTTATCTCTTCTACTTTATCTACTGATAAATCTTTGTTACTATCATATTTATTTTTAATATATATGTTAAGTATAAATTTATCATTATTTAATTTTGCTATATATGTAACTTTGTTTTCATCTTCTTTTTGTTTTTCTAAA
>JAZSNU010000014.1:0-36276 GCA_045536565.1 Clostridia bacterium | reverse complement strand
GATATACCGGCTAATTCATGCGTTGATTTTGTGATACTTCTAGGCAGCACAATAGAATATAATTTAATAGATAGAGTAATCCTAAAATATTCAGATATTATATCTGTTGAAAATGAATACAAAAAAACCATAAAATATTGGGAAAGCAAAGTTGTTAAAAATTTTAGTACAGGAAATCAATATATCGATATAATGGCAAATGGCTGGCTTTTGTATCAAACAATCGCATCTAGATTATTTGCAAGAACAGGATTTTATCAAGCAGGTGGAGCGTTTGGATTTAGAGACCAACTGCAAGATTCAATGGCACTTATTAGAAGTTGGCCTGGATTTACAAGAAAACAAATAATAAAACATGCGTCAAAACAATTCCAAAGAGGTGATGTACTTCACTGGTGGCATGAACATAGTAATGCTGGTATAAAAACATATTTTAGCGATGACTATTTATGGCTTCCATATGTTGTTGCAGAATATGTAAATATAACCAAAGATGCAAGCATTCTTCATGAAAAAGTACCATTTTTACAAGATGTAGATATGCAAGATAGAAGAGAAATATATGATGTTTTTAATACATCAAACGATATTGGAACGGTATATGAACATTGTGTTAGAGCAATTAAATATGGACTTTCTAGAAAGGGTATACATGGTCTTCTTGATATAGGAGATGGTGATTGGAACGACGGATTTAGCAATATTCGAGGTGAATCGGTCTGGCTTACATTCTTCATGATGGATATTTTAGATAAATTTTCGGATATAGCTCAAATAATGTTAGATGAAGTAGATAAAATGCATTTTAAGACTGAAAGACATATACTAAAACATAAAATTTTTGAATCTGCATTTGATGGTAATTATTTTACAAGGGCATTTTATGAAAATGGAGATCCTCTTGGTTCTGAAAAAAGTGAGGATTGCAAAATCGACTTAATATCTCAATGTTGGGCAGCAATTGCGCTTAAAAAATATAAAGATGCAAAAGAAGAAATATTATCTGCATTAAGATACGCAGAAAAATATTTGGTCGATAGAGAAAATATGATTGTTAAACTTCTATATCCTCCGTTTGACAATCCTGTAAACAATCCTGGTTATATCAAAGCATATGTTCCAGGGGTAAGAGAAAATGGAGGACAATACACTCATGCTGCTATTTGGCTTGCAAAAGCATACTTTGAACTAAATGAAAAGGATAAGGCAATAGAGATATTAAGAATACTTAATCCAATTTCTCATTCTGACAATAAACAAATAGCAGATATATATAAAGTAGAGCCATATGTGATAGCAGCAGATGTTTATTCAAATGTCGACCATGTCGGTAGAGGTGGTTGGACTTGGTATACAGGCTCAGCAGGATGGATGTATAAAATAATAGAAGATAATTTTAAAGAAATTAAGTAGTAGGAAATACCTGCTACTTTTTAACTTTACAATTTATGTAAAGTGTGATATAATAATATTATTGGTATAGTCTGTTATTTTTTTAATAAAAAATTGGAGGGTTAATATGAAAAAGAGTAATTACGATGTACAAAGGAATATGATATCTGCATTTTGCGATTTGTATGCAATACCAAATGGACTCATAAAGATTTATTATTTATTAGCAACTGAACTTCTAGGAACTATGCAAATCCCCGAAAATTCTTTGATTTTTGAAGAATTGAAAAAGTGTATAGATATGTTAAAAAGAAATGAGAGAACATTCTTAAAGCATAAATATGGACTTTATGATGGTGTACCTAAAACATTACATTATATTGCTAACGAAAATGGTATTACTACCGAGAGAGTTAGACAAGTGGTTAATAGAGCTTTTTTGAATTTATCATATAAAAAGTCAGTATTCTATATACCACATAAACTTCAAGTATTAGAAACTAGAAAAAAAGAAATTGAAAGAGAAATTGCTTATTATACTAAAATAATAGGTGGCAAAAACACAGCAGAAATAACAATTGATGATTTGGGATTTAGCACAAGAGCATATAATTGCCTTAAAAGTAACGGTTATATACATTATGAGCAACTCATGAAACTTTCATCAGATGATATTGTTGAAATGAAAAATTGTGGAATTAAGACTGCTAAGGAAATTTGGTTCAAACTACATGGTGTGAGTTTGCCAGATTGGTATTAATGTATGTATGAAAAGTAAAGGTGAGTACGAAATGTACTTGCTTTTATTTTATATTTGAAAAAACACACATAGCGTGATATAATTATATAAATTTTTATTTTAACCTAATATTAATATATTTAAGGAGGAGAATATTATGAAAAGAAATGTAACAGTATTTACAGGTTTACAATATGCAGATGAAGATAAAAGGAAAATTGCAAAATTCAAATATCAGAATGCTGATATTGTTGTTCATACAACATTATTAAATAATAAATCATTCAAAGTATCATTAAACGATGGTAATGAGTCTTTAATAAAACTAGTACCAGAATCGATCTTGTGTAATAATATTACGACTGTAATAGGACCTGAAAATATCATTAATTTACAGGAATTAATATTTGAATTTGCTGAACTGAAAAAAGCAGGTATACAGGTTTCGCCAGACAATCTTAAAATTAGCGATAGAGTAAAAATAACAATATCATATAACAGTAAGGTTCTTAATACTGCAAATGAGTGTGATATTATAATGCATGATTTATTTAATACAGAAAAATTAAAAGGTGAAATATCGAGAATTGTACACTCTTACAAATTTTTTGATGGAAAAGGCTCTGCATGTAACATTATATCTGATTTAGTTAAGGAATATACTGCCATATATGAGCATTTGAAAGAATACGTGTGTGATGTGTCTTACTATGTAAATGAACAAATAAAAAAAGATAAAAAAGTTATTGTTCAAGGTCCACAGGTATTTTCTGATATAGGAAATAAATTATCATCTGTTGGCATTTCAGAAGCAAATGTAAAAGAAGTTATTGGAATAATGAAAGCATACACATCAACTAATAGTGCAGAAAATCTTCCTACTATAATGGATGAAGAATGTGCCCAAAAATTAGAAAATATTGAAAGTGAAATTGATTGCTCTTATGGAAGTAAAAAATATGGTTATCTAGATTTGGCATTTATTAGATATGCATGTTTAACTAATAAAATAGATAATATATGCATAAACAATATTGATGTTATAGGAAAAGTATTAAATCATAATATGCGTGTTTGTTGTGCATATGGATATAAAGATAAGTTTATTAATTATGTTCCATATGATTTAGAAGAGTGTGAGCCTATATATCTTCCTATATCATATGGTGGCTGGGATATTTCAAATACCAAAATTAGTGAATATAGTGATTTACCGGAAAGTTGTAAAAAATTTGTTGCTATTGTTGAGTTTTTCTTAGAAGTACCTGTAAAGTATATATCTTTTTCGAATTCAGATAAAGTAATTATTAAAAATTAAAGTTTTAACATCTTAGAATATATTTCTAAGATGTTTTTTCTAATTTTTGAGGTGTTAAAGTATGCTAAATATTGTCGTTTGTATTGCAAATTATGTTATTTGTGATATAATTAAATAGTTAAATTATCATATTGGAGGAAAAAACATGAGTGTAGAAGTAAAAAAATTAGAAAATTCAAAAGTAACAATGGAATTTAAAGTTTCAAAAGAAGATTTTAGCAAAGCATTAGATGAAGCATTTGCTAAAAATGCTAAGCATTTTAAAATCCCTGGATTTAGAAATGGTAAAGTTCCAAGAAATGTAATTGAAAAAACATATGGCGAAGGAGTATTATATGATGAAGCATTTAATATAGCAGCTGAAAAAGAATATGAAGCAGCTATAAAAGAAAATGATTTATTTGTAGTATCTAGACCAGAAGTTGATATTAAAGAAATTGGTAAAGATAAAGATTTAGAATTTACTATTACTGTATATGTTAAACCAGAAGTAGAAGTTAAAGACTATAAAGGAATTGAAATTAAAAAAGTATCAGAAGAAGTAACAGATGAAGATTTAAACAAAGAATTAGAAATGATTCAAGATAAAAATGCTAGAATTATAACAGTAGAAGACACAGAAGTTCAAAATAAAGATATCGCAGTTATAGACTTTGAAGGTTTCTTAGATGGAAAAGCATTTGATGGTGGAAAAGCTGAAAAATATGAACTTGAAATTGGTTCAGGAAGTTTTATTCCAGGATTTGAAGAACAAATAATAGGTATGAAAGTAGGAGAAGAAAAAGATATAACAACTACTTTCCCAGAAGAATATCATAGTGCAGAACTTGCTGGAAAAGAAACAATATTTAAAATAAAATTACATGAAATCAAAAGAAAAGAATTACCAGCATTAGATGATGAATTTGCAAAAGATATTTCAGAATTTGATACATTTGAAGAATACAAAAAAAGTGTAAAAGAAAGATTAGAGTCTTCTAAAAAATCAATGGCAAAAGCAGAAAGAGAAAATAAGGTAATAGAAAAATTAGCAGATAAAGTAAGTGCAAATATTCCAGAATCTATGATAGAAATGGAAATAGATAATATGGTTCACAATTTTGAACACAATTTAGCATATCAAGGAATAACTATTGAACAATATATGCAAATGCTAAATGTTGATATGGAAGCAATTAGAGCACAATTTAAAGAAAATGCAGAAAAACAAGTTAAAATAAGACTTGCTATGGAAAGCATTGCAAAACAAGAAAATATTGAAGCAACAGCAGAAGAAATTGATAAAAAAATAGATGAATTATCTGCTCAATATGGTGATGGTTCTTCTGATTCTTTAAAATCAAACGAAAATGCAAGACAATATATGAAAGGTAGAATAGAAGAAGAAAAATTACTTGAAATATTAGTTTCAAATGCAGTAGAAAAATAATAAATATTGTTAGGAGGTTTTCATATTATGAGAAATAGTTTAGTACCAATGGTAATAGAACAAACAAGTAAAGGTGAAAGATCATACGATATATTTTCTAGACTTTTAAAGGAAAGAATTATATTTTTAGGAGAAGAGGTAAACGATGCTTCTGCATCTTTAATAGTTGCACAATTATTATTTTTAGATGCAGAAGATCCTGGAAAAGATATCTTTTTATACATAAATAGCCCTGGTGGAAGTGTTACAGCAGGTATGGCCATATATGACACAATGCAATATATAAAATCAGATGTGTCAACTATTTGTACTGGTATGGCAGCAAGTATGGGAGCATTCCTTTTAGCCGCTGGTAAAAAAGGAAAGAGATTTGCTCTTCCAAATGCTACTATAATGATTCATCAACCATTAGGCGGTGTTCAAGGTCAAGCAAGTGATATTAAAATACATACTGAATATTTACTTAAAGTAAAAGAAAAATTAAATAAAATATTAAGTGAAAATACAGGAAAACCATTAGAACAAGTTGAAAAAGATACAGACAGAGATAACTTTTTATCATCAGAAGAAGCAAAAGAATATGGGCTTATTGATGAAGTAATGAAAAGTATAAATGAGTTATAAGGGGATATCGTATTATGCCAAAGAAAAGAAATACTGATTTTGATATTTTTTGTTCATTTTGTGGTAGATATAAAGATGAAGTTAATAAAATAATTGCAGGACCAAACGGGATATTTATATGTGATGATTGTATTGATACTTGTAATCGTATTATATTAGAAGATATAATGCAAGATGAAGATAAATTAAATGAAATTGAAGCAAAAGTAATTGAAAATACTGAAATACCTTCGCCTGAACATATTAATAAAATATTAGATGAATATGTTATAGGACAACATGAGGCCAAAAAAGTGTTATCTGTTGCTGTATACAATCATTATAAAAGAATAAAAAATATGGATAAAATAGATGAAGTAGAACTTCAAAAGAGTAATATCCTAATGATCGGACCTACTGGTTCTGGTAAAACACTTATAGCCCAAACATTAGCCAAAGTATTAAGAGTTCCATTTGCAATAGCAGATGCTACTACACTTACTGAGGCTGGATATGTTGGCGAAGATGTAGAAAATATCTTACTTAGACTTATTCAAGCCGCTGATTATGATATATCAAAAGCAGAAAAAGGTATTATATATATAGATGAATTAGATAAAATATCTAGAAAATCTGAAAATCCATCTATTACAAGAGATGTAAGTGGTGAGGGAGTTCAACAAGCACTACTTAAAATTATTGAAGGAACGGTTGCAGCAGTACCTCCTACTGGTGGAAGAAAACATCCACAACAAGAATATATTAAAATAGATACATCTAACATATTATTTATTTGTGGAGGTGCATTTGAAGGCTTAGAAAAACTTATAGAGGCTCGTACTGGTGAAAAGGTAATGGGATTTGGTGCTAAGATAAAAGAGAAAAAAGAAATAGATTATGCATCTATATTCTCAGAAGTTTTACCTCACGACATAATTAAATTTGGTTTAATTCCAGAACTGGTTGGTAGACTTCCTATTATAACATCACTTGGTCAATTAGATAGAAAAGCGTTTATTGACATATTAACAAAACCTAAGAATGCAATTATTAAGCAATATAAGAAAATGTTTAAGATGGATGATGTAGTCTTAGAATTTGAAAAAGATGCACTTGATGAAATAGTTAATCTTGCCATAGAAAGAAAAACTGGTGCAAGAGGACTTAGGTCGATTCTTGAAAAGGTTATGCTTACTGCTATGTATGAAGTACCATCTGATAAGACAATCAAAAAATGTATTATCACAAAAGATGTTGTTACAAAAAATGCAAAACCAACATATATAAGAAAAGAGACTACTTCAAAAAGTGCAAAGTAAGAATATATAGAAGAAATACAATAAAATGTATTTCTTCTTTTTTGTAAAGAAAAACAGCTTAGAAATTAATCTAAGCTGTTATAACCATCAATGCAAATTACTTATAGTATTAATAATGTCTGTTAATTTTTTATACGATTCATAATCACCTTAGTGAAAATAGGCGTCCTAGAACCCATTTTAAGACATTTTTATTGCTTAGGGTATATCCCTCTAGGTCGCTTTGCAAAACCTCATGTTTAATATTATTTATAAAAATTTAAAAAAATTATAAAAAGATGTTGACAAACAAATGTTCATGTATTATAATATAACCATAAGAACAACAGTTCTTTTTAGAGGTGATATATATGAAAAGAGTAAAAAGATATAAAATTGATGGTGGTAAAATAGTTAGAAATATATTATTTTTATTGGTTACATTTATAATATTTAATATATTTACTTCTCAAATATTTGGTAAAAAAGAAATTAAAACAACTGAATTTACTGTACAATCTGGTGATACTCTATGGGGTATTTCAAGTACAATCTGCAAAGAAGATTCTAGTTTAAATATACAAGAGGTTATTTACGATATAAAAGAAATTAATAATTTGAATAGTAATGAAATTATTGAGGGTAAAATAATACAAGTGCCTTTATATAACTAAATTCATTATAAAATATTATTTAAGAGAGGATAATTAAACCTCTCTTAATTTTTATTATCTATATATTTTTACTATTTAATGGGTTATTATCGAGTGCATTTCTTACTTCATCACTATCTATATGTGTATATATTTCAGTTGTAGAAATTGACTCGTGGCCAAGTATTTGTTGCAGAGATCTTATATCTACATTTCCGTGCTTGTGCATCAATGTAGCAGCAGTATGTCTTAATTTATGTGGCGAATATTTGTTTGGATCTAATCCGGCTTTTATAATATATTTTTTAACAGTTACCTCAACTGTTCTTCTTCCAATTCTTTTATATCTACTACTTAAAAACAAAGCATCTTTATCAATAACACCATCTACTGGTCTTTCTCTAAGATAGGTAGCTATCGCATCTTTACATGCATCATTTAGGTAAATAGAGCGTTCTTTATTACCTTTACCTATAACCGTTAATATATCGCCCCTTATGTGCGTTAGATTAATATTAACAAGTTCAGATAATCTAAGACCACAATTTAGGAATAATGTAAGTATAGCGTAATCCCTAGATTTATGTTTACCATCAACGGAGTGGAGTAGGGAAACAGCCTCATCTAAGTTCAGGTATTTAGGAATTCTTTTTCCTAATTTTGGTGTTTCCAAATCTATTGTAGGATTTACGGTCAAAACTTTTTCTTTATTGCAAAGATAATTAAAAAAAGATTTTATAGTTGCAACTTTACGAGCTCTTGAAACCGGCTTTGAATTTAAGTCATTTGACATATAATATAAATAATTATAAAAATCTGATAATGTTAAATTTTTAAAAAATTCTATATCTAAATCTGTAACATCAATTTCTTCTAAATTATCAGTTTTAATATTAAACTTGTCCCTTTTAATATATCTAAACATATTTCTTAAATCATAATAATATTCTTTTACAGTTGCTGCTGATCTATTTTTAATTGTAAGCATATATAATAGATAATCTTTTATTATATTTGATACATCATCATAGTTATTAGCATTCATAAAATAACCTCCAAAAAACGACGCTCTAAAATCGATTTTAAGCCATTTTTATTGTCCGGGGTATATCCCAGGTAACCTCAAAAAAAGGACTCATTTATACAATTTACAAAAATTATATAATTTGAATGTTTTTTAGCATAATTATATAAAGAATAGTAATATTTTTAATAAAGTAGTATAATAATAGAAGTAAAAAATATATCTGATAATAAATAAAAACGCTTTAAAATCAAAAATAAGGCTTTAAATAATAAGTATAATCATATATAAGATATAATATCAAATAAATGAATATTATGCAATAGTTTTATACCCTTTATTTCACAAAATTTATATTTTGCGCAATTATAAAAACCATAAAATAATAAGATGTATTTTTAAATACTCTCTTCTCTTTCATGGCTTTTAAAAATATATTTATGATTTAATCTTTTTACGCAATTTAAAAAATTCGTTATTTTTAATATCGTAGAAATGTTCATTGGCCTTACAACCTAGAACCCTTTGTAAATAATAAATATTTTCTTTATCAGAATTGTTATCATTGAACAAAAATTTTTCTTTATCAAAACACCTATATCCTGTCGATAGACATTTTATTACTAATTCCATTTCATACGCTGTAAATTTTAAAGGCATTCTATTACTTTTTACTCTACTTTTAAAATTCCTTAAAACCATATTTTTTAAGCACATTATACTATCCTTTCTATTATTTTTATAATATTCATAAATTATACCATATTATGTAAACATAATCAATATTAAGAATAAATTCAACCATTTCTTTTAATATATGACAAACTTCGACAAATAAAAAATATATAATATAATACAATCTTAATAAGGGGTTGATTAATTAATGATATTTATTGTTTTAATAATTATACTGTTACTTATTCTATATATTTTTACATTGTATAGTAATAATAAAAATAGCACATCAGTTACCTACTCTTTTTCAGGAGAAAAGTGTAAATATATACTCACCAAAAATGAATTATCATTTTTTTATAAATTAAAAAGTATTACAGATAAATATGAGTTATATATATTTCCTAAGATTAGATTAGCAGATTTAATAAATACAAATAATATTACTGATTTTAATAAAATTAAAAGTAAACATATAGATTTTACTATTTGTGATAAGTATTGTAGACCAATTATATTAATCGAATTAGATGATAACTCCCATCATATGTTTATAACAAAGGAAAAAGATATAAAGAAAGATTATATATTAGAATCTGTGAATGCTGATTTTGAAAGGGTTAAGATAAATGAAATAGAATACAAATTACAATATATTGAATCAATATTAATCAGCAAATTAAATATATAAAATAAGAGTACAAGCAATTTAACTTGTACTCTCGTTTTTTAGCGATTGTCACATAATAATAAAGCAAATTTCATCGATATATTTTCCAGTTGTATCTTCCTCAGGAAACTTTTTAGACATACCATCCCATAATCCATTATCGTCACGTCTATGGAATTTAGCTGTTACTTTATCATTATCATCAACAACAACAGTCATGCTTCCAATATTTCCATTAAGGTTGTTTTTGTATACTGGATCAATCACTTTGAATTTTATGCCAAACCTTTTGAAATCTTGCTCCAGAAGATCTTCAGCACCTCTTACAACGCTAGAAAATTCTGTCCTGTCTTTTACTGTTTCTTGCAGTAAAGGAAATGAAAGTGGAATGTTCATACCTAACATTTTCCAATATGCACCTTCATTTACGTTTTCTTCCTCTTCTTTTTTGTTAAGCAATAGATTTTTAATCTTATCCTTAATCTTATTAAAGCTCATGTTTTTTTCCTCCATAATTATATTTTAGATTTGCACTTTTCAGTACAAGTATATTATATCATATTATGTTAACTTTGTCAAGACATAAAAATACACCTCTACAACGATCGTAGAGGCGATTATAAGAGGTTGATATATGAAAACTAAAGGTTTTTCCTTTAATCGGCATTCAAATTAATTTAACTTACGCTTCCCAAACTCCAACTGCTGCTTTTCTTGCTTCTGTTTCTGCTTGAAGTAGTAAATCAAGTTTGTCAACATTTTTTCTTTCAACTCTTAAAACAGCATAGCCATTTTTAAGAATTTCAGTATTATATAATTTGTCATTTACATATACATAAGCATAAGCCTTATTTTTATCTAATTTTGAGTTATCAAATTCAATAGTGATTTTTTTGTTTACTAATTCTTCTTCCATTTTTTCTTTTAAAGAAGCATATTTATTTGAACTTTCAACACCAATTAGATTTATTTTAAAATATTCATTTTTGGAAGTTTCAATTACTACTGCTCCGTCATCACTAATAGCGTGTACCGTATATTCTTTTGATTTAGTAAAAGATTTTAATTTAACTAAGTCTTCCGGCATAGTACTTGATATGTCAACTGATGTGTCGTTATCAGCTACTAAATTTTCTATTTGTTGTTTATTTATATCATTTTCTAATGATTTAGTTGCTATAAATAAACCAGCTACAATTAAAATTGCAGAAATTGTAATAGCTAATACTGGTGGTCCATATTGTCTAATATAAAAACTTCTTTTGTTTTCATAATACATCAGTTGCACCTCCTTAACATGAAATGAACACTTTACAGATATTATTTTAACATAATATTTATGTAAAGTCAATAGTTATGTACACTATTTTATCAAAAAATATATAAAAATAGCCATAACATTATTAGTTATAGCTAAAATATATTAAATATCAGCATTATGCCATACATTTTGCACATCATCATTATCATCAAGTTTATCTAGGAATCTATTAAATTTTTCCTCTTCTTCCTCAGTAAGTTCTTTTTTCATATTAGGTACCATTTTAATTTCTGCTTCTGCAAGTTCGTAATTTTCTTTTTCTAATACTTCTCTTACATTTGTAAAATCTTGTGGTGCAGTTATTATTTCAAAATATTCTTCGTCCGATACAAAATCCTCTGCGCCTGCATCTATTACTTGCATCATTAATTCTTGTTCGTCAACAGAATCTGTATTTTCAATAACAATAATACCTTTTTTATCGAACATGTAACCAACAGAACCAGTTTGACCTAGATTACCACCGCTTCTATCAAATATACATCTTACATCTGCTGCTGATCTATTTCTATTATCAGTCATTACTTCAACTATTACCGCTACTCCTGCTGGTCCGTACCCTTCATATGTTATTTCTTCATAACTTGTTGCGGTTGAATCACCTGCTGCTTTTTGAATACATCTGTTTATGTTATCGTTAGGCATATTATTTGCCTTAGCTTTTGCTATCATATCTCTTAATTTAGCGTTTGTGTTAGGGTCAGGTCCACCTTGTTTAACTACTACGGTAATTTCTTTACCCAACTTTGAATAAATTTTAGCCTTTTTACTATCTACGGCTTCTTTTCTTCTTTTTATATTTGCCCATTTGCTATGTCCTGACATTTTTTCACTCTCCTTTAAATTTACTTAATTATTTTACCACATTTATTGTACTTTGGGTAGTATATTTAAAAAATTTATTAATCTTTAATCAATTTAGTTAGCTAGAATAGAATATATCCCTAGATAAATACTAGGGATATATTTGTTACCAACCATTTGCTACTTTTCTATACTCTTCTTCTAATTCGTATTGGTTTTCTGTAACTATTGATAAAACATCTTCTATCTCCTGATTTAACAAATCAGAGCCTTTTTCAATACGAACTGGATTAAGGTATACAACTGCAACTCTTATAGAATTTCTAAAAACATAACAATGTGGTAATTTTTCTTTGCATTCTTCCTTGGTTTGTGGAACAATACAATTTAAAGTGTAACTAATGGGTATTCTTAACATATTCCTTCTCCTCTCTACAAAATTATTTGTAAAAACAATTGCTATTTTTACTAATATATATTATGCAACAAGTACTAGAATTGCTATATATTTTTAAAAAAATCTTGGGCAAAACCCAAGACTTTTACGAATACAAATCTATATACTTTTGATAATATTTTAGAATATTGGTCAAATATGTTTTTGTTTCCTCAAAAGGAATATTTGACATATTTACATGTCCGTTTGAATAAATATCAGCTGCCAAAACCCATTTATCAACATTACCAAGTCCAGCATTATATGCACAAATCCCAAGATATATATTGCCGTTATATCTATTTATTAATGATTTCAGATATTTTGTACCTATACATATATTTGTATTTGAATCATATAAATCAATATTTTGAGAATCTATGTAGTCAATTTGGCTTGCGGTCTCCTCTGCGGTAGAATCTAAGATTTGCATTAAACCTTTTGCATTCTTGCTTGACATAGCCTCATTATTAAAGTTACTCTCTTGTTTGATTAATGCGTATATTAAATATGGATCTATATCATTATCAGCAGCGGCCTTCTCAACATACTTATCATATTTTGTTGGATATATAATTTTTTTACATATAACTTTATAACTAATATAGGTAAATATTATAAGTAAAATTACTAATAAAATTCTATATGTTGTCTTCAATATATCATTCACCCTTTATTTTGCTTCATTCCATGTTTTACCTGAATTTATATCAACATCTAATGGAACCTTTAATTTTATAACTTTCTCCATGCTATTTTTCATTAATTTAATTACTTCATCTTTTTCCTCTAATGGCGCCTCAACTAAAAGTTCGTCATGTACTTGCATTATTATTTTTGCTTTTAGATTTTTCTCTTTAAGTGCAGCATATAACTTATTCATTGCTATTTTCATAATATCCGCTGCTGTACCTTGTATTGGAGTATTCATGGCAACTCTTTCACCAAACATTACGGTATTTTTATTACTTGCTTTTAGTTCATCAGTATATCTAATTCTTCCAAACAAAGTAGAAACAAATCCTTTTTCTTTTCCGATTTTAACACTTTTATCCATGAATTTCTTTACATTTTCATATTTAGTAAGATAATTATTTATATACTCAGTTGCTTCCTGTCTGCTTGTGTTAATGTTCTTTGCAAGACCAAATCCACTTATACCATATACTATACCAAAATTAACTGCTTTTGCCTTGGTTCTTTGTTCATGTGTTACTTCTTCAAGAGGTATATTAAATACTTGTGATGCGGTTATTGCATGAATATCATTTCCATTATTGAAAGCGTCTATCATTATATTATCATTTGCCATATGTGCAAGCACTCTAAGTTCTATTTGGCTGTAATCGGCGTCTATTATAATATTGCTATCTTGTGCTTCAAAACAATCTCTTATTTTACTACCAAGTTCAGTTCTTGCTGGTATGTTTTGAAGATTTGGTTCAACACTACTAAGTCTTCCAGTTGCTGTTACTGCTTGCATAAATGTTGTATGTATTCTTTGGTCATCTCCAATACACTCTAATAAGCCATCTACATAAGTTGATTTTAATTTTGCCATAGTTCTATAATCTAAAACTAGCCCAACTATTTCGTGTTCACCTGTAATTGCTTCTAGGCTATCTTTGTCGGTTGAATAACCTTTTTTTGTTTTTTTAGATGTTGAAAGTCCTAATGTTTCAAATAGCACTCTGCCAAGTTGAGATGGTGAGTTAATATTAAATTTTTCTTTTGCTATATCATATATTTTGTTTTCTAATTCTATTATATCGCCAGTTAATATTTTCCCAAATTCTATTAATTTATTTTTGTTTATATACATTCCATTGTTTTCAATATCTGCAAGAGTTTCGATAAGAGGCATTTCGATTTCATTATATAGTTCATTCATCTTTAATTCATTAATTTTATTTGTTAATATATCATCTAATTTTTGAGTAGATGTAATAACAGCATATAAATATTTCTTTTGAGTTTCTGATAAATCTTTTTTTATTACTATATCATTAGATAATGCTGCTTCATCAAATAATGAAGTTTGTATAGTACTACTTTCTTCTTTTACATCTTCTTTATTTTCAGTAGGCATATTGATACCTAATAAATTATATGAAATGTTTTCTATTTCATAATTACTTTCAGTAGAATGTAATATATAATATGCTATTTTTATATCAGATTTAAAACTTTTAAAACTTACGATATTGCGTTTAAAATATTCTTTATATATTCTTTTAACATCATAACCTATTTTATCTGCTGCTAAGTTAGCCAAGTCAGTAAGAACTGTTGTGGCTAACTTAGAATTCAAATCAATATACATTATATTATCATTACATTTTATAACAAGAAAATTTTCTATTCCTATATTTTTCGAATTTACTATAATTGCATAAATATTAGATTCTGCATTATTTTTCAAATCGTTTATATACTTCGTATATTTATTATAATTTGTATCTATATTTAGTATATTATCTTTATTAAAATCTTTAAAAAATTCAATATTATTATCAGTTTGAGAAATAACTTCACCGCTGGCTTCATATCTTTCTAGGAATTTTTTAAAAGATAATCTTTCAAATATGCTTGTAAGTTTGGGCATATCAACGCTACCAAATCTTAATTTTTCATAGTCTAATTCAATAGGCACATTAACATCAATAGTTGCAAGTTTATAACTTAAAAATGCCATATCTTTATTTTCTGTTAGTTTTTTCTTTACAGACTCAGTTGCATCTAAATTAGATATATTTTCATAAATTTTTTCTAAACTATCATATTTACCTATAAGAGAATATGCAGTCTTTTCTCCAATACCTGGCACACCAGGAATATTATCAGAGCTATCACCCATAAGCGATTTTATATCAATAACTTGCCCTGGTCTTATACCCTGCTTTTCCATAAGCACATCAGGAGTATACACAGTATATTCAGTTTTTCCCATTTTAGAAGAAGGCATTATTATTCTAGTTTTATCCGATGTTAATTGGAGAGAATCTTTATCTCCTGTTAAAATATATGTAGAAATATTATTTTGAGTATTAATATTTGCAATGGTTCCTAATATATCATCTGCTTCATATCCTTCTATTTCATATATTGGTACATTCATTGCTCTTAATATATCTTTTATAACTGGCATTTGGACTTTAAGTTCATCAGGCATCATTTTTCTATGTGCTTTATATTCTACAAACATTTCATGTCTAAATGTCGGTGCCTTTAAATCAAATGCTACTGAAACATAATCAGGTTTAAACTTATCTAAAATCATATAATATATGTTTAAAAAACCATATATAGCATTAGTATATAACCCATCTCGTGTAGATAATAGTCTTATTGCATAGAATGCTCTATTCATAATACTATTGCCATCAATTATTAAAAATTTTTCGTTATTATCTTGTATATTTTCTTCCATATTTACTCCTCTTAACTATATAAATTTTTGCCATACTTGATTTGCTAAATCCCTACCCTTTTTACTTAAAAAAATTCTATTATTCTTGTTTTCTAAAAGTTTATTAGAAATTAACTCTTCTATTTCCTTTTTAAATATATCAAAAATGTCTATCTTAAATCTATTTTTAAATTCATCTACATTTATCCCATCCGTAAGTCTTAATTTAAGTATTATATACTCTTTTAAAGTATCTAGTTTGTCTAACTCCTCTGTTTCTAAAATTACTGATTGATTATTTGAAATTTTTTCTATATATTCATTTATATTACATACATTTGAATATCTTTTACCATTAATATAGCTTGCAGCAGATACTCCAAAACCTAAATAATAACCTTGATTCCAGTAAGTAAGATTATGTTTAGATTCATATCCAGGTTTAGAATAGTTTGATATTTCATACATATTATATCCTGCTTTACTTAAAATATTATATGTTAAATCATTCATTTCTCTTTCTTCATCTTCACTTGGAAGATTTAAGAAGCCTGTTTCTAAAAGAGTATCTAGTTTTGTATTTTCATGTACTTCTAAACTATATGTAGATATATGTTTTATATTTTCCCCTAGGTTTGTTACAAACATTAAAGTATCCTTAAATGTATTTATACTATCTTTCGGAAGTCCAGTTATGACATCAACAGAAATATTTTTTATGCCGAGTTTTGACATATTGTTATATGCTTTTTCTACATCTTCTCTTGTGTGCCTTCTTCCAATTGCTTTTAATACATCATTATTTGCAGATTGCATACCCAAACTAAATCTGTTTATTCCCATATTAACATAGTTAGTTAATTTTTCCATTGTACAATCAGCAGGATTCATTTCAATGGTTGTTTCAACTATTCTATCACCTAGGAATAACTTTATAACGGACAATATTTTTTCTATATATTTATCACCTATGTACGAAGGTGTTCCACCACCAAAATATATTGTTTTTATTTCATGTTCAGATAATATCTCAGCGTTATTTAGTATTTCTTGTATAACTGCATCTACATATTGACTTACAACAAAATCATCATTATTTTCTTTTGAACAGAAATCACAATAATAACATTTAGATTTACAAAACGGTATATGAACATATATTGATAACTCTTGTGACATATATCTATCCCTTTCTAATTTATTTTATTTGCAAGTTCGGTAATTTTATTTAATCTATGATTTACTCCTGATTTAGTCACAGGTGTTGAACATAATTTACTAAGTTCTTCTAGGCTCATTTCTGGGTTTTCTTTTCTTAGCATACATATTTCTTTAAGCTCAAAAGAAAGTTTGTCTATCATGCCATTTTGTTCCAATTTTTGTATTGCATTAAGTTGTTTATATGCAGCAGAAATCGTTTTTGTAAGATTTGCTGTTTCGCAATTAATACTTCTATTTATATTGTTTTTAATACTTCTTAATGCTCTTATATTTTCATATTCAAATAAAGCGTTATTTGCGCCTAAATGTGATAATACAATTGATATTTGCTCAGAATCTTTGATATATATAACATAAAGGTTGGTACTTCTTTTTATTAACTTACACTCAAATCCAATTATATTATTTAATATATCCAGAACAATTGTTGAATTTTTTTTAGATTTTGTAGTAATCTCGAAATGATAATCGGTATTAGGATCTACAATACAACCACTTCCTAAAAATAAGCCTTTTAAAAACGCTTTTTTGCAACAGTTATTACTTTTTACAGATTTTTTTAATGCTTGTGCATCAATTGTTTCCCCTTCCGTTAAAAGTTCTGCTGCTCTTTGTACATTTAAGCAACATTTTTTATTTGTATTTTGCATAAGTATTTCATCTTTTATATTTTGTGAAAACGACATATTATCACCCTATCATTTAAATTATAGTCTTTAATTTTTTCTATTATTTCATATTCTTTATATTTGCTAAAAATATTCTCTAAATCATCCATTTGGTCATAACCAATTTCAAATATCAAAAAGCCATTATCATTTAAAAAATTTCTTGCCTCATCTATTATTTTATTATAAAAGAAAAGACCATCTTGTCCTCCATCTAGTGCAAGCAAAGGTTCCTTTTTTACATATTCTGATAAATTATTTATATCGCTAGATTTAATATATGGCGGATTTGACATTATTATATCGTATCTATTGTTATCTGTCATTAATGTTTCGAATAAATTTGAATGTCTTAGATTTGTTTTTATATTAACATCATTATTTTTAATATTCTTTTCTGTTATTTCTAATGCTTTTTCTGATATATCCACAAATGTAATCTCTTTTAAGTTAGAATTTTTTGAAACAGAAATCCCAATAGCACCACTTCCACAGCATAAGTCTAGTCCATTTTTTAAATTATATTTATTTACATACTTTACCGCATTTTCTATTAATATTTCTGTATCTTGTCTTGGTATTAATACATTTTCGTTTACAATATACTCTTCGTTATACAGATATACTTTACCTATAATATATTGAAGCGGTATATTATTGTTTATGAGATTATCTAAATGATCTTTTAGCTTTAAATATTCATTTTCGGAAATATCCATATCATTTTTTCTAATTAAATATTCTGATTTGCTAATGTTTTTGATATGGCAGATTAAAGAGGTAATTGCAAACTCTTTATCACATATATCTATATTAGAAAAGTCGTAGTTTGATATTTTTTCATACAATTTATTTAAGTTCATCTTGTTTCACCCTACATGCAATCTCGTTTAAACATTCTTTTATGTAACAATCCAATTTACTGTTTTTAGAGTAATCCGATTCTGCATAGAAATTTACTCTTCCATCTTCATACATTTTTTCAGCAACCTTTTTTCTATTTTCCGAATCAAATACCGCTACTGACTTACCCCCAAAATTTTTAACAAGTTTCATACATGGAATATCAGTTTCACCATCTCCAAAATATACCATATTAGAAAATTTAATATTCTTTTTATCCTCTGTCATATAATCATTTACCTTAGGATCATAAACATCTAGGATCCCTTTATTTATTCTAAATAAAAATTGTGTTTTATTAGTGTAATTAACGCAAACAGCAGGCCATTTTGCTATATTATCAATATTATACATATAGCTACATGCATAAATTCTATCAAAATTATGTGCTATTTCAGTACCTTCAATCATTTCTTTTATACCAGAAGATATAATATAATGGTGGATATTTAATCCTAATTTTTCACCATATTTATTTATTCTATCAAACCAACTAGTTACGCCTTGATATAAGGAAACATTTTTACCATATTCAAAGAAAGCAGATTTTTTAATAGATATATCATTTGCTTCTGCTTTTTTTAGCATTAAATACATATATGCAAGCACTGTGTCCATATTGTTTTCAGACGCTAAATCCGATACTTCTTTCCAAAATACACTACTTGTCATATTTAAAGCAGGAATAAAGTTATATTCTTGTATATTTCCGCTTGCAAGTGTACCATCAAAATCGTACATAAAGGCTACATCTTTTAATCCCATAAATACCTCCAACATATATTAAAATAGCTACCTATATTTAACATATAAGTAGCATCAATTACTATTATTATTTATTTCCATATTTTTCTACGAACTTAGCTGCTCTACCCTTAGATGATACTGCTTGTTTTTTACCAGTATAGAATGGATGACATGCACTACATGTATCAGTTTTCATATCAGCTTTAGTTGATTTAGTTTCTATTACATTACCACAAGCACAAGTTATAGTAGCTTTTTCGAATTTTGGTTGAATATCTTGTTTCATTATTTGTCCCTCCTTTAAGCGATAAAATAACATTTTACTTGAATATTTTAACACATAGAGGAAATAAAAACAAGACAAAAGGCAAAACTTTTTGTATTTATACCAAATTTGCAAAGAAAAAAGGCAGAGATTTTTATCTCCACCTTTTAATATTTTATACATCAAGTATAATCTTATCCTTGCCATCTTCATTGGTCCAACTTACACCTTTATGGTTACACTCAACTATAATTTTCTTTTCTGGTATGCTATATACTCCATATTTACCGTCTTTTTTTATACTTACATAATCGTAAGAAAGATAATCTATTTCATCATATATACACTCCAAAACTTCATTTAATTCAGTATTAATAAGTCCATATTTCATACCAAATCGTTCACAATATTGTCCGAATACTAGTACACCGTTTTGAAATTGATTTATCTCATCAAATTCATTTTGTGTATATTCAACCTTACCTGAGTTTAAATCTTTAATAACTGCAATTCCATACAGTTCATCTTTTAAGGTTATATATATGGTATCGCTGAAATTATTATCCACAATTGCTTGCTTAATATCTGTGAATTCACATGGAATAATACATTTATCTCCGTCCATAACACCTTTTTTAGCAACAATTTTCATCGTATTTACCTCTCCTTTATAAGTATTATTTTATAACAGTTCCTCTTGGAACATAAAATGTGTATTCGACTTTTTCGGCACCAAATGCAAATGTAAACATATTTGTTTTCGGCTTATATATACTTTTCCTTAATATTATATTCTTATCACTACTGTCTTCAATGTAACTTACATTTGTTCCGCTTAATGTATGAACTGTATCTGTTTTATATGTATAATAATATTCTTCTGAATTAATTAGATAACAGTCTAATTCTTCTCCATCTACCAAAGGTGATAAAACTACATCTTCAATAATTGGTGTACTTTCATAACCAGCAAGTGGAAGTAAGCTAATTGTTGTTGCAATAATAACAAAAAGAAAACTAGAACCGATCACAATTACAGGTTTCTCTTTTTCACTTGATACTTTAAAAAACACATTTATTAATGCTATTACAAGTACCATAACAATAAAAATAGTTAACATATTTTCCCTCCTAATAAATTATTATTTAAATACATTTAAAATACTACATAATTATATCACTCTTGTATGCTTATGTCAACTAACGAGCATAAAAAAGAATAGGCTACATACCTATTCTAAAATATAATGTGTATTAATCTTCCTTCTTCTTTTTAGTAACTGCTTTACTAAAAGTATCCATAAACTCTTCGTTATTTTTTGTTTTGACGAATATATTAAGTATTTTTTCAACTGTTTCAATTAATTGAAGACCAGATTGCATTGATAGTAATTTATGTATTTTGTTACTTGCTTCCATTTCTTTATCTGTAAGTAGTAAATCTTCTCTTCTTGTTCCAGATTTCTGAATATCAATTGATGGGAATATTCTTCTTTCGCTTAATTTTCTATCTAAGTGAATTTCCATATTACCAGTTCCCTTAAATTCTTCAAAAATGATGTCATCCATTCTGCTACCTGTATCTACAAGAGCAGTTGCAAGAATTGTAAGGCTTCCACCTTTCTCTATATTTCTTGCAGCACCAAAGAATTTCTTAGGGAAATGTAAACATGCAGGATCAAGACCACCAGATAAAGTTCTTCCAGATGGCTCAACAGATAAGTTGTTTGCTCTTGCAAGTCTTGTTATACTATCTAATAATATAACAACATCTTTATTATGTTCTACTAGTCTTTTTGCTCTTTCTAAAACCATTTTAGCAACCTTAATATGATGTTCTGGTGCTTCGTCAAATGTAGATGAAACAACTTCTGCATCAATAGATCTTTCTATATCTGTTACTTCTTCTGGTCTTTCGTCAATTAAAAGAACAATCATTTTAACTTCTGGGTTATTTTTTGTTATACTATTTGCTATTTGTTTTAGCATAGTTGTCTTACCTGCTTTTGGAGGAGCAACTATAAGTCCTCTTTGTCCTTTACCAATAGGTGCAAGTATATCGATAATTCTCATAGAAACAGGTGTGTTATCACTTTCTAATTTTAATCTTTCATTAGCATAAATAGGTATTAATGCTTCAAAAGATTTTCTTTTTAAAGCGGTTTCTATACTATCTCCATTTATTGATTGTACATATATCATAGATGGAAATTTGTTTTGAGGATCTGTTGTAAATCTTGCAATCCCTCTTAATGTATCTCCGCTTGATAAATTAAATCTTCTTATTTGAACTGCTGATACATATATATCTTTACTACCAGACAAGTAATTGTCACTTCTTAAAAAACCATAACCATCTGGTAATACTTCAAGTGTACCTTCTGCGATATAATCAGTTTCAGTATTTTCAATCTGTATATCATTTTTTACTTCTAACTCTTTTTTCTCTTCAAGAGCCTTTACTATTTCCTCAATTAAATATTCTTTTTTTAATCTTTCATATCCATCAATTTTTTTCTCGTCCGCAATTTGTCTAAGCTCTGTTAATGTTGCTTTTACTAAATCTTCTCTACTATACATTTAAACTCCTCCTATTTTAATTTTGCTATAAAATCATAGCCATTTATTTCAGTTAATACTACATTATAATATTCACCTACTATTACCTTATCTATATTTTCTTCAAGCTTTAAATATATTCTAGGATCAACATCTGGTGCATCCATATATGACCTACAAATAAAATATTTATTATCCTTAGTTACATCTTCTACAACTAACTCAAATTCTTTGCCAATTAGATCTTTCATTTTTTCACTAATTATATTTTGTTGCAACTCCATAATCTCATTATATCTTTTTTCTTTTACTTGCTCATCTATATCTCCATCTATTGTACTTGCAACTGTATCATCTTCCTTTGAAAAGGTAAATGTTCCTAACCTATCAAATTGTAGATCTTTGATTCCTTGCTTTAATTCTTCAAAATCCATTTCGTCTTCTTGCTGATACCCAACCATAACCGTTGTACGAATTATTGCATCTGGAATTTTTTCTCTTATTTTATTTACAACATCATATATTTCTTGTTTTGTTGTATGCCTATTCATAAGCTTTAACATTTTATCAGAAATATGTTGTACAGGTATGTCGAAATATCTACATAACTTATTATTTTCTAAAAATTCTTGTAATAAATCATCTGATATTTTTCCAGGATACATATATAACACTCTAATCCATTTTAAATCTTGAATTTTAGATAATTCTTGTATTAATTTTCTAAGTTCGCATCTGCCGTAAATATCAATTCCGTAAGATGTTGTATCTTGGGATATTATGCATAACTCTTTAATACCTTTTGATACTAAATTTTTAGCCTCTAACACAATATCTTCTATTTTTCTACTTTTTAAATTACCTCTAATAAGTGGAATAGCACAATAATGACATCTATTATTACAACCATCAGATATTCTTAAATATGCCATCGGAAACAAAGAAGATACTTCTCTATTATGAAAATTTAAACTTAATTTAGAATCATTTAATTTAAAATACTTAGAAAAAATTGTATCAAATTTAGAATATTCGTCAACACCAATTACTAAGTCTACTTCTGGAAATTCTTTATATATTTCTTTTTTATATCTTTTAGCCAGACAGCCAACTACAAATATATGCTCACATGTACCTTCATATTTGTAATCTATTACATTTAGTATAGTGTTAATTGCTTCTTCTTTTGCTGAATTTATAAATCCACAAGTGTTTATTATGATTAGTGATGCCTCTGATAGATTATCTGTTATTTCAAAGCCTCTATTTGATACATAGGAAACTATCATTTCACTATCAATTTCATTTTTATTACACCCAAGAGTGATTAAACTTGCTTTCAAGATTATTCCTCCTAATTTATTTACATAATATGTAGATATTATACCATATATATTTATATTATACAAGAAAACAACCTAAGTTTATGAAATGATTTATTACTTAGATTGTTTTATATTTATATTAAAATAGGTTGTAACTGTTTATTCTCCATCGCAAATTCTGCGGCTTCTACTAATTTAGTGTAATCAAAAACTAAGGATTTAGGTTTATTATCATAATCATCTTGTCTAAATGGTATAAAAAACATATTCTTTGTGTTTAATAGTTCACCTATATTTTTGGCATTAGCACCCAACGCATCGTTACTTGCTATTCCAAGTAGTACTGGTTTGTTATTTCTTAAATGACTTTTGGCTGCCATAAGTACAGGAGTATCTGATATTCCATTATTTAATTTTGCTAATGTATTACCTGTACACGGTGCTATTATCATTAAATCAATTAAATTTTTAGGCCCAATTGGCTCAGCTTTTGATATTGTATCTATGACCTCATTTTTAGTGAGTTTTTTTAGCATGCTGATAGTTTCTTCTGGAGTACCAAATCTATTTACTTCTTTTTGTATGTTATTTGAAACAATTGGAATTATTGTTTTAACTTCTTCTTTATGTAAGTTTTCAATTATATTTTTTACATCTTTTAAGTTACAAAAAGAACCTGTTATACCAAGTCCAATTTTTAAGTTTTTTAGTTTCATAGTAATTTACCTCCGGTATACTTTATACTATGCTAAATATATAAAAAATGTTTTGGTATTTAAAATAAAAATAAAACTTATAGCAGATAAAATATACTATAAGTTATATATATATATATTTATTTAATATTTTCTAAATAATCCTATAACCTTACCTAGAATTTGAACATCTTTTACTATTATAGGTTCCATTGTATCATTTTCAGGTTGTAATCTTACATAGTCTTTTTCTTTATAGAATGTTTTTACAGTTGCTTCATTTTCTATTAAAGCAACAACTATTTCACCATTATTTGCAGTACTTTGTTTAGAAATAATTATATAATCACCATTGTTAATCCCTACATTAATCATACTTTCGCCCTTAACTTTAAGCATATATGTGCCAACCTTCATGGCATTTTTAGAAATAAAACTAGATGGTACTTTAAAATAATCTTCTATATTTTCTTCTGCTAAAATAGGGGCACCTGCTGCTACATTACCTACCAATGGGATTGTAATGATATTTTCATCATTTTCACTATCATATATAGAAGTTGTGTCATCATCTACAACTTTTATAGCCCTTGTTTTTAATCCTTGTTTTGATATACAGCCTTTATCTGCTAATCTATTTAAGTACAAATGTACAGAAGATGTTGATTTTAGTCCAACCGCTGCACAAATTTCCCTAACAGATGGCGGATATCCATTTTCTTTAATTTGTTTTTTTATAAAATTCAAAATGTTTTGTTCGTTATTATTTAACATATATAATTACCTCCAAATAATTTTACAATTCGATTATAACATATAGTTATATGCTTGTCAAACATTTGTTTGGAAAAAATTGAAAAATACACCACAAATGTTAACTTTTTATCTAACATTTGTGGTGCACTTCATTATGTGTTAGATGATATTTTATTTTATATACCGAAACTAATTCCCATCTTCAAGGATGTTTGTACTAGTTTATTATTATCAAAATCAAGTACCCTTGGTACACGGATTTTAGGGAATTCCATTTTGGCAACATTTCCTTGTTTAACTCCAACAATGTATCCTGCTTGATTATTTAACAATAAATCAAATGCATAATCTGCTTGTAGTGATGCATTTATAATGTCAGAATATATTGTTGTTCCGCCTCTTTGAGTATAACCTAACACTTGTGCTCTTGCCTCTATTCCTGTTTTTTCTTCTATTTGTTTAGCTAATTTATCTGCTACTCCTCCATATCTCTTTTGTTCAAAACTATCTTCGATAATTTTCGCAACCGTTTCATCCTTTCCAATTTCTTTAGCTGCCTCTGCAACCGTTATAATAGCATATCTTTTTTTATCTACCAATTCTTGTACTTTATCACATATAACATTTAAGTCATAATCTTTTTCAGGTAGCAATATAATATCAGCACCTGCTGCAAAGCCGCTATATAAGGTTAAATATCCAGATGTTCTAC
This sequence comes from Clostridia bacterium, assembly GCA_045536565.1. Taxonomy (GTDB): domain Bacteria; phylum Bacillota; class Clostridia; order TANB77; family CAG-465; genus CALXJE01. The sequence continues at coordinate 10,654 of JAZSNU010000014.1, read as the reverse complement.
CCATTACCTCAACTACAATTGCCCTTTTATGTGAAAACGCTGTAGATTTTAATTTTTCTATGCTTTGCACATTATTATTAATAGCCGTTTCAAAACCAATTGTACAATCACTTGCTATCATATCATTGTCAATTGTTTTAGCAATACCAACTGTCGGTAAGCCTCTTTCATGTATTACTCTTGCTGAATCCAATGTTCCATCTCCACCAATTACAATTAATCCCTCTACACCAATATCAGTTAGTATTTTAATTCCTTGATCTGTTAAATCTTCATATATTTCCTTTTCTTTATCTACTAAATAATAAAAAGGACATTCTTTATTTGAAGATCCAAGTATAGTTCCTCCTAGGTCTTCTATTCCATAAACATCATTAAGAGTTATTGTTTTATTTCTTCCTTCTATAAATCCTTTAAAACCATCTAAAACGCCTACAACTTCTACTCCCTTACTATGTGCCTCATATACTAGTGTTTTTATAGCAGAATTTAGACCACAACAATCTCCACCTGCTGTCATAATAGCTATTTTTTTCATATTATACCTCTTTTCTAAAATTATAAATTATATGGTTATTATACATATATCAATATTTATTTTCAAGTTTTTAATATAAAAAACTTGTTTTATATAAAGAAAAATATCTGATACATATAGTATAAGATATTTTTTAAATTATATTAGTGAATTTAAGTTATTTATTTTATTTTTTACAATAGTAATATCTTTTGTGATATAACTCCCAACAACTACACTATCTGCCCCACTATTTAGAACTTCTGATATATTAGTATCGTTTATACCACCATCAACTATAATTCGTATGTTACTAGATAACTTTCTAATCTCATTAATTCTGTTGTAACTATCTTCCATAAAAGGTTGTCCGCCTTTACCAGGATTTACAGACATAACTAAAACTATATCTATTTGGTCTATAATTGATTTTAAAGCGCTTATATCTGTTTGTGGGCAAATTGATACACCTATTTTAAAATCTGTCTCTTTTTTATATTTATGAAGTAAACTAAGCATATCTTCAAAACTCTTAATTTCATAATGAATTGTTATACTATCTGCACCTAATTTAACAGCCTTTTCTATATATTCTTCTGGATTTTCTACCATTAAATGAACATTTGCAATGTGGTTATTTTCTTTAACTAATGGAATGTCATCTAAATTATCGCATTTATTCTCTACAAATACTCCGTCCATTATATCAAAATGAAGTTCATCTATGTTTGTATCCTTTATTTCATTAAGAAAATATTTTAATTCATTTAAATCTTTTATTCCTAACAAAGAAGGTAATATTTTACTCATATATTTCTCCTTATTTATACATTCTCTTTTCTTTTTGATTTAATTCTTCAAAAATTTTATTATATCTTTCATATCTTAAATTATCAATTAGTCCTTCTATAACTGCTCTTTTTATACTACAATATTTTTCTTGTTCGTTTATATGATTACAGTCATCATACTGGCAAGTATATTTATTAAATTCTGGATAATACATTTTTAATTCTTTTGCCTTTATATTGTATATATCATAACTTGAAAAACCTGGTGTATCCAAAAAATATATTGTTTTGTTTTCATTATTTAAAGTAGTATATATTGTAACTTTTTTAGTTGTATGTCTTCCTTTTCCTGTTTTATCAGATACAGAGCTTGTTTGTAAAACTTCCTCGCTATTATTTAATTTTGATATAATACTAGATTTTCCTACTCCTGAATTACCAGAAAAAGCACATAAACTACCTTCTGGCAAATCTCTAAAAGCATCATTATTAACAAGATTATCATCTACTGTATTAGTAAGAATAATTTTGTATCCCAAATTACCATATACCTTTTGTACATAATTTGATATTTCTTCCGCTTCTTCTAAATCTGTCTTATTTACAACAATTATTGGTATTGAATTATTTAACATTGCTGTTATTATTTGTTTATCAAGTAACAGGTAATCGGGTTTAGGGATTCCACCTGCAATTACTATAAAGACATAATCAATGTTAGTTACAGGCGGCCTTATATAATCATTTTTCCTCTTAGTAATATTAGTAATTATATATTCGTTATTAACCTCAGAAATTTCAACTATATCTCCAACTTTAATAGAGCCATTTTTCTTTACATTTCCTCTTGTTTTTACAAACACATATTTATTAATATTTAATATATTTACTTTATATGTATCTAATAGAATTTCAATTACTCTTGCAAGCATTTATTTTCCTCCACTAGTTAAAATGTAATGTTTTGTGTATTTTTTAATGTTCCATTTATGTAAACAGAAAGTGTTGCTGTTGTATATCCATTTACACTAACATCTATACTGTTATATGGATGTGGTACTTTTTTCTCATATATTGTATTTGAGACACCTTCAACCTTAGCAACAACTTTTAGTGTTACATCTTCTTCCGTATCTCCTTCAACAAAACTTGCTACTGGAATAGGAACAACCTTTGATTTTTGTATTCTGTTAACAGTAAGTTCTATCAATGAACCTTCTTCAACTTCTGCGTTTTGTTTTTGGCTTTGAGATAAAACGACACCATTTGCTTTATTTGTATCTTCTGAATAATTAACATTAACTTTAAGATTTAATTCTTGCAAAGTTGTTGTTGCTTCTTTTTCAGTCATAGTAAGGACATTTGGAACTATAACTTTCTTTTTACCATTTCCTTGGCTTACTACAATCTTTACTTTATCTCCTGCTTTTATTTCTGTATTTGGCTCAATTTCCTGTGATATAACAATATTTTCTGCTACTTTATCATCTGTCTTAAATTCAAATTCAGGAACTAATTCTAATGCTTCTAGATCATATTTTGCAACAGTATAGTCAGTTCCGACTACATTAATCATCTTAACTAATTTAGCACCTTTACTAACAACTACACTTATTCTGTTAGATGGTAATGTCTTACCTGCATCAATTGATTGTGACATTATTTGTCCATCCTCATATTCAGCGCTATATTCATATTTTTCAAGCGATATTACAAGGCCTTGCTTTTTATATTCTTCTTTTATTTCTTCATATACTTTTCCAAGAAGTTCAGGCGCTTCTGTTATAGTAACTTTTTTATCATCATTAAATTTACTTAATAAATTAATACCTAAGCCAATTAATATACCTACACATACTACGCCTATTCCAATTAATGTAAACATTAATTTTTTATTTGTTTTCTTTTTAGGCCTTGCAAATATATCCTCTTCCTCTACATCCTCTTTTATGTCACTACTTGTGTTTTCCTCTACTATTTTATTTCTTCTTGATGCTTTACGAGAAGGCATTGATGAGTTATCACTTCTATCTTTTCTTTCTTCTAGATCTTTCATACCAATAATAGGAATAACTTGTGTAGCAGAACTTGATATATCAGAACTTGATTTTATAAACTTCTGATTAGGATTTGTTTTTGCAACCATTAAATCTTCTACTAGTTCTGTTGCTGTTTGGTATCTATCAGTTGTGTTTTTAGCCATTGCTTTTAATATAATGTTATTTAATGCCACCGGTATTTCAGGATTTACTTCTTTTGGTGCTTTTGGTTCTTCTTGTATTTGTTTTAATGCAACAGATACCGGCGATTCTGCATTAAACGGAAGCTCACCAGTTGCCATTTCATACATTACAATTCCTAGTGAATATATGTCGGATTTTTCATCAGTATATCCGCCTTTTGCGTGTTCTGGCGAAAAATAATGAACAGAACCTATTGTACTTGATCCAAGTGCTGTAATTGTTGCAGACGAACTCATTTTTGCTATACCAAAATCAGTAACTTTTGCTTGTGTGTTATTTCTTGCAAGTACTATATTTTGTGGTTTTATATCTCTATGTACTATTTTTGATTTATGTGCTGCTTCTAAAGCCGATGCAATTTGTATAGAAAGATTTATTGTTTCATCAGGTGTTAATTTACCTTTACTTTCAATATAATCTTTTAATGTATCTTTTTCTAATAATTCCATTACAATATAATTTACACCATCATCTTCTCCAACATCAAAAACTGATACTATACTAGGATGTGTAAGGCTTGCAGCAGATTGCGCTTCAATTTTAAACCTTTTAACAAACAATGTGTCCTTGGCATATTCTTCTTTAAGCACTTTTACAGCAACATATCTATTTAATAATCTACATTTTGCTTTGTATACTGTTGCCATTCCGCCTTCACCAATTTTCTCTAATAGTTCATACCTATTTCCTAACTCTTTACCTACTAAATTCATTTTTTAGTTTCACTCCTTTTAATAATTACTCACATTCAACATATATTACTGATATATTGTCTGCTCCCCCTCTTTTGTTTGCCATTAAAACTAGACTTTCACATATCTTCTCTTTTTTGCTCTTAGTTATAATTGAAAAAATTTCTTTATCTTCAAGCATGTTTGTAAGTCCATCTGTACATAACAAAAATTTATCCATTTTTTTTACTTCTTTTTTGTACACAGAACATTTTAAATTTTTACTTATTCCGATTGCATTTACAAGCATATGTTTTTGAGGATGGTTTTTTGCTTCCTCTTTATTTATAATGTTATCTTTAAGCAGTGCATTAATGTATGTGTCATCCTCTGTTATTTGAACTAAGCCTTCTTTTATAGTATATATTCTACTATCTCCAACACTTACAAAATATGCCATATTACCATCTAATAAAAGTAATGATATGGTTGTACCCATTCCTCTATAATCTCTATTTCCATTACTTAGATTATATATTTCTTTATTTGCATACTGAACAGCCTCTTTAATTATGCTTTCAGATATATTTTCTAAATCCATGTTAGTTTTTAAATACTCTAATACTTTTTGTCCTGTTACTCTACTTGCAACATCCCCACTATTGTGACCTCCAACACCGTCTAAAACAATGTATAAGTGGATTGTATCACTAAAATCATATTGCACTATATAGTCTTCATTTCTCTTTCTAACATTACCTACATTGGTAAGTCCAAAATACATAAATATATGCACCTCCCTATATATTATATATCAAACTTTACTCATTTATTTCATCTAAATATCTTTGTCTTAACTGCCCACATGCAGCATCTATATCTTTACCAAGTTCTCTTCTTACTGTTGTTACAATACCTGCTGAATTTAAAGTATTCATAAAGTTTTCTATGTTATTTTCCGTGCTCTTTTTATAGTCTCTTTCTTTTATTTCATTAACCGGAATAAGATTTACATGTGCTATCATTCCTCTTAATAATTTTATAAGTGCCATGGCATCCTCTTTTGTATCATTTACTCCTGAAATTAATGCATACTCGAAACTTATTCTTCTACCTGTTTGCATTATATAATATCTGCATGCATCTAATAGCTCGGTTAAAGAATATTTCTTGGCAACAGGCATTATTTCTCTCCTTTTTTCATCTGATACTGCATGAAGTGAAATAGACAGTGTTGCTTGTATTTTTTCATCAGCTAACCTATATATATTTGGCACTATTCCAGATGTAGATAAACTTAAATGTCTGGCGCCTATCCCAAGTCCATTTGGATTATTTATTTGCTTTATAGATTTTACAACATTATCGTAATTATCTAATGGCTCTCCTATACCCATATATACAACATTAGATATTTTTTCATTCATATATTTTTGTACTGCTATTATTTGTCCTTCTATTTCTGATGCTAACAAACTTCTTCTAAATTTATCTTTTGTAGACGCACAGAACGAACATCCCATTTTACATCCAACTTGACTAGATACACATAAAGTATTACCATGATTGTATCTCATAAATACCGATTCGATTGCGTTATTATCATGTAATTTGATTAAAAACTTATGTGTTCCGTCCTTAGATTTTTGCACTGTTATTATTTCTAATACATCAATATATGTATTTTCTTTTAACTTTTCTCTTAGGCTTTTAGATATATCTGTCATTTCATCAAAAGACTCTATATTAACCTTATGAAGCCATTTATATATTTGTTTTGCGTGGAATTTCTTTTCACCTAAACTTTCTATATATTCTGAAAGTTCTTGCTCTGTTAACTCATTTATATTTATCATAATTTCTTCCTTTACTTACTTCTTAAATATTATACATTTTATGCAAACAATAATCAAGTATTTTAAGTAAAAGAAAAGTATTGCAAAATTAATTGCAATACTTTAAATAGTTTAAATTTTCATTTTCTTGTTTTTTAGACTTGAATCCCAAATACTTCTTATTTTACAAATGAATGAATTTTTCTTTTTGTATGAAGTTGTACTTACGCATAATGGAACATCTTTACCTTGCATGGCAAGCTCTTTTTTCTCTTCCCTTGTTAAATATTTATTCATGTTAATCACCTCTGCTAATAGCCAAGAACTTTGTATAACATAAAGTTTTTCTCTTCTTCTTCAAGACCAAATACAACATCGTTATACTCAAATTCATTTTCAAGTCTTGTAAGCGTATCATACCTTTTAATGCTATCTACTTTAAATACATTTGTTTGAAATACCTTGTTATATACTGGCATAGCAGTAAACTCTATTCTATGATGTTCTCTTATTCTTATATCATCTGCTCGTACACCTGCTACACAATTAACTCTGAGGCTAGCTAAAAACATATGCATTAACTTAGGCGCTATATAATAATTATTACCCTTATTATTTAAAATGTATTCTCTTATTTCACTAAAATCGTTAGTCCATTCTACCTTTACAAACTTTGACATGATATAATTCTCCTTATTGTAATATTAATCAAGAAATTCTAATTCAGAGTACATAAATTGTTCCTCATCTTCATCAAGACCAAATGCAATATAATCATTTTCCATAGCATGTAATACTTTATGTTGCATTCCATTAAATTTTATTACTTCAATTCTAAATGCTTTTGTTTCAAAAACCTTGTTATACACAGATATTGCAACTAAGTCCATCTGTTTAAGTGTATCTTTTTTAACAACTTCCAAATTCAAATCAATACCAGTTTGTAAATTGCTATTTAAAATACTGTCCATAAGCTTAGGTGCAATATAATAATTACATTCCTTATTATTCTTAATAACCTCTCCTATCTTTTCAAAACTAGTATAACCTTCCACTCTTACAAACTTTGACATAATTAATTCTCCTTTATTTATATATTTTTAATTTATAGCCAATCATTGTGTTCTGAAAATTCCTCATCAATTATTTCGACTTTTTTATCTTTAACTAGTTTTAACACCTCAGTATATTTTCCATATTCAATAGGTACTAATAATTCTCCTTTATATGAATACATACCGACCTTACCATTTTTTGTTACGATAACACCCTTTCTATCAGGTAAAACATTTTCGAACGAGCATACAGGTGTTATAAGTGGATTACCATCTAAGTCATATAAAAACAGCTCATGATATCTGGGTTTAGAATATACTACAATAACTTTTTCATAGGAACGAACGTCGGTATATTTATATGGCTCGATTAAAACTTTACCATCATAACTATATGCCGCATTTGTGAGTACTTTTGAATCCCAATCTTTGCCATCATTTATACGAACAATAAAATAGTCTTTTTTGAAAAATAAACAAAGTATGTTATCATTAATTTCAAGTTTTTTTGTCATAGTTTCTTTATCATATACAACAACTTGTTTTTTATTCCATAAGATATATACACCGTTTTTTTCTTTTACCTCTTCGTATTCAAAATCTGTTATTTTTTCTCCGTCCTTATATAAAGCAAACCGCTCTACAATTCCATTTAGTTTATTCATTTAATTACTCCTTTCTATTCAAATTATTGATAAAATTATATTTTAAATTTATATTATTATATCATAATTATGTAAATTGTCAATGAAATAGCATAATATAAAAAGGACGCTGTAAATTTTACAACGTCCAATATAATTACATTTTTACATAGTCACCTAAACTGGTATCAAAATAGTAATACTCTCCTGTTTTTCTATCACGCCTTATATGACAAGGTTCTATATATTTATTTAGCGGTGCTATATATATCAGTTTGTCTTTCTTATCAAAGTTATTGGTTACTTCAAAAACACCTGGCACCTCAAATATAGTCTCTGTAATTGTATGATGGTCAAGAGGAATTAGTTCTTCTCCGTCATATGAGTACAAAGCGAACTTGTTATCCTTTTTTACTACAAGATGTCTATCATAGAAAACTATTTTTTCATCAAATTCAACAGGTACTGTAATTCCTTTTTCTATTGTTGCAATTCCAGCCTTATCACCTTTATCTAAGATATATCTCAGATTTTCTTTCTCACCATTTTCAGTAATAAAGTCAAATTCAGATGGTACAATTACTTTTCCATCAAGTGAAACAAGTCCTTTTTTACCATTATTATCTATCTTAATAGCATTGTCAAAAAGATAAAAACGTCCATAATCATCAGTTTTAAATCTACCACGAGTTTCACCATTATGAGAAAAAATGATAAACGACTTGCAATTATCAGGATCAGCAGAAGGGTCTTGATATATAATTACATCTTTGTTGTAATGATGTGTATATCTATGTTTGTTAGAAATTATAGCGCCCGTTCCATCATATGGATATAGTCCATAATACTTAAAAGAATCATCTGGGGGTGTTACAGTCATACCACTTTCGAGGAATATAATACTTCCGCAATTTACAGGCATAATACATTTACCGTCATAACTAAAAGCACCACATTTTTCATCTTCTGTTCTTACCTCGATGCAATAATCATTTGGAATAATTTCTGTATACTTATCTGATAAAATAATGGTCTTTCCGTCTAAGTCATTTGCCCCTTTATATTTGTCATAAGTAAATATAAAGAGGTCATGGTTTAGTACAATTTTCGAAACTCCTTTTATTTGTTTTGTGAGTTTACAGGTTTTCTTATCATACCACTCGATAGTATCATCATTCCATAACGCAATAGAGTTTTTAGTCTCTTTTACATGATCAAAGATATAATCAGTTATTTCTTCCTCGTTCATTGTAAGTGCAATTTTAGTTTTAATACCTAAATAGTTCATATTCATACTTTTATTCTCCTCACAAATTATTGATTAGTTTTAATTTTTTCAAGAGCTTCAAGCTCCTCTTTTTTTAGTTCATATAGTTTTTCTGCAATGAATTTATGGTCCCAAACAACTTTTAAGATATCGATTGGTGCGTGTGCTTTATAAAATTCTTCAACAAATTGCATTGATATTTTTTTTAAAATAACTCCCTCTAACTTAAAATGATCACACCAAATAGCAGAAGTTATACATGCATTTACATTTTCTTTGTTAAACCGCTTTTGCATTTCATTTGTAACATAATTTAATTCACTCTGTGTTACAAAATCCTCTCCAAGTTTCTCATTCTTAAAACACATTATAGTTGCAATAACATAATTTTTTTCAAGAAGAAATGTTTCAGCCATATTTATTTCATCCTTTCTTTAATATTTTTCGATAATTGTCCATACGCCTTCGTTTTGTTGTACATAGTCATTGCCTATACAACTAACTTGATTTGCATATATTTTCATATTTAGTGACGCAATATAATGAAAACTATCAGTACCTGACATTTTAGCTATAAAAATATCCTTCTTATCACAGTGTATATTGTTATATATTGGTTTTAATAATTCTAAGCCACTTGTTGTATATAGTCCATAATATCCATCCTTTTTTGTTATAACAAATTCTTGCTCATCCAAAATTTCATCGTAGACAGGAGGTAATATTTCCTTTCCGTTGTACTTATATAAACCTTTTTTATAATCAGGATATTTGGTAACTATAAAATAGTCTTGCTCTTTTTCATCTATCACATCAATATCCCAATACTCAAATGGAATTAAAACATCACCTATATTAGATAGCATCCCCCATTTACCATCTTTTTCTGCAATTACACATTTGTTATACTGTGCTATGTCATCATATTCAAATGGTATCAACACTTGACCATCATGTGAATACATACCATATACATCTTCTCTTTCCGCATCATCAGTTGAACATATTATTATATCTTTATCAATATACTGAATCTTATATTCTTTTGGAACTACTACTTCACGGTTATATGAATATAGTCCTTCCCTTATTCCACCATCAATTGTAGATGATATCCCATATTTGTCAATAATAAGATTAGGATAACTAATTGGTAGTAGTTCTTTTCCAGCATAAGAATAAGCACCAACTAAATCATTTTTGCTTACCTTAAGAGCATAGCAATATTCTGTAATATAATCGTAGTTATCAAATGGAATTATTTCTACTCCATCTAACGAGTACACTCCTTTTTTTCCGTCTTTTTCAATAATGAATGTTCTTTTACATGATAAAACTTTACCACGTATTTCATTGTGCTTAGTGCATTTTCTTTTTTCATACCAACAAATTAAATTGTCATTCCATAATGCAATCATAGGAGTTGTTTCCAAAGAATGTGTAAACTCTTTTTTTGTTTCTAAACCACACGTAGTTAATATTTTTCTTGTTATAACTTTCATATAAATTCTCCTTTCAAAATCTTGATTAGACTTATTTTAAATTCCAATATATTATATCATAATTATGTAAATTGTCAATAAAAAAAGAACCTATCCACAAGGAATAGATTCTTTTTATTTGTCCACCTG
>JAZSNU010000008.1:0-22914 GCA_045536565.1 Clostridia bacterium | reverse complement strand
GAAAAATAAAAATACAAAATTCGCCTAAAAACAGTTGCAAAAAGTTATATTATATGAAATAATATATTTGTATTAAATTCATAGAAGAAGGAGAGGAAAGATTATGAAAAAAACAAACAAAAGAGGAATATCATTGATTGTGTTAGTAATAACAATAATAGTAATGATAATCCTAGCAGCAGCAATTATTCTATCATTATCAAATAGTGGAATAATCGGTAAGGCAAGTGAAGCAGCATTTAAGACAGATGTAAAATCAATACAAGAAGAATTATCTATTAAACTAGCAGATGCAATACTAAAAAATGAGGCACATACATTAGAAGGGGTAGCAGCAGAAACAGTATTAGATAGTGCACAAAAATATCCTGAAAAATTTGTAATATCAAATCAAAAACTAATGTATATTGGAGAAAAAGTAACTGCTGATGAAAGAGCATATCTTGACGAAATAGGTATAGAAGAGCTTTGGGATAATAGTTATGCGTACTTATGTGTAGTAGAAAATGGCGAGTTTAAGGGTATAAAAGAGCAATACAAGGGATATGATGTGGAATACTATACAGGTTTTCATGTATATGCGGATGAAGAACACACACAAGAAATTACAGAAATTGTTATACCAAAAGGCGTAACAAAGATAGCTGATAATGCGTTTCAGGATTATAGAAATTTAACAAGTATAACAATCCCAAGTAGCGTAACAAGTATAGGTGGATATGCATTTTATATTTGCCATGCACTAGAAACTATAACAATCCCAAATAGTGTAACAAGTATAGGTGAGGGTGCGTTTGGGTGTTGCTCTAACCTAGGAACTATAACAATCCCGGACAGTGTAACTAGTATAGGTAGTAATGCGTTTGTTGATTCTGGTCTAACAAGCATAACAATTCCAAATACCATAGAAAATATGGGTGGATATGTGTTTAAAGGATCTCATCTAACAAATGTAACATTCGAAGAAGGTACAACAAGAATATCTGATAATATGTTTTCTGGTTGCTATAATTTAACAAGCATAACAATCCCAGATAGTGTAACAAGTATAGGTGATTATGCATTTTCAAGTACTGGACTAATAGACATAACAATACCAAATAGTATAACAAGTATTGGTCGTAGTGTATTTAGTGATTGTCAAAATTTAACAACTGTAACGATTGAAGAAGGAACAACAAGCATCGGCGAGGGAACATTTGAAATGTGTAGTAGTTTAACAAGTGTAACTATTCCGGACGGTGTAACTAGCATAGATAGTGGTGCGTTTATAGGATGTATGAATCTAACAAGTATAACAATTCCAAGTAGTGTAACTAATATTAAATATGCAGCGTTTGGTGGTACTCCTATAACAGATGTATATTATAAAGGTACACAAGCACAATGGGAAGAAATAACAATTGATAATACTGATGAGGGTAATGCGTGTTTTTCAACAGCAACAATCCATTGTAATTCATAATAATAAAAGTTAAAAATTCAGCGGGTAAATGGACTCTTATAGCAAAATAACATATTTTATAAAGTGATGTTTAGGCATCACTTTTTGTATGTATGAAATATAACAATAATGTATATTTTTTGTGATTATTTTACAAAAAAGTATACATTATTTTCTTTTTCTGATATAATTACATGAGAATATATAATGGAGTGTTGTATCGATGTTAAAAAGGGTTTTAAAGAAGAAATATATATATTTACTATTTTTGTTTGTTATGATGCTTGTGTTTGGAAAAAATTGTTGTTATGGTTTTGCTACATCAACAATTAACGATACATTTCCAGCAAGTTATCAAAGTTATATAGATAAAATAAAAAAAGAACATCCAAACTGGGTGCTTAAAGCATTTCATACACATTTAGATTGGAATACAGTTTTAAATTCAGAGGCTTCTGGAACATATTCAAGAGTTCAAAATTCTGCTTATGGAGATGCTTGGAAAAGATTAGAAGAAGCGGGAAGTAGCTCATATGATGCAGCAGGTTTTGTTCTTGCATCAAGAGCAGCAGTTGCATATGTACTGGATCCAAGAAACTTCTTAAATGACCAAGGTATATTCCAATTTAGAGTAATTGATATGAATATAGAATCAGATACAGAAGCGGCTGTAAATGAGGTAGCATATAATACACCTATGTATAATGCTAGTTTTGAAAATGAGACATATGCTAGTATAATAAAAAATGTTGGAACAGAAAAGAAGATAGCCCCTACTTTTATAATATCTAGAACAAGGCAAGAAACTTCTTGTGATATTATAAACAATGGGTCAATAAATGGTAAAAATTCAAAATACCCGGGTTATTACAACTTCTTTAATATAGGTGCGGTAGATGGAAATGGTGCTGTACAAGCAGGTATAAACTTAGCATATTCGATGGGATGGAATACACCTAAACTTGCAATAGCAGGTGGTATGGATTGGTTAAATAGTAAATATGTTAAATATGGTCAAAATACAGTATATTTCCAAAAGTTTGATGTTGCAAATCCATATGGTAATGCAACTATGATGCTTTCTTGGCAATATATGACTAATATATCTGCACCAATGGGAGAAGCAAAGCATGCATATACTGGAATATCAAGAGCAGGTACACTAGATAATGTATATACTTTCTATATACCAGTTTATGATAATATGCCGGCTATGGCAGCACCTGTACCAACAATTGGATATTATGAAAATGATAGTACAATGGTATATTTAGATGATCCTAGTGATAATTTATCTGATAGAATTAAAGTTCGTTCATCGGCAGATTCATCTAATGAAAGTAATGTGCTATGTATATTAAATGAACCAAGTGATGTAAATAAAAAGACTGTAATGCTAAGACTTAAAAAAGGTATAGATACAGGTTGGGATTATGTTCAATTTGAAAAAGATGGAAAGATAATAGAAGGCTATGTATGGAATGCTTATGTATATGAATATTCATATAATAAAGTGGCAGGAGTAAGTTTAAATAATACTACTAAAACAGTAAAAGTTGGAGACACATATTCACTTGTTGCAAATATAAATCCAACAGATGCTAGATTTAAAGATGTAACATGGAGTACATCAAATAGCAATATAGTTACAGTAGATGGAAACGGAAATATTAGGGGAGTAGGAGCAGGATCAGCCATAGTAACTGTAAAAACTAAGGATCAAGCAAAAGCAGCAGAATGTGTTGTTACAGTTACAAACAAAGAACCAAGCATTACATTAGATAAACAAGAATATAGTGTAATTAAAGATAAAAGAGTTTCGTTTAATTTGACTATTACAGATACAGATATAACTGAATATGAAGTGGCAACTTTAAATGAAAATGTTGCTAAGATAGAAGAAGGAAAAATAGTTGGTGTATCAGTTGGTGAAACAAAACTTATTGTTACATTAAAAGGAACAAATATAAAAACGGAAGCAACTATTAAAGTTATAGAACTTAAAGATGGGGATATAGTTATAGATGAAAGTCTAAATGTTAATGAAGATATAATCACAAAAATAAATCCAGAAACTAAGGTAAAAGACTTGTTAGGAAAAATATCAACTACATATGATATAGAGTTAAAAAATATATCTGGTAAAGAATTAAATGAAAATGATTTAGTTGGAACTGGTACTACTATTAACATTAAAGATTCAAATCAAAAAGTAATATCATCATATACCGTAGTAATATATGGCGATGTTGATGGAGATGGATATATTTATGCAGTAGATTATCAAAAAATAAAAAATCATATAATGAGTGATGAAGGAACATTAGATGGTGCTAGTAAAATGGCAGCAGATGTGGATCGTGATGATAATATATTTGCAGTAGATTATCAAAGAATTAAAAATCATATAATGAGTGATAATCAAGATGTTATTACTCAATAATGAAAGGAAGATATAAATGAAAGCAAAGAAATTAAAGTTTATTAGTGTATTAGCATTGTGCTTGTGCTGCTTTTTAGCTACAAAAATATATGCAGCATCAGTTACATTATCTGGTAGTTCTAGTTCAGATCCAAATACAGCAGTAACTATTACAGTAGGTGGAGATTTTACAGGAAGAGTTAATTTAACAGCAAGTAATGGAACACTTAGTGCAAATAAAGTGTGGATAGAAAATAATTCTCAATCTGTAACTGTAACATTAGGTGCTAGTGGAACAACAGTTATAACTGCAACTCCTGTTGAGGGAACAACAGATTTAGCTGGAAACAAAATAACAGTGGCAGCAACAAGTAAATCAATATCAATAAAACAACCAGCGCCACCACCTCAAACACAACCAGTAACACCAACGCCACAACCAAATACAAATAATAATCAAACAACAAACAATAACACCACAACAAATAAGCCAACTACTAATACAAATAATGCAACTGCAAAATCATCAAATGCTAATCTTAAAAATATGATTGTGAGTGTTGAAGGATTAACACCTGCATTTAGCAAAAATATAACAGCATATTCTTTAAATGTTGGCGAAAATGTAAATGAAATAAAAATAAATGCATCAGTAGAGCACAGTAGAGCAGTATATTCAGTATCTGGGAATACTAATTTAAAAGAGGGAGAAAATGTAGTTAAAGTAAGAGTAACAGCAGAGGATGGAACGGTTAAAACATATACTATAAATGTTTTAAAATCAGATAATCCTGAAAAATCAGATGCTACATTATCTTCATTAATAATTGAAGATGTTGATTTAGGTCAAACATTTGATCCTAATATAACTGAGTATAATGCAGGTGATATAACTGTTAAGGCTGATAAACTTAATATTTATGCATATACAAATAGTGAAACCGCAAAAATAGAAATTATAGGAAATGAAAATCTAGAAATAGGAGAAGGAAAAGTTACTATAAGAGTAACTTCTGAAAATGGTAAAGTAACAAAAGATTATGTTGTATCATTTAATAAACTATATTCGGAAGAAGAAAATAAATTAGTGGATGTATATGGTCAGTATTCAAATACTTCTTCAAGAAATAATAAAAAATCTTTTGTAGATGGTATTAAAGATTTCTATAACAATACATTAAAAGAAAACATGACAGTTATTTTCCTATATATATTTGTATGGATTGAGTTTATTCAAATAGTATATTTATATGAAAGATTAAAAAAACATGAAGATATTGATAAAATAACTGTTGGAAAAAGGATTAAACCTGAAAAAGTAAAAAAAGAAAAAATTGAAAAGCCAAGAAGAGTTAAAGAAAATCCAATTTTTCCAGAGGAAGAAGATAAAAAATAATTAATGTAAATTAATGCATTAATGCAAAAAAATAGTAAATAATAATATGTATAAACATGTTATTGTTTGCTATTTTTTCTTTTCTGGGGAGTGAAAATATTGTTTGCGTATAAGAAATGTTTAAAAAAAATAAATAATAAAATGTTAAAAATATATAAAATACCAGTTCTAGTTATTTGTATTATATTTACATATAGAAGTGGTAATGTTTTTGCAGCAACGAAAGAAACAGGAATATCAGCATTTCCAGAAAGTTATCAAGTATACTTAAAAGAGTTAAATAGAAAGCATCCTAATTGGACATTTACCGCGTTAAATACTGGTATAAACTGGTATGATGCAGTTCTTAATGAAGGACCCAGAGTAAATTTAATAAGGAGTGCAGTACCGTTATCTTTTTCAGAAGTATGGAAATGGAAAAATAGCAGCGGTAAGTATAATGTAATAGAGGAAGGATGGGTTACAGCTTCTGAACTTGCTATTTCATACAGTATGGACCCAAGAAGGTATCTAAACGAAATGCAAATGTTTCAATTTGAAACATTAAACTATGATTCTACTACTCAAAACCAAGATGGTGTTGAGAAAATATTTTATGGGACTTTGATGTATAAAAATAATATATCATATGTAGACACAAAGGGAAATTCTCAGACAATTAATAAAACATATAGCAAGGTGGTTATGGAAGCAGCGTCAAAATATGGTGTAAGTCCTTATCACTTAGCATCTAGAATAAAACAAGAAACAGGTTGTGATATACAAAACAATACATCTATTAAAGGAACAGTTGCAGGTTATGTTGGACTATATAATTACTATAACATAGGAGCAACAGGAGGAAGTGACCCGGCAGTAACAGGGCTTGCCTATGCTAGAAGTATGGGGTGGACAGATCCTGAAAAAGCAATAAATGGTGGAGCCAAGTTTATATCAGAAAAGTATATAAGTGTTGGTCAATATACAACATATCTGCAAAAGTTTAATGTAAACGATGATGCATCATCCGCTCTATATACACATCAATATATGCAAAATATTTTAGCGCCTGCCAATGAAGCAATATCAACACATAACGCATATTTAAATATGGGACTTTTAGACATACCTTTTAACTTTGTTATACCTGTATATAATAATATGCCTGATTCACCGGTTGATATATATATGCAAAATCCAGAAGAGTTTGTAATGGATAATACAAAAGTATATACAACAGTTAATTTAAATATAAGGTCGGGCGCAGGAACAGGGAATAGTACAATAATAACAATTCCTAAAAACACAGTTATGACAAGAATTGCAAGGGGTGTTCAAGCAGGTGAAAGATGGGATAAGGTAAGACTAGATAGCGGAATAGAAGGGTATGTGTTTCAAAGTTATATAAAGGAATATTCATATATAAAGGTGGATAGTATTACATTAAATAAATCATTAGTGCAAATAAATCCAGGTGATACTGAAATACTTACAGCAAACATTTTACCAAGTAACGCTGAATATAAAGAGGTATATTGGGAGTCAAGTGATACTTCTATTGCAACAGTATCAAATGATGGAATAGTTACAGGAGTTAAGGAGGGGACAGTAGTAATAACAGCAACATCAGAAGATCAGCAAAAAACAGCCACATGTGTTATTGAAGTAGTTAAAAAAGAACCTAATATATTACTAGATAAGGAAGAATACATTGTAATAAAAGGAAAAGAAACATCGTTTAATGTGCGAGTAGATGATTCAGATATAAATGAGTATGAAGCAAAGATATCAGATGAAAATATTGCAAAAGTAATTGATGGGAAAATACATGGGTTACAACAAGGAGAAACAAAAATAATCGTTAATATACTAGGAACTGATATAAAGAAAGAGGCAATAGTTAGAGTCATAGATTTAGGAGATAAAGATATTTTTATACATGAAAGTATAAATGTAGATGGTAATATATTATCTAAAATATCTCCTGAAACAACGGTATATGATATTAAATCAAAAATACAAACAGGTTATGATATTAGTATAAAAAGTATAGATAATAAAGAACTATCAGATGAAGATTTAGTAGGTACTGGAACTAAGGTGCAGATAATAAACGGGGAAAATAACGAAGTAGTATATGAGTATATAGTACTAATATTTGGTGATGTAAATTCAGATTCAAAGATAAATTCGGGTGATTTGTTAAGATTAGTTAAGCATTTAAATAATACAAATGTGATACATGATGAAACGGTATTAAAAGCTGCGGATGTAACAGACGATTTAAAAATAAATTCAGGAGATTTGTTAAAGATAGTTAAATATTTAAATGGCTTATCTGATTTAGGAAATGATTAAGGAGGTAGAAATGAAAAACACATTAAAAAGATTAGTTATTATGAATATATTTTTAATTAATATAATATTTGCAAGTACCATATATGCAGCAACTGCAAATATATCAGCGAGTAAAACATCAGCATATGTGGGGGATAATGTAACTATTAATGTAAGTGTAAATGCTGCTGCATGGAATCTTAATGTAAGTGGTAATGGAATAAGTGGTGGTAATGTAACTGGATTTAATATAGAGGGTGCAAATCAGGTAACAAATAAATCATATACTTTAAATACAAATACAGTTGGTACATATACTATATATTTAAAAGGTGATATTTCAGATGGAGAAACAGATGTAACATCGGATATTTCTAGAAGTGTTACAGTAACTGTAAATGCAAAACCTGTGGTTTCCGCGCCACCTACCACTAATAACACGACAAATACCTCGCCATCTGTAAATACCACAACACCAAAGCCTTCAACAAATACAGGTGCAAGTCAAAGCACAAATAATACATTAAGTAGCAATGCATACCTAAAAGAGTTTAGACTAGATTATCCAGGAATAACTCCTAATTTTTCAAAAACAATATATAATTATGCTATAACTGTGGATGAAAATATTAATACATTAAGTGTTACTGCTGTGCCAGAAAATAATAAGGCAACAGTAAGCATAACTGGAAATACAGATTTAAAAGAAGGAGAAAATACCATTTTAGCAAAGGTTACGGCCCAAGATAAAAAGACCGTAAATACATATAAAATAATAGTTACGAAAACAGATGACCCTATAAAATCAAATGCATATCTACAAAATATTATAGTAACAGATAAAATATTAACACCAGAGTTTTCATCAGAAGTATTTGAATACGATATAGGAAGTGTAGGAGAAGATGTAGAAACATTAGAAATATCGGCATTTCCAGTAAATGAAAAATCAAAAGTTGAGATTATAGGGAATGATAAACTTGTTATAGGTGAAAATATTATAAAAATAGTAGTAACTTCTGAAAATGAGAAAATACAAAACATATATACATTAAAGGTAAATAAAGAAGAGATAAATAGTTTAAAAGGTGAAGGTACGCAAAACAATAAAAAAGATATTGATAAAAGAAATAATATAAGCACATTATCAGTTATAGGGGAAATATTAAAGGAATATGCACCTATATTATTGCTATATGCATTTTTATGGATTGAATTTTTGCAAGTAGTATATTTATATGAAAAATTAAAAAAATATGAAAATAACGAGGAAAGAAAAGAGTATAAAAAGATTAAAAAACTAACCAATGAACATAAAGATATTAAATAAAATAATAAGGCTCCCAAGCGTTATGCAAGGGAGCATTTTATTATGTTTTTTCTATTAAATCTACCTTCCTTATAATTATATCTATTTTTTCTTTTAATTTAGTTTCATCTATATCTATTTTTAGTTTTCTATTTTCCATTATTATTTCACCATTTACAATGCTAGTTATAACATGATAATTTCTAGTATTATGTACTATTTGAGAAATAAGGTTTACAGTTGGATAAACTGCTACATCGTCATAATCTAAGATTATAATATCTGCCTTTTTATTTACTTCAATAGAACCTATTTTATCATCTAATCCAAAAGCCTTTGCACCATTTACAGTTGCAAGTTTTAATACTTCATAAGGATCTAATGCAAGAGGGTCTTTGTGAATACCTTTTTGCAATAAATCAACAAATGCCATATGATAGAACATATCTAGATTAATTGCAGAACCTTGACCGTCTGTTCCAAGACAAACATTTAAGCCATTATCAATATATTTTTTGATATTAGCAATTCCACAGCCTAAATTAAGATTGCTAATAGGGTTATGTACAATACTAACATCATATTGTTTTAGTAGATTTATTTCATCATCATCTAGGTATGTACAATGTGCAAGTACTAGTTTGCAATCGGTAAGACCAAGTTCTTTTAATACAAATGCAGGTTTCATTCCATATTTTTCAGTGATAGTTTTTACTTCATCTAAATTTTCTGACATATGCATATGAATAGGTAAACTATATTTAATAGCTATATCTCTTAATTTTTCTAAATAATCTTTGCTACATGTGTACATAGAGTGAGGTGCTACTGAAAATGTTATTAAATCTGATATATCTTTATTTTCGTTATATAGTTTTTCAAAAATATCAATTCTGTTTTTACCATTTCCATCAGAATCTAAAACACAATTAGTAAATATTTGCCTGATTTTACATTCTTTTATAGCATTAATACTTTCAAGTGTTCCAAAATAATGATCCGCGCTTGTTGTAGTTCCTGACTTAATTGTTTCGATGCATGAAAGTAAAGTAGTGTAGTAAATGTCTTTCCAAGATAACTTATCTTCTCTTGGCCAAATTTTAATATTTAACCAATCATTTAGATTATATCCATCATTAGTGCATCTAAAAATACTCATACCAAGATGCGTATGACAGTTTATTAAACCAGGCATAACTATTTTATTTTTTGCATCTATTATTTTATCTGCTTTTCCAGAATAGTTTTCTGTAATATCAACTATTGTATCATCAGATATAACAATATCTAATTTTTCAAATTTTTTCTCTCTTTTTTCGTCCATAGTAACGACAGTTCCGTTTTTTATAACTTTAATCATATTATCACCACAGTTATTATATAACAAAAAAAGATAGTAGACAATATCTACTACCTAATATTTGGTGACCCATACGGGAATCGAACCCATGATTCAGCCTTGAGAGGGCTGCGTCTTAACCGCTTGACCAATGGGCCATTTAATATGTGTATTATAACAGAAAAAATTGTCTAAGTAAAGCAAATTTATATATAATGTTGAAAAAATATTTTTTTAATTATATAATGTTCTATATAAATTTATGCTTTGAGCATATTGTTTGTAGGAGGATATATGAAAATAGAAAAAAATATAAATAAACATATATTTAGAGGGTATGATATAAGGGGAATATACGGACAAGATTTAAATGAAGATGTTGCATATACCATCGGAAAAGGATTTGGTTCATATATACAAGAACTTGGTAAAACAGTAGCAGTAGTAGGTTATGATAATAGAGCATCATCGCCTGAACTTTCAAAAGCATTTATACAGGGAGCAATAGAAACAGGTATAACTGTATATAACATTGGGCTTGTTACAACACCTATGTATTATTACTCATGGGAAAAGTTAGGAGTAGTTTCAGGAGCAATGATAACAGCAAGTCATAATCCAAAAGAATATAACGGATTTAAAATAGCATTTGATGAAAGAGGAAATGCATGTGGAGAGATGATTCAAGATTTTAGAAAATATATCGAAAGAGGTATTTTTAAAGAGGCAAATGGTAACGAAAGAAAAGTTGATATAAAAGAAGAATATCTTAAATTTATCCGTAGTAGTATAGAATTAGGAGATAGAAAAGTTAAAGTCGTTTTAGATGCAGGAAATGGAACAGGTTCAGTTGTAATAAAAGATGCATTTAAAGATTTGAATGTAGATGCAGAATATATATTTTGTGATAGTGATCCTGATTTTCCAAATCATCATCCTGATCCATGCGTAGAATCAAATCTTGAAAAATTAAAACAAAAAGTATTAGAAAGCAAAGCGGATATAGGTCTAAGTGTAGATGGAGACGCAGACAGAGTAGGAGCAATTGATGAAAAAGGAAACTTCATACCAGTTGATTATCTAATGATTATAGTATGGAGAGAATTGTATAATAAAGTAAGAAACAAAAGAGCGTTATATGATGTTAAATGCTCTAAATCACTAGCTGATGAATTAGATAAATTAGGAATAGAAAAAGTTTGTTATAGAACGGGTAATTCATATATGAAAGCAATGATGATAGAAGGCGATTTTAATTTCGGTGGAGAGTATTCAGGACATATCTTTTTTAGAGATAAATTCCCTGGATTTGATGATGGAATATATGCTTGTTTAAGATTTGTTGAATTACTTTCAAATACGGATAAAAAGTTTTCTCAATTATTAGATGGAATAAATAGATACTATTCAACACCTGAAATAAAGATAAAATCTACTGATGATGAGAAATTTGGTAAGGTTGAAAAAGTAAAAGAATATGCTAAATCAAAAGGATATAGCATGAACACCATAGATGGTGTAAGAGTTGAATTTGATGATGGCTGGGCACTGGTTAGAGCATCTAATACAGGACCAGATTTAACAGCAAGATTTGAAGGCGTTACAGAAGAAAGAATGAATGAGATAAAAGAAGAATTTATGAATTTAATATAATAAAAAGATAGCTACTCTTAATCAGAGTAGCTATCAATTATTGATACAAGTTTTTTCAAAGATTCAATATCTCGTTTGTTACTGATAAGAATATTAGAATCTTTTAAAAGATGGAGCTTTGTTTCGAGTTCTTCCAATGATTTTTCCTGAATTTTATTAGTAGAATCATATAAAAATACTGTGTCGTATACAGGTCTAGGGATTAAGTCGAAAACTTCGGAGTAGAGAGTACGAGCATCTTGATAATACAAAGAAAGTTTAATTCTATTTAGCTCTCTATAAAGAGAAATAGGATTTACTTTTTCTGAATTAACATCTATTTGACTTAGTTTTCTCAGATATGAAATAGTTGAAGATGGTAGAACAGAAATTTGCGCATATATAGCAGCTTCCTTAATTGCATTATCATGCTCTTTTTTTAACCGTTTGTCGTCTTCTTCCAAAAGTCTTTTGGCTCTACTGTAATTTGTAATAAGTTTAAACATATTATTTTATCCTCCAATATATATTAATAATTAGAATTGTGAATAAATCACATAAATAGTATATCATATTATGTAAACAATGTCAAATTGAATAAAATAGCAAATAAAAATAAACAAAAGTCTTTTCTTTTTTTAATATATGTAATATAATAACGGTGTATAGATGGAGGAATATATATGGAAAAATACGAAGATTTAAAAAGACATGTAAATATTCTTTTAGTAGATGATGATGTAGATTATATAGAAGTTACAGCATTTTTCTTGAAAAGTAAAGGGTATAATGTAGATATAGCAACAAGTGGAGAAGAAGGAATTGAAAAAGTAAAATCTGGAAATGTTCATATAGTTTTACTTGATTATTATATGCCAGGGCTTACAGGAGAAGATGTAATAAATAAAGTAAGAGAGTTTAATAAAGAAATAATAATAATCCTGCAAACAGGTTTCTCAGGGCAACAACCACCTGCTGAAACACTGCAAAGATTAAATATACAAAATTATCATGATAAATCTGATGGCGCAGATAAATTATTACTTCAAGTAATGTCAGCAGTTAGAATATTTAATCAACAAAATGAGATAATGCTTAGCAAATATAGAGTAAATGCAATTGGTAAATTAATAAAGGGTATAGCAGAAGATATGAAATCACCACTTATGTCTATAAGTGCAGGAATAGAAGCTTCTAATACTCTTATAGAGGATTCACAAGATGGTATAGATAGAGATACTATTAAAGATTTAAAGAAATTCTATGAGAATAACAAAAACTATTTAGAAAAAATTGATAAAATTTTAACTGCTATAATTCTTCAAACCGAAGAGAAAAAACAGGATGAGTATTTAACAGATAAAGATATTATAGAGAGAATAGATTTAATTCTATCAAATGAAATAAAAACAAGCGGTGTAGTGTATGAGAAGGAAATCACAGTAAAACCTAATACATTTATACATGGTAATATAAGTGATGTTATATTTATAATTTGCGAATTATTAAAAAATATAATGGAAACATCAGCAATAGGTGATAATGTAAAATTAGTACTTAAAGAGGACGAGGCTTTCTGGTATGTGTCAGTAGAAAACAAAAATATTGATAAACTAGATTCTAGTGAACTATATTTGATAAAGAATATTATATCTGGTTTAGAAGGCGTATATATGGAAACAGTTCAAGATAGAATTGTAATAGGATTAGATAAAAAAATATAGAATTAAACGGTCATATAGAGTTATATATGATCGTTTTTCTTGAATTTAATTTAAATGTATGGTATACTATATAAAGATTTATGTTATATACAAACTAAAATTAGTAAGTAAAGGAGAGGTTTTGTGAAAAATATTATAGAACTAAAAGTAAAGGCTAGTAATGATGTAACTAATAGACTCATGGATATATGTAAATATATTTGCAAATATTATGAAGAAATTAAAAACGAAATATTACAATTGAGTAATAGTTTGGAACTTGCAAGAGAGTGCGTAGTATCATATGATGATATAAGCATTGCTAAAATGAATTTTGTAAATTATGATGAAAAGTTAGAATCAGAATATTTAATAACAATTATAACTTCGCTTCAAAAAATAGATGAGGAATTTTCAAAAGAATTTATGCAGGGGGTTGATTTCTTTAATTTAGGAGAACAAATTTTTATTAATGATAATAGAGCTCAAATTACTAACTTTATTTCTGATTCAAAGAGAACAATGCAATATATACTCTATCAAATAGATAGAATATACAAAGCAAAAACAAATACTAAAAAACTTGCTATTTTAAAAGGTATGATAGCATACAGTTAATTTTATGGGGTATCTTAAATGTTAGGATGCCTCTTTTTTTCTTGACAATTATTTGTATTTGATATAATATAAATTAAATTATACTAAATGAAAAAAGGAGGCATATTATGGCAAAAACAGTTATTGTTACAGGGGCATCAAGAGGAATAGGAAAAGAAATAGCAAAGGTGTTTGCAGAAAATGGTTATAATGTATTAATTAATTATAACAAGAGTAATAATATGGCAAATGTTACATGTAAAAAATTACAAGAAAAAGGATACAATGTTAAATCATATAAAGCAGATGTTTCAAACAGAAAAGAAGTAACAGATATGGTAGAATATTGTTTAAAAGAATTTAAAACAATTGATGTTGTTATAAATAATGCAGGAATAACTAATACTAATTTGTTTACAGATATATCAATAGATAGTTGGAATGAGATAATGAATATAAATGTAAACGGTACATTTAATGTTATACAAGAAGTATTAAAACAGTATATGATATCAAGTAAAAATGGCACAATTATAAATATATCATCAATAGATGGTATGGTTGGAGCATCTTGCGAAGTTGCATATTCTACATCAAAATCGGCAGTTATAGGAATGACAAAGGCATTAGCCAAAGAACTTGCTATGTCAAATATTACTGTAAATGCAATAGCACCTGGTGCTATAAGTACAGATATGTTAAGTGACAATTATACAGAAGAAGATTTAGATGTTGTAAGAAGCGAAATTCCTATGGGAAGATTTGGCACAGCAAGAGAAGTAGCAGATTTGGCATTTTTCTTAGCGTCAGAAAAAGCAAGATATATAACAGGTCAAGTTATAAGCCCAAACGGAGGGAGCGTAATATAGCATTGGATAATATAGAATATATATGTAATGTATTAGAAGAAATGAATGTAGATTTTACAAGGATAAATCATAAGGCAATATTTAGTGAAAATGATACAGAAGAAGATTTATTTGAAAAAGATATAGTAATAGGTAAAAATTTGTTTTTAAGAAATGATAAGAAAACAAGATATTATCTGTTTTCACTTCCACTTACCAAAAGAGCAAATCTTTTAGAACTTGCTAAGTTAATGAATGAGAAGAGATTTAGTTTTGCAAATGAGAATGAATTAAGAAAATATCTAAATATAACACCTGGGTCTGTATCATATCTTAATGTTATAACTGCTGAAAAAAATAATATAAAATATAAAGATGTTACATATATTATAGATAGTGAGTTCTTAAAAGCACAAAAAATAGGTTTTCATCCAAGTGACAATACAGCAACAATAGTAACAAAACCAGATGCTATTGAAAAGGTATATAATAAATATGGTGTTAAATACTATATTATTCATATGTAATAAGGAGGAAGTATGAAATATAAAAGAATATTAATTAAAATTAGTGGAGAGGCACTAGGTAATGATGACGGAAGAGGAATTAACAACGAAAAACTTAATTTTGTGGCAAACCAAATAGTAAAAATAGCAAATGAAGGTGTGGAATGTTCAGTTGTTGTGGGTGCTGGTAACTTCTGGCGTGGTAAATATGGTTATGAATATATGTTAAGAACAACTTCTGACTATATGGGTATGATGGCCACAACAATAAATGCGTTAGCACTTCAAGATTTAATTGAGAGTAAAGGTATTCCAGTAAGAGTTCAAGCAGCAATTGAAATGAAACAAGTAGCAGAGCCATATATAGAAAGAAAAGCAATAAGACATTTAGAAAAAGGTAGAGTAGTTATATTTGCTTGTGGTACAGGTAATCCATATTTTACAACGGATACAGCTGCTGCTTTAAGGGCTGTTGAAACAAGGGCTGAGGTAATACTTCTTGCTAAAAATGTTGACGGAGTTTATGATAAGGATCCTAGAAAAAATGAAGATGCTAAAAGATATGATGATATTACCTACATGAAAGTTATAAATGATAAATTAAAAGTAATGGATGCAACTGCTATAACACTTTGCATGGAAAATAATATTCCAATTTTGGTATTTGGTCTTTTAGAGGAAGATTCAATATATAGAGTGGTAAATGGTGAAAATCTAGGAACAATTATTGATAAATAGTGGAAAAATACATAAAAATATAGTATAATATTATTATACTTGGGGGTGTAAGGTTTCGACGGATATTTAGAAGTATAGATAGCGAGTAGTGGATTCTCGTTGGCCACTATAAAAACGAGAGTTAAATATAAACGCAGATAACAATAGTTATGCAATGGCTGCTTAGTTTTTAAGCACCACGCTGATAAATCTTTTGCCATAGGGGATTTTGAAGTGTCGATTTATATGGCATAACAAATCTATTTTTTCTATTAAAATAGAGGGTAATTTAAATAGATACTACAAATTAGTTTTGTAAATGTTAGATAATTTGTGGGAACACTTAAACATTTACTGCACTCGGAGAAGTCTATGCGGAAGAATTTTCGGACATGAGTTCAAGTCTCATCACCTCCACCATAAGAGTTTCACTTGAACTGTTAAAAGTCAAGTTTTATAAAGGAAAATCACAGTTTTAGAAGAGTGATTTTTTGTTTGTTTTAATTTTTGTAGTGAAAAGAGTGAGTGATATTTATAGAGCAGAAATGTCTAATATAGATAAATTAGAAAAAATTTAGGAATCGATCAGAAATCAATTGGAAATTATTTGGAAGTAAAACGAAAAATAATTGAGAATCTATGATATAATATAATCAGATAGAAAAATAGTAATTTATAGAGGTGGTATAATTGAATATAACTATAACAAAAATGGAAGAAATAATGAAACAAGTTATGCAAGAAGTAGATATAGCGATTAAAGAAGGAAATTCTCCTTTTTCAGCTTTTTTATTAGACAATAATGGAAATATTTTATTTAAAGAACATAATACTGTTAATTCGAAAATGGATCCAACTGCTCATGCAGAAATAAATTTGATTAGAAAGGCTTGTAAAGAATTACAAACTAAAGATTTATCAAATTATATTTTAATATCAAATGCATGGAGCTGTAGTATGTGTATGTCAGCATCTATAAAAGCAAAAATTCAAAAATATATTTTTGGCGCTAAAAGCGAGTCTAATATGAATCCTAATATTACAATTTTTGACATACAAAGCAAAACAAAAAATAATTTGAATATAATTACAGGTATTTTAGAAAAGGAATGTACAAAGCAAATAGAAGATGCTAGGAATGATTAAAATAATATAGAATGACAAATTATAGTTTATAGTGCAGAAAATACTTTTTTTATTAGTGCAGTGATAAAAAGTGTTGATGGAAACGAAACGGAAATCAACCGGAAATGAAACAGAAATTAAACAAGTAGCGATTTTGGTATAGGTGTTTCGAAAGCCTTGTGATATACTAAAAATGTCAATGAGGGACAGTTCATATAAGGTGCGAGTATCGCACCAATAGTAAGTAGTTCAAGCTTATGGACTACTTTTTTATGTGTTAACTTGACAGCAAATAAAATCGGTGTATAATATATAAAAAATATAAATCTATTAAATAATTTGAAAGGAGCATGTGTTATGACAAAAGAAAATAATGTTATAAGATACTATGTATTATGTAACAAACTAAAAAATGTTATAAGAACAGGTTGGAAAGATTGGAATGTAAAGAGAGAAAGACTAGAAAGTGTGGCAGAGCATATATATGGAGTGCAAATGCTAGCTATTGCAATGAAATCAGAGTATAACTATGATATAGATATTATGAAAGTTATATTTATGTTGGCTGTTCATGAACTCGAAGAAATATATATTGGGGATTTAACACAATTTGAAATCTCGAAAGAAGAGAAGAAAATAAAAGGGCAAGAAGCAGTTTCAAAAGTTTTAGAAAACCTAATTAATAAAGAAGAAATAGCACAGTATATTAAAGAGTTTGAAGATAAGAAGACAAAAGAAGCTATCTTTGCTTATCATTGTGATAAATTAGAATGTGATTTACAATGTAAATTGTATGATGAAGAAGATTGTGTAGATTTAAATAATCAAGAAGGTAATAAAACTTTTAATAATGAAAAAGTGCAGAGATTATTAAAAGGCTCAAAATCATGGTCTGATATGTGGCTAAGTTTTGGACAAGAAGTATATAATTATGATGAAAACTTTACTGCTGTATCTAACTTTGCTAAAAGAAATAATATAGGGCTCGAGTAAAAAATATAAAGGGGGAATCAAAATTCCTCCTTTATTATATATAAATTTAAAGATATAATATATAAAGTCTTTCATTAGACGAAAATATAATGTATAATGATTTAAAAAGTAAGAGGTTTAATAAATAATGATAAATGTTTTAGAAATAATAATGATAATAACGACAGTAATGTATTCATATTTACTTATATATTGCAAGCGATCCGGATTTATATTTGGTATTGTTTCAACAGGTATAATGGGATATGTATTTGTAAAGACAGGTGTATATGTACAAGCAATATTAAATTTTGTATATGCAATAATGTATGTATATTCATATTTTAATTGGGGGAGTAAAAAAGCACCTAATATTAGAAGTATAAGTAAAAGAGAAATAATATTAAGTTTAATAACTTGTTTTGTGTTTACCCTAACTATTGGTTATACATTTAAAACAATGGGAGAGACACATCCATATATAGATAGCTTTGGTGCTGTTTGCTCTATTATAGCAGTTTTACTACTTAGTAAGAAAGTTATTGAGCATGCATATATATTTGTTGTTGCTAATATAGCATCAATTATTATTTGCTATATTTCTGAGGATTATATAACTATTGTTACAATTTTAATATATATGATATTTAATATATTTCGTGGCATAGTATGGAGAAAAGAAGTAAATAAAAATAAAGAGGTGATTTAAGTGATTGAAATATTTAAAACTAATGATGAATTAAGAAAGATAGAAAAGGTAGATAAAATGGAAAAGGGTGTTTGGGTTAATATGTATGCACCTACTGCGCAAGAAATAAATCGTGTTATAGAAGCAACAGGCGCAGATAGAACATTTATAGAGAATTCATTAGATATTGAAGAAAGATCTCATATAGACATCGAGGATGATCAAATACTTGTATCAATAAATGTACCTGTAAGAGAAAGGTCTGCAAAATCTACAAAGGTAAGAAGATATACAACAATACCTCTTGGTATGATAATAGTAAGAGATGATTATATAATTACAGTATCATCTGAAAAATTGGATGTTTTAAAAAATATAACTAGTTCTAGGATTATACTTGGAGAATTTGCTACATATAAAAAGTCTAGAATTGTATTTCAAGTTTTGTATAAAGTAGCAGAAGAATATATAAAATTCCTAGATATAATAAATAGAGATATAGAAAAATTTGAGGATCAAATTGAACAAACAATGCAAAATAAAGAACTTGTAAAATTAATACATTTTCAAAAAAGTATGATATATTTTGATGCCGCTTTAAAATCTAACCAATCAGTTATGGAAAGATTAAAAAGAGGAAAAATAATTAAATTATATGAGGAGGATGAAGATATACTAGAAGATGCTGCAATAGAAAATAGACAAGCAATGGAAATGGTTACAACCTATGGTGAAATATTAAATGGTATGATAGAAGTATTTGGAACAATGGTGTCAAATAATCTTAATTTAGTAATGAAATTTTTAACATCAATCACAATTCTTATATCAATTCCAACCCTTATAGCAAGTATATTAGGAATGAATGTAGTGTTTCCATTTGCAACAGGTGTAATAGGTTTTTGGATTGTAATGGGAGTATGTATAATAGCAACTGTTTTAACATGGATATATTTAAAGAAAAAAGATTTAATATAGCAAAAAAGGAGAACAAAATATGGCAAAAGAAAAGATAGTGTTTTTTTGTAAGGAATGTGGATATGAAAGTGCAAAATGGCTTGGAAAATGTCCTGCTTGTAATGAGTGGAATAGTTTTGTAGAGGAGAAAATCAAACAAACAAATAGTAAAGGAATAACTACCAAATATAAAGTGGGGGAAAGTACTGTTAAAAAATTAAATGATATAGAGAATATTGAAAATAAAAGGATTGATACTGGATACGAAGAATTAAATAGGGTATTAGGTGGAGGTTTAGTAGATGGCTCACTTATACTTTTAGGAGGAGAGCCTGGAATAGGTAAATCAACATTAGTTTTACAAATATGCAATAATTTAACCAAGTATGGAAATTTACTTTATGTGTCGGGAGAAGAATCGGATTCTCAAATTAAAATGAGGGCCGATAGATTAAAAGTAAATGGAGATAGTATTCTATTTTTGGGAGAAACTGATATAAATGAAATAGAAACTCAAATAGAAAAACAAAAGCCTAAGTTTTGCATCATTGATTCTATTCAAACTATGTATGATGATGAAATATCATCGGTGCCTGGAAGCGTTTCTCAGGTAAGAGAAGTGACAGCAAGACTTATGAATATCGCTAAAAGTAAAAATATTAGTATGATAGTAATAGGACATGTTACAAAAGATGGTAATATAGCAGGTCCAAGATTACTAGAACATATGGTAGATGTTGTGCTATATATTGAAGGCGAAAGATTTTTAAGTCATAGAATTTTAAGAGGAGTAAAGAATAGATTTGGATCTA
This sequence comes from Clostridia bacterium, assembly GCA_045536565.1. Taxonomy (GTDB): domain Bacteria; phylum Bacillota; class Clostridia; order TANB77; family CAG-465; genus CALXJE01. The sequence goes on along the minus strand of JAZSNU010000008.1, from coordinate 2,131 downwards.
CAAATGAAATAGGAATATTTGAGATGAAAGAAGAAGGACTAGTTGAAGTTGCCAATATGTCTGAAATATTCTTAAATAGAGAAGAAATAGCACTCCCTGGAACAGCAACTACTGCAATACTTGAAGGAAATTCAACACTTGCAATAGAAATACAAGCTTTAACTACACATTCATATTACAATATACCTAGAAGAGTAGCTAATGGAGTAGATTTTAACAGGCTAAATATGATAATTGCTGTAATAGAAAAAATGTGCGGTATTAGTCTAGGTACACAAGATATATATGTAAATGTAATTGGCGGAATGAAGGTATCAGAAACAGCAGCAGATATTGCCATTGCTTTTGCTATAATTTCAAGTTATAAAGGGATACCTATATCAAAAGATAGTGTGTTTTTAGGAGAAATAGCATTAAATGGACAAGTTAGAAATGTAATTAATATAGAAAAAAGGCTTAAAGAATTAGAAAAGATTGGGTATAAGAAAATATATGCACCAAAAAGGCAGTTAGAAAATTTAAAAGATGAATACAATATAAAAATGGTTAAATTAAATGATATTCAGAGTATTGTAGAGAAATTTTTAAGTAGTAAGTAATATAATTGTATAATATAATATAATATAATATATTTTTATTATACAATTATATCAAAAATATATTATTTGTGTTAAAAAAATGTAACATGTATTGTTATATAAAAATATTAATGTTATACTTCTATCATAGAGTAACAGATGAGGAGGATATTATGGAAGGTTTTTGGAAAAGAGAGTGGAGATTATTTTTACAGGATATGCAAGAATTAGGAGAATTCTTTTTACAACCAGTTACATTTGGTAAAAAAGATTTAATGTTAAAACCAACTTGTGAAGAGGTAATGGAAAAAGCAGAAACAGTTGGAACTTCTTTCTGGCAAAGAGAAAAAGAAGCATTCTTAAAAGATATGCAAGACTTAGGTGAATTCTTTATGCAACCTGTAACTTTTAAATAAAAATATTATTGCAATATATAAAAGCAAACAATAAAGGCTATTTATATAAAATAAATAACCTAATGTTGTTTGCTTTTTTGTTTTATTATTAATCTACAACTATTTCATTAATATTTGCAATAGTTTTTGCTATAATCCTTTGAACTGCTTCGATACTATTGAAAGCATTATGAGGAGTTATAACTACATTTGGTAGTTCAGTAAGTTTTTTGTTATTTTCTATAACTTTTGAAGCCTGTTTAATAGGTGAATTAAACATATTTTCTTCTATAAGTAATTCTTCACCCTCTAATACATCAAGACCTGCACCATATATTTTTCCGTTTTCTAAACTAGATATAAGAGCCTTGGTATCTACTAAATCACCTCTTGCTGTATTTATTAAAATAGAGCCATGCTTCATATGGTCAAGAGTTTCTTTATTTATCATATGATGTGTATATTTGTTTGATGGTACATGTAAAGATACAATATCAGAAACTTCTAATAGTTCGTTTAAAGATACATATTTGAAATTTATTATTTCTGCTAAAAATTCATCTTGTTTTATATCATAAACTCTAACATGCATACCAAAACTTCTAGCCATTCTTGCTACATGAAGTCCAATTCGTCCACCACCTATAATACCGATTGTTTTATCTCTTAAATCAAATCCCATAAGGCCATCAGTTGAAAAATCTCCATTGGTAGTAGCAACATACGATTCGTGAATTTTTCTGGATAATGAAAGTATTAATGCAAAGGTATGTTCAGCAACTGTATTTTCACCATATAAAGGGACATTCATTACGCGGATTCCGTGTTCATTTGCATGCATCATATCTATATGATCTGTTCCTGTTGAACGCGTAGCAATCATTTTTAAGTTAGGACACATATCAATAACATCTTTTGATAATTTTGAATGAACAAATACACATATAACATCACTATCTTTGTATTTTTCATAATCTACATTTTGAATAGGTTCTTCAAAAAATCTTGCTTTGTTGTGTCTATTAAAAACTTTATCAAATTCTTTTTTCTCTATATCAGTAACTTCAAAAAATGAAATAACCATAACAACCTCCTAAAATATATATTTATTATTTGATGTTTTTTACATTATATACTAAAAAAAGGAAAAAATAAATA
>JAZSNU010000006.1:0-42241 GCA_045536565.1 Clostridia bacterium | reverse complement strand
TTTAAATATTTATTCTTTTTATAATCAGGATATTTTTCATTAACTTTCATTTTTGCATATTTATATCCTTCTATATATTTTTTTATACTCTTTGTTTTTGCAAGTCTTTTCATAAATGTAGCAAATGCATACCTAACATATAAATACTCTAATTCTTCTTTATATTCATCATAAAAATTATTAGCTTTATAATAATCTATTATTCCTTCCATATTATTTATAAAATCATATAATTTACCATTAAAAGTATATGTTATAGAATCGCTTCTCTGTAAATAATTATATAATGGTTTATTTACTACTCCGATAGTTTTAATATATGGAAAAAGTCTTAGCATAAATTCTACATCTTCAAACCATATATTCTTTTTAAACTTAACTTTATCAAAGAATTTTCTTTTATATATTTTATTACATGCAACAGGATATATATAAGTCATGACTTCTTTTATTTTTTCTATGTCAAAAATATCTTGTAATATAGCAGATGATATTTCTTCATTATCTTTATTAGTATCTTCGTATACTAATAAAACATTTGAGGCAACAACATCAAAATCCTTAGATTTTGCTTTTTCATACATAAGTTTAAACATATCTTTTTCTACATAATCATCGCTATCTACAAATCCTATATACTCTCCTTCTGAAGCGGCTATACCGGCATTTCTGGCATCAGAAAGACCACCATTTTCCTTTTTGATATATTTAATTATATTTGGATATGATTTTTCATATTCTTTTATTATTTGTTCACTATTATCAGGACTACCATCATTTACAACAATTATTTCTATATCTTCTAGTGTTTGTTGTACTAAACTATCCAAACACTTGGATATATAGTTTTGAGTATTATATACTGGAACAATTATTGATAATTTTTTCATTGTAATCCCTCCGTATCTTCACTAATATTTAACATTAAAGATGCTAATATGTACATAAGTAATAGTGATGTTATATATTCATCAATTAGATGTCCACTTAAATATCCCATTCCTAGCGCTGCTACTATCGCTAAACCATACATAACATTACCCATTGTAAATTTGTTTCTTAAATCTCTTAGTATTTTAATTCCTATGTATCCTAAACATATAATATATGGTCCAAAAAGTATTATCATCCCTATAACACCAATTGTATAATAATGATTGTAAAAATCCGCTTCAACAACAAAACCTCTTGATTTTAATACAGAATCATTTAAGCCAAATAATGTATCCATAACTGTATTATCATTATTATATTTTAGTCTTCTAATTATCAATTTTTCAAGTTCCCTGTTGTCTGCTTTTGTATCAAACGACATTTTAAAGACATTAAGCCAAAATTCTGGATCTTCATCATACCTCAAAGCTTTTAGTATATAGAACTCGGAAATATAATTAGTATTGTAGTTAGTATATAAATACTCATTTATTATATAACGCCTTAATCCATTTACATCATTGTTTTCTATAAGTTTTTTGACTTCCTCGTGAGAATATTTATCACTAATTTTTATAATCCCTTTATTTATAGCATCTACATATAACATAGGATCGCCATTTTCATAAACAACTTGCTTTATAATATCATTTATAAAATACTGCTCTGTTCCTTCAATACTTTCTTCTATTTTTTGGACATTCTCATTATAACTTGCCCTATACTGCTCGTTATTTAGTTGTCTAACTCTTATTGGAGAATAGTTTAATAATATGCTAGAAAATATTATAATAGTTACACTTATAATCAAAAATTTATAATCGTATTTTCTCTTTTTAACCCCATTATACATTAAATAGAAAAATATATACCCTATATATACTAGTATCCATCCATAAGAGGCAGTTCTACTTCCTAACATAAGCATTGCAACAATTTGTATTTGTATCCCTGCATAATAATACCATTTCTTTAATTTCATAGCACTATATAACAAAATTGGAAATGTAAACACTAATAATGCACTAATTGAATTTGCCTCATAAAACCAGCCTTTGGCAGTTAGTTCATTATATTCAAACTTTTTATATCCATCTGTAAACCAAGAAAAAATATTATCCTTTACCATCGTATAATCTAATGAATATGCAACAAAAGACACTTTAAAAATATCTGTTATTACTATTATTAAACTAATTAATATAGCAGTTATTGCTAAATATTTAGTTGTCTTTTTTATATCAGTTCCCTCTTTATAAAGGCAAAACAAAAGTAATACTGGTAATGTTAATCTTAAAATATATAATAATTCTGTAATTATATATCTTACATTTTCTAGTCTATAATTATTAACAAACTTTTGTCCACTACATATATGTATAATTGAATATATTGCGACTAATCCTAAATATGATCCAACTAATATCCAATCTTTTTTATTTTTCTTTTTTAATAAAATATATATTAAAACTACCGATACAAAGATAACTCTTATAAGGGTAGTTAGCGAAAAACCAAATATATCAAGTTTTTCACCAACAACTTTAAGATATATATCCAAAAAAGGTTGTATAATTAAAAATATCAACAGTAAATTTTTAATATTTATATCTTCGAATATTTTTATAATTTTTTTCATTTAATTAATCTCCAATAATTTATTAACTTTATCTAAAATTTCTATATTTTTCTCTTTATATGAATATGTACTAACATTTTCTTTATATTCATCTATTATTTTTTTATTACTTAATATTTCTTTTAAAGCATTATATATTCCTTCTTCACTATTTTGCATAACCATACCATATTTTCCATTATTAGTTATTTCATCTACACTTGCTACGGCAGTTGTTAAAATAGGTACTTTATTTATTAATGCCTCTATCATAACTAAACAATATGCTTCATATCTTGAAGGTATAAGTACCATATCAAAATTAGGAATATATTTATATGGATTATTATCTCTACCCATAAATGTTATAATACTTTCTAGACCATATTCTTTTACAGTAGTGTTTAAAGATTCAAACTCTTCCCCATCGCCTATTACATTAATAAATATCCCATCATTTATATTTGGCTTTTCTTTTTTTAATTTACATAGAGCATTTAATAATCTATCATATCCTTTTTCATATGATAATCTACCAATACATAACATGTTTATTTTGTTTTTATCAATCTTTAAATCACACTTTTCACTTGCCATGTTTTTTATTTTATTTTCATCTATATAATTATTAATAACCTCTGTCTTATCTTGATTATTATATATATTGTTAAAGTGCTCTTTTATTTCATTAGATATAGCAACGATATTGTCGTATTTTTCAAATACATTATAAAAAGTTTTATCATATTTTTTAATAAAATTATTTAATGTATAATCATTATGAATCCATGCTATTTTTTTCTTTGAATCTCCGAAAGCGGTAAATAAATGACAAAATCCATCCTTAAAGCCAACTTCTATATCGTAATTTTCTATTTTATATTTTTTTCTAATTTTTGAAATGTATTTTTTTATATATCCTGTCTTAATATAAAAAGATATTAGTAATTTTTTAAAGGCATACATATATTTTCTCCTTTTTAAAAGTTCTTTCAAAGAAAAATCTACTACCTTTAATTCATTATCTATATATTTAATTTCAATTCCATTAGGTAAATTTTGTAACCTATCACCATTATTGTGGAGTACTAGTACTGTTACTTTTTTATCTTTTAATGATATATTTTTAAGGTAATCCTCTAAAAGTATACTTACTCCACCTATTTTTCTTTCATCAACAACAAATAATATTCTATTCATTATTACCTTCCTATTTTCAAAAGTTTTTTTATAAAATCATATTTATTATAATATAACAAATTACATACTATTTTATATTTTATAGATTGTTTTTTATAATAAATATTATTTCTCCATTTAGGGAATTTTTTCTTTATTATTTTTCCTATTTTTTTAAGCTCTAGCCTTCCCTCTTCATATTTTAAGAAGTTAAGCCCAGCCCCATGAAGTAAATGTTCGATATATAAATATTCTAATTCTTCACTATACTCTGTTTCAGAGAAAATTTTATATAGATGTTCCATTACATCATATATATCTAACATTTTCTTACTAAATGCTTTTTGTCTCATAGTAGATGCATCATGTATATTATAATAATAAAGGCACTCATTAATATATTCTATTTTTTTAGTATATAGTGATAATGTAGGAATAAGTGCTAAATCTTCATATATATGATCTTCCAAGAATCCAAGATTGTTTTTTATAAATATATCCTTTTTTACTACTTTACTCCAAGGGGATGCCTCATTGATAATATATTTTTTAACTACATCTTCTGGATTTATTGCATATTCTCCATTTTTTTCAATTATATCTTCTCTATCTGTATAATAATTAAAGCAAAGTATATCACATTTTTTTTCTTCTATTTGTCTCCACAATATTTCATAAGCATCTTCTCTAAGATAGTCATCACTATCTAAAAATGCAAGATATTCTCCTTTTGCTACCTTAATTCCGTTGTTTCTTGCACATGCTTGTCCTGCATTTTCTTGGTATATGTATTTTATATTATCATATTTTTCAAGATATTCTTTAATTATATTTTCAGACTCATCCTTACTTCCATCATTAATTAATATTATTTCTATATCTTTTAATGTTTGATTAACTAATGAATCTAAACACTTTCTTAAATATTTTTCACTATTATATATTGGAACAATTACACTTATTTTTACCACTCATATTCCCCCTATTATTTATATACATAGTATTTAAATAGTCTATCTGATTTAGCAGCCAACTTTGAAAAAATATAAAATTTAAAAGATAAATATTTTGTCTTTTTGCACTTTCTATAGTAATCTTTTAATTTTACTTCTAATTCTTTAATGTATTTTTCCTTTTCCTCTATATCACTTTCATTTAAAACTTTTATATATTTTTTCATTAAAAACATATAAATTGCTTCTGTTTTGTTTTTCAAATTTGTTAATTCTTTTTCTTCATAAAACTCTATTCTATCTTCTAGCGCCTCAACACCATGTAATCTTTTAACATTAAATTTTGAAGTCGTTATACTATTTTCTCTTTGTCTATATGCATATAGTTTAAGATTTAAGCAGCATATTTTTTTTGCTTGAAATAACATTCTGTGAAACATAAATTCATCTTCATGTATTTTACCCACTTTATACCTTAATTCATTAAACATTTCTCTTTTATATAATTTAGCCTGTGCAACTACATGAAGTGTATCTTCAAACTTTTCAAGTGCTTCCAAATTAGAATAGTTTTGTTTAGTATAATCATTTGGTATATTAAAACTATAATCATCGGTATAAACCGGCTCCATTTCACACATAACAATATCTGCACTTTGTTCTTTTATTTCCTTAAGCATAATCTCACAAAAATTATAACTAAACCAATCATCACTATCTAGCAAAGTTATATACTCACCAGTTGCATTTTCTATTCCCACATTTCTAGCATCTGAAAGTCCACCATTTTCTTTGTGTATTAATTTAATTCTACCATCTTTCTCTGCATACTCTTTACAAATTTCATAGCTATTGTCTTTACTTCCATCGTCTACCAAAATTATTTCAATATTTTTGTATGTTTGACCCATCAAACTTTCTATACATTTTCTAATATATTGTTCTACATTGTATATAGGGACAATTATTGAAATTTTATCATTCATATTTTATCCTCCATTGTTTAATAATTAAATATCTTTTTCTAATATATCTGCTATCCTCTTACATGCAAATCCATCTCCATATGGGTTTGAAGCCTTACTCATATTCATATATTCAGTTTTATCATCAAGTAATTTCTTAAATTCATTATATATTGTATCTTCGTTTGTACCAACTAATTTAAGTGTACCGGCTTCTACTCCCTCTGGTCTTTCTGTCGTATCTCTTAAAACTAACACAGGTTTGCCAAGAGATGGTGCTTCCTCTTGTATTCCACCACTATCCGTTAATATCATATACGATTTAGCCAAGAAATTATGAAAATCTAATACATCAAGAGGTTCTATTATTCTTATTTTATCATTATTACCTAATATTTCTTGTGCTGTTTCTCTTACTATCGGATTCATATGAATTGGATATATTACTTTTATATCTTCATATTCTTCTACTATTCTCCTTATAGCCTTAAAAATATTCTTTAAAGGCTCTCCCAAATTTTCCCTTCTATGAGCAGTAAGCATTATAAGTCTGCTATCTTTTGCCCACTCTAATTCAGGATGATTATAATCTTCTTTAACTGTTGTTTTTAAAGCATCAATAGCCGTATTTCCAGTCACATATATTGTAGTTTCATCTTTACCTTCATTAACTAAATTATTCTTAGAAGCAATCGTTGGAGCAAAATTGTATTTAGCTATTATTCCTACTGCTTGTCTATTAAATTCTTCAGGGTACGGTGAATATATATTATATGTTCTAAGCCCCGCTTCAACATGTCCTACTGGTATTTGAAGATAAAAACATGCTAGTGCAGTTACAAATGTTGTAGTTGTATCACCGTGTACCAATACCACATCTGGTTTCTCTATATCAAGCACCTCTTTTATATTATTTAATATGTTTACAGTCACATCAAATAAAGTTTGTTTTTCTTTCATTATGTTTAAATCATATTTAGGAACAACATTAAAAGTATGTAAAACTTGATCTAACATTTGTCTATGTTGTCCCGTTACACACACAACTGTTTCAATGTTCTCTCTTTTGTTTAATTCATTTACTAATGGACACATTTTTATCGCCTCTGGTCTAGTACCAAAAACTAGCATTACCTTTTTCATATATATTCTCCTCTCTATTTTGAAAAAAATGATAATAATATTTTAAAAGGTTTCTTTATCATATTTTTAATTTTAACATTTCTATTTACTATTTTTAAGAATTTTTCTTTACCTTTTTCATAACCATATTTTTCTATTAGTTTTCTTCTAAGTTTAACATATTTTTTATCCGTTTTTGTATGCCATGAACCATTAAAATGATGTATTGCATAAGAATTTTCTGTAACATATATATTACCACTTTCCCAATCCTTTGGACAAAAATATTCATGAGGATACAATGTAACAGCACCTAAATCTTGGTATGAAGACTTTCTTACTAATCCATATTTTTGTTCAGTTAAATTAGTTATTCTTACAACATTAGTTGTAGTATCAAAACTCCCATCTTCTTTTATAAAAGACAAATCCGTATATTCATCCAGTAAGTTCTTTACCCATTCCCCATTTTTTTCTGATGCCATAAGTCCAGTTGGAATAGAATCATTATTTTCAAAACTAGAAAAAGCATGATGTTTTAAAAATTCATCTAGCGGTTTTAATACTTCAACATCAGTATCCATATATATTCCGCCTTCGTTATATAAAGCATAAAGTCTTACATAATCAGTAACAAATGCATATTTTTTTGCTTCATAAGCCTCTTTAACATACCTATTACTGTTTATGTCAAAATTATCTTCATTCCATTCTTTAATTTCATATTCTGGACAGTACTTTTTCCAACTTTCTATATATTTTTTAGATTCTTCTGGTAAAACCCCTCTTCCAAACCAACAATAATGAATTATCTTAGGTATTCTATCCATTTATATTCCTCCCTAAATTTAATTTGTGTTTTATTTTATTAATAAAATTCATTCTATCTTCTTTATTTAATAAAAATACTGCATTTAAAATCAAACCTACTATTCCTAGTATAATAACAACTAATAATAAATTTATCCATGTATTTGGTATGAAAACTGATTTAATCCCAAATCCTAATGCTGTAAGTAGCATAACAGAAACAGCATTTTTAAGTATTAATGGATAAAAAGTTGTTTTTTTACAACCGATATATTTTGCACCAAATATAGGTAAAAACACTAATACCCTGATGATTTCCATTATAGTACTTGTACCAGCTATAATAATTAACTTAGCCATCTCTGTTGTTGCAAATCTTAAAGCAATAAAAACAGTAATTATAGTTGTTGAACTTGATATTATCAATGCAATTGATGAAGTCTTTATTTTATTTGTTGCCGTAAACACATTATATAGTGGTTCAAGCGGCAGACAAAACACTAATTGCAAGCATGATATTACTGTCAGTATATATAACTGCATTGAATCTTGTGTTGGTTGCCATAGCATATAAAACTCTTGGCCAAAAGCAAATAATACTGCCATTACAATACTAGAAAACATTGCTAAAAATTTAATTGAATAAAATAACTGTTCTTTTATTTTTTCAAAATCATTTTTAGCATAATACTTAGTTAATTCAGGTGCAAAAACATATCCAACTGTGCTAAACAATGACAATATATTTGTTGGAAGTATTTTCGAAATTGAAAGTATCCCCATTGCCTTAGCATTTATAAACAAGTTAGATATTACTAAATCTAATCCACTTGATAATATTGAACTTAGTTTAGTTATAGTATTCCATATACCTGATGATATAAGTTCTTTTATTGCTTTAAAATCATATTTTGATTTATCAAATTTTAGTTCAGGTGCAAGTTGTTTTTTATATTTTATATTTGCGATAAGCAAGTATAACCCTGAAAAGAATGTAGCAAGTCCCATATACCATACCACATTTGCATCAAAAAACATATAACATATTATAAGAATAACAGCCCTAATAGTATATCCTATAATATTGGCAAGTGATGATAAATCCAATCTGTTTTTTACAAATGTAGCAGTACTATATATTGATGTAAATATCCCTAATATAAAATTAGAAAATATAAATACCCATAATAGCTTAACATCTGCTATCATGTTATACGATATATCAAACAATTTATCTATAAATACTATTATTATTCCAAATACAACTGTTAAAACAATTGATAATATTACATTTGCAATTATAACCGATGAAAAATATCTACTAGCCCCTTCGTTGTCCTTTTGATGTATCTTTACAGTAATAAATCTACCGGCCATTGAATTTAGTGCAACAGTGAAAAGTTGAGCATATTGAACAAAATTATTAGCAAGCCCAAAAAATCCATTAGCCTCTACCCCTATATGTTCTACAACATAAGGCGTAAGGAAAAAACTTATTCCCATATTAACAACAAAAGCAATTATAGTTGCTAAAATATTTATCATTAATCTCTTTTTATTTTCCATACAAACTCCCTACTTGCTTGTCTATTTCTCGTATATTATATCATATACACCTTATTGCCGCAACCAAACTTATAATATTTTTGAATTAATTAAAGTATAAAACAAATGAGATATAAACAACTCTATTTATATCTCATTTAATATTTAACTATTACTTAGATTTTCGTAAAAACTCTTTTTATATTCTTCAACTTTCTCATTATCTACGGTTCCAATTTTAAAAACTATTTGCTCGTTTAGAATCTTATATACTATATCTGTTTTTACTATACTATCTTTTTTCAAATTATTTATTTTATCTTTTTCTAACAATTTATTAGCTTTATATTTCAGTTTATTTAAATTTGAAGATATAAGCATACCAAAATTTTCAATAGGAACTGCTGTATTATCTTTATCTATTATAACAAAGAAATGATTATTTCCCTTTTTACCATCTGAATATGTATATTCTTTAACAAATACAATATCACCAATGTTGTAGCATACATTATATAACACATTGTTTTCTTTTAAAACATTTTCTAACTTTCCTTCATGCCATTCTTTTTCAACCGGATACTCATCAAATGCTTCTTTTATTTCTTTAACTTTATTATGTTTGTATGCTAATTTTAGAAAATCACTCATTTCTTCTTTCATATCAATATTCCTTTCGTTTACATTATTAAATCTGATACTCCATACTAATCTTTCTTCGCCATAGGCTTCATTGTTGGGAAGAATAATATATCCCTAATTGAATAACTATTTGTAAGAAGCATAATAAGTCTATCTAAACCTATTCCAAGTCCACCAGTTGGAGGAAGTCCAATTTCAAGTGCATTAATGAAATCCTCATCCATTCCACCTGCTTCTTCATCTCCTAATGCTTTTGCTTCTGCTTGTTTCATAAATCTTTCATGTTGATCTATTGGATCATTAAGTTCAGAATAAGCATTACCATATTCTCTTCCACCAATAAACAGCTCAAATCTTTCAACTAAACTTGGATCTGATGGTTTTCTCTTTGTTAAAGGTGATACTTCAACAGGATAATCAATTATAAATGTAGGCTGAATTAATGTTTCTTCAACAAAAGTTTCAAAGAATTCATTTATTATATGTCCTCTTGTATTTTTTATAGGATCTACTTCAACACCTTTTTCATCTGCTAACGCTCTTGCTTCTTCATCAGTTTTTATGTTGTTGAAGTCAATTCCTGTAACTTCTTTAATCGAATCTATCATAGATACTCTTCTCCAACCAGGAGTTAAGTCTATATCAGTTCCTTGATAATTTATTTTAGTTGTTCCTAAAACATTTTGTGCTATTGTTGAAATTATTTCTTCTGATATATCCATCATATCATTGTAATCCTCGTATGCAGAATAAAGCTCGATATTAGTAAACTCTGGATTATGCTTAATATCCATACCTTCATTTCTAAAATTCTTACCAATTTCATATACTTTATCAATTCCACCAACTATAATTCTCTTTAAATTAAGCTCTGGTGCAATTCTTAAATACATGTCCAAATCAAGTGTATTATGATGAGTAACAAATGGTCTTGCAGCATCTCCTGTTGCTACTGTTGTAAGCATAGGAGTTTCTACTTCCATATATCCTTTATCATCTAATATTCTTCTTAATTCTTTAATAATTTTACTTCTTAAAATAAATGTTTCTTTAACTTCTGGATTTACAATTAAATCAACATATCTTTGTCTATATCTTAAATCAGGATCCTTTAATCCATGCCATTTTTCTGGAAGTGGTCTAAGTGATTTTGTAAGAAGAGTCACTTCTTTTGCATGAATAGATATTTCTTCTGTCTTTGTTTTAAATACAAAACCTTTTATACCTATAATATCTCCAATATCATAAGTTTTAAATTCTTTATATGCTTCCTCACCTAAATCATTTGTGCTAACATAGCTTTGTATTTTACCATCAGTATCTTGAATATGGCAAAAAGAAGCTTTACCCATTACCCTTTTACCAATAATTCTTCCAGCAACAGATACATCTTTTCCTTCTAATTCTTCATAATTATCTTTAACATCTTTACTTGTATGTGTTCTATTATATTTAGTAATTTCAAAAGGATTCTTTCCTTTTTCTTGTAATTCTTTTAACTTTTGAAGTCTTACCTCTACAAGTTTATTCATATCTTCCATTGTTATTTCTTCGTTATTAACATTTACATTTTCGTTACTCATTTTTTCACTTCCGTTTCTTAAAATTTATACAGTCTTTTTAATATCTTCTATTCTATATTTTGCAACTCCGTCAGGAATTTCTACTTCTACTTCTTCACCTTTTTTCTTACCAAATAAAGCCTTACCAACTGGTGATTCAATAGAAATTTTACTTGCAATTACATCAACTTCTGTTGCAGGTACTATATGATATTCAACATTTTCATCAAATTCATAATCATAAAGTGTAACTGTTACACCAATTCCAACTGATTTTGTTGATATTTTTCCAACTATTTTAGCTGTTCTTAATGTATTTTCCATTTCTATTATTTTTGCTTCAAGTTGAGCTTGCTCGTTTTTAGCTTCATCATATTCAGAGTTTTCTGATATATCTCCAAACTCTCTTGCTACTTTAATTCTTTCAGCAACTTCCATTTTTTTAGTACCTTTTAAATATTTTAATTCTTCCTCTAATTTTTGATATCCTTCCTCAGTAAGTAATACTGCTTCTTTTTCTTCCATAGTTTATTCCTCCTAAATATATTTACTATATATGACATATAGTATATCTATTAATCAACTTTATATAATATACTCCATACTTTAACATTTGTCAATATTTATGTTACTTTCTTACTTTATAATTCTTCTGTTTTTTATAAATTTTCTTCTTTTATTTATTGCCTTATATATTGATATTAAAAATAGCACTACAATTTGAGATGCACAAAAATAAATAGAAATATATGTAAAAATATCTTTTAAACTACCATACTTATTTACAAAAGAAGTATAATCTTCCATTGCAGAATATGCCAGTGCAAAAGTACCAATCACAGTTACAGCAACTATTATTTCCTCTATAACCATTAAAAAAGTTGTAAATTTGCTTCTTGTGTTTATTAGTTTTTTTATAGTAATTATAGCAAGTATAACCATTATTGCTATAACTATACCCGTTAAATATATTGTTTCTATATTAACCTTCATTTGTTTAACACCTCTTTTTGTTTAGTCTATAATAACATTTGCCACTGTTATTTTTCCATATAATTCATATAATTCTCTTATCTTGTTGTTATAATATTTATTACTTTTTATATCCTCTTCCAGTTTTAAATATTTTTTATTAAATTTATCATTCTCTTTATTTGTAAAATCTATATAGCATGCTTTCCTATTAAATTTATATTTTAAATATTCATCTCTTGATTTATCTATAAAAACACAAATATTATATTTCCTAAAATCTTTACTATTTTTACCTAAAATTTGTATAAAGGCTCCTGTTTCATCATTTATTTTCTTTATTTTATTTTGAAAACTTTTACTAGGCTTATTACCACTAAAAATGTTTAACTCTTTATATTCATTATTTAACTTTTCAACAATTTCCATGTCAATATTAGATAAATCATTTGCAATCAATAACACATTAATATTTTCTTTTTTTATATTATTATTTAAGATATATTCTTCAATATATCTTAAATAATTTTGTTTCATACTATTTAAACATAAATACTCATTAATGCTAAAATTATTAAGTAACTCTTCTATATATTGTTTTACATACTTTTTTTTAAATTCATTTGAAAAGATAACAGAATATCCAACTAATTCATTTTTGTTTACAATTTTCTTTATATCTTTTTTAAATTTCTTTAAAGTTATTTCTTTTTGTATTTCTTGTATTTTACTTTTTATTCCATTATTTTTATTTATAACATGAATGTTATCTTTTTTTTGTATAATAGTTGATATATCTGCTAATTTTTTACTATTCATGTTAAGTTCAATAATATAGTTATTATCACTAATATTAACCAAATTCAATTTAACTATATTTTTTCCCATAACAGAACTGGTTACTTCTTTAACAAATATAGTATTCATATATATCACCTCATGAATAATATATATGAATTTATCTATTAAATATTACTATTATTGCTGACTACGGATACTTTCCTTCATTTTTGTTGCAACTATTTTATCTTTATTTCTATCCATTCCTTTTAATAATATAGCAGTTAATTTTTCGCCTGTTAAATCTCTCTTCATTTTTCCACTTTCAACGAAAGAAATTGTTCCTGTTTCTTCTGATACAACAATTACAAGCGCATCTGATACTTCACTCATACCAACTGCTGCTCTATGTCTAGTTCCTAAATTTTTAGGAACCACATTTTCAGAAGCAAGTGGAAGCACGCAACTTGCTGCCTTTATCTTATTTTCTCCTATTACAACTGCTCCATCATGAAGTGGTGTTCTTGGTATAAATATTGTTTGTAAAAGTTCAGAAGACACTTTTGCAGACAAATCTACACCTTCTCTTGCAATATCTGCAATCTTAGTACTTTGTTCTATAACAATAAGTGCACCTATTTTCTTTAATGACATTATTTCAACAGCCTTTACAATCTCAGATACAATTTGCTTGTTTTTCAATTTATCATCAAAGTCAAATATATCTACAATCTTCTTTCTTCCTAACTTTTCAAATGCATTTCTAAGTTCTGGTTGAAATACAACTATAAATAATAGCATTCCATATGTCATTACATTTGTAAGTATGAAATCAAGTATAACAAGATTTAATGCTTTACTTACTATCATAAGAATAAATAATATTAATATTCCCTTTACTATTTGCATAGCCCTTGTTTGCTTTATAATTCTTATAACATAAAAAACTATAAAAGCAACTAATGTAATATCTACTACAAGAGCAACAACTCTCCATGCACTTGTAAGCTCTAAAACATCTTTTAATTTATACATAAAATCCACTATTATATTCCATAAATTTTTCATTATAACAATCACCCTTCTTTAATTAAATAACAAAATATATTAATGATATAAATGTTGGTATTATCATCATAGCGATTAATGCCCAAATTAATATTTTAAACGCCTTACTATTTTTATTCATGTTTTTTCCTCCTATCTATTAATAATATTTTTTAATTTATTTAGTTATTTCTATATCAACAACGCCATAACTTTTATCTACTACTTCGTTTTCATTTAGCAAGATATGAAATTTATTTTCTTTGATATAGAATTGTTCTAACCCTGTCACTACATAATTATATTTACTTTCTTCTATCATTTTTGAAGCAATTACTGTATTTTTTATTTGATCACGAATTAGTGCAGAATAATTTGAGCCAAGCACTTCAATCGCTGCATCTTCTTGTGAAAGTAATTTTTCTTCTGCAATATCAATGTTATATGCATCTACTCTATCTGTTGTAGTTGACCCTAAGGCATTATCTATTATTCTTTCGTGGATTGTTATAGATACTATTCTTTTTTCTCCAACTTTGTTTTCATAAACTTTATGTGTTACCTTATATGTAAATTTATTTTCAGCAGATTTCATTTGTTCAGATAAGGCCTTTACTCTTTCATTATAATGGGTTTCTATTTTAGAATTTATTTCTTCTACATTTACACCATTTATACTAATCACAGGAAGTGTCATGTTAATACTAAAATTACCCTCTTTACTGCTACTTGCTTTTTCTTCAACTTTACAGGTGATTTCATCAACATTTATTGTTTCATTACTCATAGTTTCCTCAGAAACCTCTTCGTATATTTCAATGTTTTTTAAAGGGTCTTGACCTAATACAATAGGTTCTGGCTCATTAATTATTGAATAAGCAATTAAGCCTGTTCCTAGTGTTATAAATAGGAAAAAGGCATATACACCAATATTATTATTTTTCTTTTTTATTTTGTTATAACTCATTGTTTCCATAAATTACATCTCCTAATTCACAATTATATTTTTCTATTAATTCACACTTGCTTGTACTGCTGTAATTGCTATAACTCCTATAATATCTTCTGCTATACATCCTCTTGATAAATCGTTAATTGGTTTTGCTAAGCCCTGTGTTATAGGTCCGTATGCATTTGCACCGCCAAATCTTTGAACTAACTTGTACCCTATATTTCCTGCATTTAAATCTGGAAATACAAATACATTTGCATCTCCCGCCACTTCACTTTGTGGTGCTTTTAAACTTGCTACATTTTTATCCACTGCTGCATCTACTTGAAGTTCACCATCTATCTTAATGTCTGGTCTCCTTTGTTTTACAATGTTCATAGAATTTACAACACTATCTATACTATCTGATTTAGCACTTCCCATTGTAGAATAAGAAAGCATTGCTACTTTTGGTTCTTCTTGTAAAAGAAGTTTGCAACTTTCACTAGATTCAATTGCTATCTCTGCCCTTTGTTCATCAGTAGGAAACTCTACTAAACCACTATCTGCAAATATATATGCATTTTTATATTTAGAATTCATAAGCTCCATTATAAAAAAAGCTGATACACATTTAGCATCTTTTTTTGTTTTTATAATTTGAAGTGCAGGTCTTAATGTATCTGCTGTAGAATGACATGCACCGCATACTAATCCATCAGCATGTCCCATTTTAACCATCATTACTCCAAAGTAAATATAGTCTTTTGCAAGTTCAAGTGCTTTCTCCTCTGTTAACCCTTTTTCTTTTCTTAATTCATAAAGACTCTTCGCATATTCATTAAACCTCTCTGATGTTTCTGGATTAACTATATTTACACCAGTAAGATTTATATTTTCTTTATCACAAGTTTCTTTTATTTTTCCCTCGTGGCCAATGATAATAATATTTGCTATTTTTTCTTTTGTAGCTATTTCAGCTGCTTTTAAAACCCTTATATCTTCACTTTCTGGAAGAACAATAGATTTAATACTTTGTTTTGCTCTTTCCTTAATCTTAGCAATAACTGTTTCCATTTTATATTCCCCTTTAAAATAATTTGTTTTCTTGTTTATTTATTATTCTTTTAATATTTGCTCTATGTTTATATATTATTATTCCTGCTGCTATAATTACACCAATTGCATACTTAGGTTCCATCACCAATATCATAATTGCAAAAAGTGCTATTGCAGATACACTTCCAAGTGATACCATTCTTCCTACTATTATAATTATAACTCCAACTATTATGCACACAAGTGCTGGTTTTGGTGCTATGAATGAGCAGGCAATTATCATTGCTGCAACACCTTTTCCGCCTTTAAATTCATAGTACACTGGATAGCAATGGCCTATTATTGCACCTACTAAATAAAAAGATTTAGCACTTGCTTCTGCCATATCACCAAATACCTTTGTTAATAAAAGCATAGCCCAGTAAGCCACTACAACTTTAAAACTATCAAGTAAAAAAACAAGTACTCCCCATCCTTTACCCATAGTTCTTATTGCATTAGTAGTTCCTGCATTTCCGCTACCAACTTTTCTAATATCAGTTCCTATAACCTTTTTACTTAATATAATTGCTGGATTAATAGCACAAATTAAATATGCACATATAAATACAAATATATTTAACATTTTTATTCCTCCAAATATTAAACCTCTTTTTCATTTTTTCCCCTTGCCATTATAATTATTGGGGTTCCTTCCAAATCAAAATTTTTCCTTATGTGATTTTCCAAATATCTTAAATATGAAAAATGCATAAGTTCTTTATCGTTTACGAATGCCACAAATGTAGGTGGTTTATTTCTTACTTGTGTAACATAGTAAACCTTTAATCTTTTACCTTTTTCTACATTAGGTGGTGTTATGGCTAGTGCCTCAATTATAACATCATTTAAAATACTAGTAGATACTCTAAATGTATTTGCTTTATACACTTTATTAACAGTTTCAAACAACTTTTCAACTCTTTGACCCGTCTTCGTAGATATAAACAAAATTGGTGCATAAGACATAAATTTAAATTTTTCTCTAATTTTTTTCTTATATGAATCTACTGTTGTATCACCCTTGTTTATTAAATCCCATTTGTTTATTGCTATTATCATAGCCTTTCCTTTTTCATGAGCATATCCTGCTATCTTTTCATCTTGCTCTGTTACACCCTCTAAGGCATCTATCATAATAACACAAACATCTGCTCTATCTACCGCTGCCTGTGCTTTTATAACACTATATCTCTCTACTTTATCATATACTTTGCTTTTCTTCCTTATTCCTGCTGTATCAATGAAAGTATATTTCCCATATTTATTTTCAAATTTGCTATCAATTGCATCTCTTGTAGTACCTGCTATGTTACTTACAATTGTTCTTTCTTCTCCTAATATATAATTTACCAAAGAAGATTTTCCCACATTTGGTTTTCCAATTATAGCAACGCTGATTCTTTCTTCCTCTTCATTTTTTTCACTATCATCAGGAAAATATGAACATATATTATCCAATATTTCACCAATACCTAGTTTAGCTTTTGCTGAAATTGGCATAGGCTCACCTAAGCCTAGATTATAGAATTCATAAATATCTGCTGGTGGTGTTCCTACATTATCGCATTTGTTACAAACAAGTATTACTGGTTTTTTTGTCCTTCTTAGCATAGAGGCCACTTCTTCATCTTGAACAGTAACCCCAGCTTTTACATCAGTTATAAATACTATAACATCTGCCATATCCATAGCAAGCTCTGCTTGTCTTCTCATTTGTTTTAATATTATATCTTCTGATTCCGGTTCAATTCCACCTGTGTCTACAACTTGAAATGTTCGTCCGCACCACTCTGCGTCTGCGTATATTCTATCACGAGTTACACCTGGTCTATCTTCTATTATTGCAAGTTTTTCTCCAATTAGAACATTAAACAAAGTAGATTTTCCTACATTAGGTCTTCCTATTATAGCAACTACTGGTTTTACCATTTTAAGCCTCCTTTTCCCCCATATATTTTACTTTATTTTACACTTACAGTCAATAAAATACGCTAAAAAACTACAAATATGAGCAAGTTTTATATATACCATAATATAAATTAGAAAGTCAGTTTATACATCTACATAAACTGACTTGTATTATATTCTTTTTAATCTTCATAGTATAAAATATTAGCTTTTAATGGCGCTATTTCTGTTCCTATTGTTATGTAGTTAACACCTTTATTTAATTTAATATCAGGAAATTCTATACTAGAATATGAAGGTTTTAATAATTTATAAATATACATCATTTTATTTTTTTGTAATAATGTTTGTAACTCTGATACAGAACTTGCAGTAGTATTTAATGTAGCAAATACTATTTGACCAATATTTCCACTTATATATGGTTTTGTTTTATCTATATTTGACGATTTATAATATTTAAACATATTACTAATAACAGGTATTCCCAACGAATCTTGCAAAGCATCCGTAGGTACAGCATGTGTAAATGCTGTTGTTACACCCTCACTATTCCAATATGTACCCGTAGTTAAACCAAAACTAGTATTTCCATCATATCCTTCTTTCCCAACACTTCTTACAATCTCTTTATTTCTAAAATCTATATAATCTACCGCATCACCTATTTTTCTAAGTGGTTCATCTAAATATATATTATAATCTACATTAGGCGTAAACTCTGGTATGTTATCTAAGGTATATGTCCCCTCAACAAGCATTACTTTAAATTTTACTTTTGCCGGTACAGGACTACCATAGTTTGCAATTACTTGAATATTAGTAACTGTATCTTCCGTCGGTGTGTAATTGTATATAGCGTTATATACTCCTTCGGTTCTGTGGTTTACTGATTTAACAGTTGTGCCAAACCCCATTCTAACTGTTGTATTTCCAGAAGAATTTTCTGGCCTATCATAAATTTCATACTCATACCATAATGTATAATCCGTATTTGCTTTTAAACTAACCGGTATATTAGCATAATCATATGTTTGTTTTCTTACCATGTTAATATACTGAGGTGTTATTTCTGCACCTGTTAAACTACCAGCAGTACTTGTACTTTCTCTTACATCTAAATGATTAACAAGGTTATTACCTCTCACATTTATTGGTATTTTATATCCATATGGCTCATATCTTGGGAAATTATATTGGGTATATGAACCTTCTACAATTATAAAATTATTAAGAACATCTTCTATTAAATTGTTTAAATTTTGTTGGTTTTTCTGATTAGCACAATACCAGTTTAAATACATTGTACTACCTTCTTCAACTGTAAACTTTCCTATCTTACTTACTATTGTACCTTCCGAGCCACCACTAATAATTGTCGCTACTGAACCTACTGAACTTCCAGCATTTTTATTAAACATTAAAATATTATTTTTATATGCTTTTAAATCTGTTTCTATTTTATATGTATATGTACCAGGTTCAAGTTTAAAATCATAATAAGCATATGTTCCACTTAAATTCTTCCAATTATCAATATTTGCAAAATGTTCAATGTCTAATAAATTTATAGTTCTATCTCCCACACTTTGAACCTGAACAGGACTATCAGGACTAGGTTCTCCATTTTGCACACTATTTCCATATATTTTATAATCAACTAAATCCAAATTTGAACAATCTTGTAGACTAACATAACCACTATCGTCAAGTTCTACTTCTTTAATGTGGTCACCTTTAATGCCATACATTATTTCATATGTCCATTCAAGTTTAGTCAAATCTTGACCAATATACATCAATTCACCATTTTTTACAGCTAATATGTCTAGGTACTCATCTGTAATACTTGTAATTATATCTTTTATATTTTTACCTTCGATAAGAATTTGATTTTCCTTCAAAATATCTTTATCTGCATATAATGATGCCACATCATATTGACCTCTGTTTTGAGCAGATTTATGAGAAAGATAAGTTGCAAGTTCCTCTTGCATAACTTTTACATCATTTTGAAAAGTTGATTTTTTTACATTTTCTATTATTCCATCGCCGGCCACCGTTAAAATCACAACTGAACTAAGTATTATTATAATAACAATTGTTACTACTAATGTAACTAATGATATTCCCCTTTTGTTATTAAATTTCATATACCTTTATACCTCCAACCGTATAAATCTTAATAATAAAAATATTATACAATAAGTATTTTTTCTTTTCAACCATTTAAATTCTTTTTCTAAACTCTTCAACGCTTTGTTTAATTGCATCGCTTTGAATATATATATTATCACTTTCTAATTTTTCTATATATTCATTACACATTTCTATATATATTTCATTTGCTTTCTTAGAATACGGATTAAGTTCTATTATCCTATCTGTTAATTTAATCACATAATTTAGATAAAAAGCATACGCTACTTCTGTATTTGAAAATTGTTCTTTATAAATATCCGCAAAATTTATATAGTTGTTTATATAAACATCTGAAACATCTCTTAAAACAAATTTGTCATAATATTCATATTCAAGCATTGTATCTGCATTATTTTTTATACTTACAATTAGTTTTGTATGTTCTTCTTTTAATTCATCTTTTAGTTTTTTATTATTTGTTGTATTTATAATAGCTTCATTCAATTTTGTTTTGTATTTACTATATTCTTCATTTAAATCTTTCATATAATCCATATCAAATTTATCTTGTGAATTTTTCATCTCTAAATATGCTATATTTTCCGCTACTTCCGATGCTTTTAAATCTTCTCCTTTATTTGGTACTTTAATCAAACTTGCTCTGTATGAGTTAACAGAAAAATATGTGACACAAGATAAGCATACAGCACAAAGTGATAAAATTACTATCTTTATATATGACCAATCAATACTATTTTTTTCTTTTGTTGTATCTTCACATTTTGAAACAATATATAAATATTGTTTCAATAAAATAGCTACAAATATTCCAAACAAAAATATCATAAACGCATACGAAAATGCTAGGTCAAAAATTACTACCGAAAGTAAAGCAATGTATATTGATATTATTTGAATAACATCATTTTTATCTTTAAATGGCATTTTTCTAATTCGCATCACCATTTTTATCACAATATATAACGATATTGTTAATATACCAATTAATACTAATGTGCCAATTATACCCACTTCTACTAATGATTGTAATATAGCCGAATGTGCCTCACTAGAAATATATCCTGTTTCTTGAACACTACCATATGTATGCTTAAAGCCTTCTCCGCCAACACCAATTAATGGACTGCTTTTTAGCAACTTAAAAGTATCTTTAGCATATGCTACTCTTAATTCGTCTCCATATACACCATAAAAAGTATCATGTAATTTATCCATTATTTCATTTGGAATGAACAAATACGATAAGCTCACATTTTTATTATTTATATTAAAATCTTTAAATTCTAAATTTCCCTTTTGCACTTCTATATCTACTGTTAATTTTCTTGTTTTTTCTGGTATGTCAATATCTCCCTTAAAAATTCCACTTGTATTGTCATAATAGTTGTACTTACCCAAGTTACGAACTATATAATCTTCACCTAATGCATTTATATAAACTGTAAATCTAGTATCTTCCTTTAAACTATCTATTTCAAACTGAACTTTGTTTTTCCCCTCTTTAAAATCATAGACACTCTTTGAAAAAGTAGCCACTTCTCCTTTATTTTCAATAACTATATTTTTAGGTGTTGCTATAAGTATTGCTAATATAACAAACATAAATATTAGGCCAGATATATTAATTATATTTATATGTTTTACACTGTTTTTGATTTTTTTTATTTTATCTTCAAACATATAATAGATAATATTTAGAACTATATATGCAAGCATAAATATTAAAGAACATAATAAAATACAAGCATATATTTTTAAACCACTATTACTAGATACATATTTTTCCACTATTCCGCTACACAAAAAAGAATATACTGTTAATGCTATTTTAAAAGCACCTGTTTTTCTAGTTATGCATATATAGTTAAATATCCCATCTAACAAAAGAATTCCTAATATAGTTACCGTTGCAATTCTAGACTCCGTAAGAATAACGCAAGAAATACCAAGAAGAATTATAAATATACTTCCTAATAATTCTATATACTTTATTTTGTTTTCTTGCTTTATTATTTCTGTTATTTTATTAAAACAGCAAATAACTCCAATCCCTATCACAATTCCTGTAATATTTGCGTATTGTAAAGTTCCTGATAGCCTTTCTATATCAGGTAAATATCCTGTTGACAAGTCATTTAAAAAACTTTCAAAGTTTCTTGTTGTTATTTGATCTATTCCAAGTATCATTTGTATAACAGATATTAAAATAAACACATTAAAATATACATGATGATTCTTACTGTTCCTAGCAATAAAATAAATTATAGTCATGTTAACATATCTAAACATTTCAAATATGCTATCTGGCAAACTTACATATGTTTTAAATATTATAGGAAGTAGATACATAAAAGGTAATAATAACATGCAAAAATCTAATAGCAACTTAACCTTAGACCTTGGTCTAAAATCTTTTTTACTCATTATTTCCTTAATTATTTTATATACTAAATATACCACTCCAAGAATTGAAATAACTACATTCGGAAATAAAAAGTCTGATTTATAAAAAGCTCCTTTATATATTGAGGATATAAAAAGGAGCAGGCATATTATAATGTCTAATATGCCTGTTATATCACTAGTAATATTATTATCTTTTTTTACATTTTCTACTAATTCTTTCTCCTTCATTACTCCTCCTATTAACATAAATTTATTTGGCTATTTTACTATACTATATCCGCCTTTTTCTATATTTGCTAATATTTCATTTGATACAGTTTCTATTTCTTCACGAGTGAGAGTTTTGTCTTTTGCTCCAATTGTAAATCTTACTGTTAATTTTTTCTTATCATCAATGTATAAATCATGCATATTGTATCCAAATAAATATTCATGTGTGTATTTTGATAATACTTTTTCTAAATTATCATACATATCTTCTTTATCCATAATAACTGTATAGTCTATTGTGGTTACAGGATATTTAGATGGTTCTACATATTCTAAATCCTTCTTATTTAGTTCTAATAATCTTTCTACATTTATTTCCACATTTACTATATCTATTTTCTTACCACAATCTTTTGATAAGTTTTTAGAAAAGACTGAAATATAACCTATTACTTCTTCATCTACTTTTACAAGTAATGTATACTCTTCATTTAAGTATGATTTGTTTACTTTTCCCACTTCAAATGCAACTACTGTATTTTTCATACCTTTTAATATACTATTTATCGTTTTCTTTAAAGTCATATATACATTTTGAAGATTTACTGCCTTGCATACTGATAATATGCTAAGAACTCTTTCTTCTTTTTCTCTTGTAATACTACTTCCTATTTCAAATATTCCATATTCAGCAAAATATTTTGAGTTATTTATGCATTGTTCAAATAACGATAAAGAGACATCATCTCTTATTATGTTGTTATCTTTTTTGTTTACAAGCTTAATATTTTCTTCTTTATTTATTGAATATTTGTTTAACATATCTGATTGATACCATAGATATGTGTGTATTTCAGTATAACCTAATTCTTCTGCTATTTTCTTTTTAAGGTCATATTCTAAATCAAATTTGTTGTCGCCTTCTCTTACTATCAAATCTAATTTTAAAGGTACTGGTTCTAAGTTGTTATATCCATATATTCTTGCTATTTCCTCTATTATATCAGCAGAATATGAAATATCTTTTGTAGAACGATATGTTGGTGCTGTTACAATATAATTATCTTCTTTAACTTCTACTTTAAAGTGTAATAGATTTAGTATTTCAACTACTTTTTCATCGCTTAATACGAATCCCATGTATTTTCTTAAATAGTCTTTTTTAAGTTCTACAATGTTTTCTTTTATTTCATTTACATATACATCTTCTATTCTAGATAAAACTTCTACATCACTATCTACATCTTTTAATAATTTTAAAAATCTCTTTATAGCAAGAACTGTCATGTTTGGATCTAAGCTTTTCTCATATCTAGCACTTGCCTCTGTCCTTAATCCTAATGCTACTGCACTTTTTCTAATACAAGTTGCATCAAAGTTTGCAGATTCTAATATTAATGAAGTTGTATTTTCATCTATTTCAGAATTAAGTCCACCCATAATACCTGCTATTGCAACTGGATTATTTCCATTACATATCATAAGAGTATTTTGAGGAATGTTTCTTTCTACTCCATCTAATGTAGTAAATTTAGCTGTTTCATTTCCCGTATTTTTTATAACTATATTTTCTATTTTATCACTATCGAATGCGTGCATAGGTTGACCAAGTTCAAGCATTAAATAGTTTGTCAAGTCAACAAGTAATGATATACTTCTCATTCCACAGTAATATAGCATAGTTTTCATTTCAATAGAAGCTTCTTTTTTAGTAATATTACCAACTTTTAAGCAAGAATATCTATTACAATTTTCTTTATCCAATACTTCAACATTTAACTGATTAGTGTTATTTATTTCATCTATGATATCAAGTTCTAAAAGTTCTTTTCCTGCTATTGCAGCAACTTCTCTTGCTATACCATAGTGCCCCCACATATCTGGTCTATTAGTTAACGATTTATTATCTATCTCTATTATAATATCATCGATTGGAATATATTTTTTAATATTTTCTCCTACTACATATGATTTATCTAAATCCATTACACCCAAATGGCTATCACTTATTCCCAGTTCTTTTTCACTTGCTAGAACACCTTCACTTGGCACTCCTCCAAGTTCTACACTTGTTACTTTTTCTAAGCCTTTTAAAGAACCACCTTCTAATGCGCAAGGTACAATCATACCTTCATATAAATTAGTTGCACTACTTACTACTGTAACTTCTTTTGAATTTCCAATATCCAATTTTGCAACGCTATATTTCTCATTAGATGGATGTTTAGAAAGTGATATGATTTTTGCTACCACTACATTATTAATGTCGTTTCCTTTTTCTTCTATACCATCTATTTCAGCAGAACGAATAGTAAACTCTTGCCATACCTGTTTAAAATCTATTGTATCTGCATCTTTTATATATTTTTTTAAACAATTACTTGATATATACATTCTTTCCGCCTCCTAGTTAATTCCAAATTGATTTAAATGTCTGATATCGCCAGAATTTAAGACTCTTATATCATTTATTTTATATTTCATCATTGCCATACGAGTTAACCCTATTCCAAAAGCAAATCCGCTATACTCATCAGGATCTATACCTCCCATTCTAAGTACTTCTGGATGTATCATTCCGCAAGGACAAAGTTCTAGCCACCCGCTATTTTTACAAGTTGGACATCCATCACCTTCACAGATTAAGCATTTTATATCTAGCTCGAATCCTGGTTCTACGAATGGGAAAAATCCCGGTCTTAATCTTACTTCTACATCTTGTTTGTATATCTCTTTTAATATATTTTTCATTACATATATTAAGTTACTTATTGATACTTCCTTATCTATAACCATACCTTCTAATTGGAAGAAAGTATTTTCGTGACATGCATCTAAATCTTCATTTCTAAAACATCTTCCTGGTGCTGCCATTCTGAGTGGTGCCCCATATTTTTCCATACTTCTTGCTTGTACTGGTGAAGTATGAGTTCTTAAAACATCACCTAAATCAGTCCAATATGTATCTTGCATATCTCTTGCAGGATGATTTTTAGGAATATTTAGAGCCTCAAAGTTATAGTATTCTTTTTCCATTTCTGGTCCTGATACTATGATAAATCCCATTTTTTTCAAAGACTCTGCAACCTCATTTGCAACGATTGTAATAGGGCTAAGAGAACCTATTTTTTCTTCTACTGGTAATGTGTTATCAAATGTTTTCTTACTTTCTTTTTTGTTAACCAATTCATTCATTTTATTTTTTATTAATGAATCGATCATTCCTTTAATTTCATTTGCAAGTTTACCTACTTCTTTTTTTTCTTCAATAGATAAATCTTTCATTGATTTCATAACACTCATTATTTCACTATCTTTTCCTAAATAAACAGATTTTATTTTTAATAAATCTTGTTCATTTGTGCAAGAATTTATTTCATTTATGGCTAATTCTTTTATATTTTCTAATTTTTCTTTCATATTTGTTCCTACTTTCCAAATTTTTCTTTGTATGCTTTTATACACTTATCAACAATTTCTATTGCATCTTCTTTTCCCATAAAGCCCCTAATTTCTACTTTTTTCTCTTCAAAAGTCTTATACACATTAAAGAAATGTTCCATTTCAATTGTTAAATGAACTGGTAAATCTTCTAACTTTTTAAATGATGAATATACCATGTCTTTTACTGGTACAGCTATAATTTTCTCATCTAAACGACCATCATCTTCCATAAGCATAACACCTATTGGTCTTACTTCAATTATAACACTTTGAGGTATTGCTTCTTGACACAAAACAAGTACGTCAAGAGGATCATCATCATTTGCATAAGTTTTTGGTATAAACCCATAATTTGCTGGATATTGTACTGATGTGCTAAGCACTCTATCTAATTTTACAAGTCCTGTTTCTTTATCTAATTCATATTTATTTTTACTTCCTTTTGGTATTTCTATAAAAGCCCAAAATCTATCTTTCTTTATTCTTTTACTATCAAAATCATGCCATGCATTAAACATATTCATTCCTTCTTTCCTAATCTCAAATTTAATTACATTTATTTCCTTTAATTCATCTAAAAATTATATACCATATATACCAAAAATGCAACTTTTTAAAGCACTATTTTACTTAAAATCATAGTCTTTTTTATTTCTCTGCTGTAGCATTATCTTTGCATTTTTTATACTACTCATCAACTTTTCTTCTATTAAATTTTTAGGAATTAATTTTGTTATATATTCTGATACATGTATACCTGCATTGCTTAGCTCCAATAATTCTGCAATAGCATCACTTTTACTAGCACACAATATCAATGCTATTGGCTCATTTTCACCATCTTGCCTTTCGTATTTATTAAGCCATTTCAAATACAATTCTACTTTTCCTTTATGTTCAGGTTTAAATCTTTCTAACTTCAATTCTATTATAACTAACCTATTTAAACTTCTATGAAAAAACAACAAATCTATATAATAATCTTGTCCATCTATTGTAATTCTTTTCTGCCTACTCAAAAATGCAAAATCACTACCTAGTTCAAGAATAAATTTTTGCAACTCATTTAATATGGAATTTTCTAAATCCTTTTCGCTATATGTATCTTTTAAATCAAGGAAGTCTAGTACATATGGATCACGAAAAAACAATTCTTCACTTACTTTGTTTTTACTTGCTAACATATTTAATTCATTTACAATTGTTTCTTCCGGCTTTTTAGATATTAGTGTTCTTTCATATAATGCAGAATCAATTCTTTCTCTTAATACTCTTACAGACCAATTCTCATGAATGCACATTGTTAGATAAAACTTTCTTTTTATCTCCTCTTTTATCTGTATTATCTCCACAAAATGTGACCAACTTAATTTTGCCGACACTGTCGGCAAAATTTGAACATTCTTAAAATAATCATAAAACTTTACCATTTTAAATATATTTCTCTGACTGTACCCTCTACCATATTTTTTAACAAGCATGTCACTTAATCTTTCAATTACTGCTTTTCCATATTCCGGCTTTTCAAAATTCAATACCTTCTCTTTAATTGTTTTCCCTATATTATAATAAAGCATTGTAATTTCAGAATTTACTTTTACTCTTACATTGTTTGTAGATATTTCTATTAATTCTTGAATATTATTATATAAATCTGATATATCAATTTTTGAATCTAAGCTATCCATTTTCCTCCTTTTTGATAAAAATATTTTTGAATTAACTATATAATTAAAATACATGATTTAAATGTTTTTGAATGAATAGTTACATTATATATATTTAAATTTATAGTGTCAATAAAAATCGTTCGACAAAAAATGCAAAAAATAATGAGAGTCATGTTACCACAACTCTCAAATATAATTATTTGGTAGGTGTACCACATCTTACATCTCTTTTGACCACTAGGGTGCGTGGATGGCACATTTGTCCACTTCAAATAATCAATATTATTATACTTTTATTTTACCATTTTTATCCCAATTTGTCTAGTATTTAGAATAAATAATACGACCTCTATTCCTTAATGTTTGGTTCCATGTTCTAACATTTAGCCTCATTAGTGTTATAATTGAATTTTTATAATGTATTTGATCCTTGGCAACTGCTATTTTTATTACCACTCTACCACTTTTGAACATTAGAAATATTTTTTAATAGAATTAGAGTATTCTCTTTTTTATTATCTTCAATTACAATGTCTGGATTTTCTACTATATCTTTTAAATATGAATACAACATTTCATAATCTTTTCTATGCTTTATTAATATATGTTCATATAATCTTTCATTAGTTAAAATAACTTCATCTGTTAAACATATATCCGTATATTTTCCTAATATTTTTGAATTAAGTTTGCCAATATATTGCACTATAAACTCCTTAGCAGATTTAAAATTATTAGACTAAACATCTATGAAATAAAATTTATTGAAATAATAATTAAATTATACTAGTTGAAATATATAGTGTCAACAAAAATCGTTCGACAAAAATTCCTAAGAAAATAAATATCTTGTATTTTATATATATCTAATATATAATATTAATCATGAAAAAGATAATTGTAGATAATAAAAATAATGGATTAAAAATTTCAAAAGTTATATATAACCATTTTCCGAATATGCCTAAAAATGCAATATACAAACTATTTAGGTTAAAGGATATAAAATTAAATGGTATAAGACAAAAAGAAGATATTAGTGTAAAGCAAAATGATGTTATAGAAATATATTGTAACGATAATATTTTATTAGGATTGCCTACACATATAGATTATTACTATGAAGATGATAACATACTTGTTGCATATAAACCGAAAGGAATTGAATGTCATAACCCAAATTCAAATTCAACATTTGAATTTGCAGTAAAACAAGATAAAAGAAATGATAATATAAAAGTATGTCATAGACTAGATACTAATACAGAAGGTTTAGTTATATTTTCTAAAGATGAAATGAGTCACGAAGAAATTTTAAAAGGATTTCAAAACAACTATATTCATAAAAACTATATTACATTCGTATACGGTAAAACACCTAAAAAACATGATATCTTAAATGGTTATATTATAAAAAACAAACAAGACGGATATTCAAAAATAGTAGATAAAAACCTACCTAATTCAAGTAAAGTAGTCACCGAATACTCTGTTTTAGAATATATACCTAATCTTAATGTTTCGATACTTGATATAAAGTTACATACTGGTAAAACACATCAAATACGCGCTCATATGAAATATTTAAATACTCCTGTAATTGGAGATCCTAAATATTCTACTAATGAAATAAACAAAAAGGTTGGATACAAAAGTCAACTGCTTTACGCATATAAATATACTTTTGATTTTGATAATAATTCTTCTCTTTCGTATTTAAATGATATCTTAATATCATTTGATATAGAAAATGTTATAAATAAATTTAAAGAAAATCAAAGATAGATAAAAGGCTGCATATTTTTATACGCAGTCTTTTAATTTGCTATTTTTCTCTCTAACAACGATATTTTTCAATCCTTGTTTATCTTTTATCACTGTTTCATAGGCAACAATTTTTCCAAAATTTTTAAATTTTCTTTCAGCATATTCTGTTACTATCCTACAACTACCTATTTTTGAATGAATATTTGTAGTATCAAATCCCATCTCCATTTTCTCATAGGTCCCATCAGGTACAACACGCTCTCCTTCAATATAAAGAGTGACTTTTGTCTTGTTAGTTATGTTCATTATATTCTCCTCCATTTTATTATTTTTATTTAAAATTTCATTAGCAAATTTTACCATATATTTTTTACAGTTCTAATTATACACTTGTTTTATGTAAATGTCAATTTTATACAACCTTTGTATGTCATAGGAGTATAATGTAGATAATAAAATATACAGAGGTGATTATTTTTATGATAACTTGTGCAATAGTAGGTGCAACAGGTCTTGTTGGCTCTACTTTTTTAAAAGTACTAGAAGAAAAAAAATTAAACATTGATGAATATTATTTATTTGCATCAAGTAAATCAAAAGGTAAAAAAGTAACCTTTATGAATAAAGAATATACTATCGAAGAATTAACAGAAGATGTTCCTGAAAGAGCCTTTACTTATGCTCTATTTTCAGCGGGTTCAAATACAAGTGATAAATATGCAAAACAATTCACAAAATATGGTACTATTGTTATAGATAATAGTAGTAGATTTAGAATGGATGATGATGTTCCTCTTGTGGTACCAGAAGTAAATATAAAAGAAGCATATGATAAACTTCTTATCTCTAATCCTAACTGTTCTACTATCCAAGCAGTTGTTGCACTTTATCCACTGCACAAAATGTATAAAATACGAAGAATAATCTATTCTACTTACCAAGCAGTATCTGGTGCAGGAGTAAATGGAATAAATGATCTTATAGAAACAAGCCTTGGCAAAGAGCCTACAAAATTCCCATATAGAATATATAACAATTGTCTTCCTCATATTGATACTTTTTTAGATAACGGTTATACAAAAGAAGAGGAAAAAATGATAAATGAAACACGAAAAATATTAAATGATGAAACTATTGATATCACTGCAACATGCGTTAGAGTACCTGTCTTTAACTCTCATGCTGAAAGTATAAATGTGGAATTTGTAAACGAGTTTGATATTGATAATTTAAAACAACTTTTAGCAAAAAGTCCTGGTATTGCTTTAATGGATGATATAAAAAACAATATATATCCTCTAAACACATTTGCTACAAATAAAGATGATGTTTTTGTTGGAAGAATAAGAAAAGATTTTTCAAGAAAAAACTCACTAAATATGTGGGTTGTTGCAGATAATGTTAGAAAAGGTGCTGCATCAAATGCTGTACAAATTTTAGAAAAACTACTTGAAAGAAATGAAAACGCGCAATAAAAATATATAGCCATATAGAATTTTTATTTTCTATATGGCATTTTTATTACTCTTCTTCACCTAATCTACCAAAGAAAGTTAAACTCCATAGTCCTGCTATACCAACAAGTGCAAAAACAAGTCTTGAAATTGCTTGCATATCACCAAATATATATGTTACTAAATTGAAGTTAAATAATCCTATAAGACCCCAGTTTATAGCACCAATTACAATTAAAGCAAGTACAATACTATTTACTACTTTCATAAATACCTCCTAAATCATAAATTTATTTTTTGTACATTAATATTTTGGCTTAAACTTTTTAATTTATTCAATTATATTGTGTAATTTTTTTCCATTTTATTTTGTAACCATTATATATTTTTTTAATAAAATATTATATATATACTTTTTAAGGAGTGATAATATGTTAAAAGGTTCTATTACAGCAATTATAACACCATTTAAAAATGGTAGAATAAATTATTCAAAAATGGAGGAATTAATTGAATTTCAAATAACAAATAACATTGATGGAATAGTCGTATGTGGAACCACTGGTGAAAGTGCTACTTTATCAGAAAATGAAAAGAAAAAACTTATAAAATTTACAGTAGATACTGTAAATGGTCGTATACCAGTTATTGCAGGAACTGGAACAAATGATACTAAAAAGAGTTTAAAAATGTCTAAATATGCAGAAGATGTAGGATCAGATTATATACTTTTAGTATCACCGTATTACAATAAAACAACAAAACAAGGTATTATAAAACATTATGAATACATAGCAGATAACACTTCTATTCCCTCAATAATGTATAATGTACCTAGCAGAACTGGTCTTAATATAGATACAGATGTAATAATTGAACTAAGTCAGCATCCAAATATTTTAGGTATAAAAGAAGCCTCTGGCGATGTAGCAAAATCAATTAAAATTTTGTCAGAAGCCTCAGAAGATTTCTTAGTTTTTTCTGGTAACGATGATATTATTGTTCCAATGCTTTCTATCGGTAGCTCTGGTGTTATATCAGTACTGTCTAATATAATGCCAAAAGAAACACATGATATGTGTAACTATTATTTTGAAGGTGAAACTGAAAAAGCAAAAGATATTCAACTTCACCTATCTGATTTAATTTCTAAACTATTTATCGAAGTAAATCCAATACCAATAAAAGAAGCAATGAACCTACTTGGTTTTGATGTAGGTAATCCTAGACTACCACTTGTAAACATGAGCAAAAAGAATATTGATTTACTATATATGTCTTTAAAAAATGTTTTGGGGTTTTAGATATTCAAATTCTACTACACTATTTACTGAATTAGATAAACATTTATAACTATGATATATTTCTCCTTTATCTTTGTTATGGATGTAAGAAACAAAGGATACCAACCTATCTCCTACTTCATCCATTTGATTATCATCTATAAATAAAGCCCATGTTTTTCTAATATTATCCCATGTTTGTTGTAATTTTTTCGCTTCTGTTTTTGCAAGTTCATAATCTTCTCTACTTGCAATTTGATATACATCACTTATATCTGATAAAAAATAACTACTACTCTCTTTTAAATATGTTATTTCCCATATTCCAACCCCAATTATTATAGAAAGAGTAATTACAAATATTAATATTTGTTTCATTTTCACTTTTCCTCCTTTAATTGATATATAAAGTTATTGTTTTCATCAATAGTTGCAATTAATATATCATCTTCTTTTACAGCATATTTTTTTAATATTTTATTTAATTTTTCATCTGATATTTTTAATATTTCTAAATTACCTGCTAATCTTTCTCCATCGTTTATAACATTCAGCGGAAGTTTGCCTTGACTTTCTGCTTTTGATATAACACTTAAATTCCCATTTGTTTCAAGTATTGCATATGCTACATCTTGGACTTTAAATATTCCTCTACTTCTTATTTGCGACATTAAATCTTCAATCATATACTCTTGTTTTTTCATTTCTGACTCAATAATTTTACCATCTGATACTAAAAGTACAGGATTTCCACATACTATATTTTGGACTTTTTTATTTGTTTTAAGTAAAAAACTAACAATCATATACATAACAAGTAAAGCTAAAATAGGCACTATGCCATAAAATGTAGTCATGTTTCTATCCGACATCGGACCAGATGCTAGATCTGCAATCAATAATATTATTACAAATTCATATGGCTGAATTTGTGAAAGCTCTTTTTTTCCCATTAACCTAATAACTATAAATACTATAACAAAAAGTATTACTGCTCTTGTAAAAACAACTAACATAAATTACCTCCAACATTTTAATAATATTTTTTGCATATGTTTCAAAAATATACAAATAATATTAAAGATAATTTTAAAATTGGAGGTTTACATATGACAGATGGAAAATCTTTATTTAATATCCATGATAAAACAAGAATTACAGCATTAGTATTAAAATATATATCTGCAACGGCAATACTTACTGCAACAACTATTTTTACACCAAATTTTAATATAACATCCCTTCCTGCTTTATTTTTAAGTTCCCTTGTTATAATTATATTAGACTATATGATGTCAATTATAACGGGAATAAATGATAGCTCTATTGGTAGAGGAATTGTAGGATTTGTGTCTGCTGCTATAATTATATATATGACTCAATTTATAGTTCCTGGTTATTATATTTCAATGTTATCTAGCCTTATTGCAGCTGCAATCTATGGAACATTAAATAGTTTTATGCCAAATGAAGAATAGAAAAGTCAACTATATATAAAAAACTGAACTACAAATTATGTAATTCAGTTTTTCATTGTTTATTTTTTCTTTCCCAAGAATTTTAACAAATACAAGAATATATTGATAAAATCCAAGTATAGCGATAATGCAAAATATATGTGTGCATTATTCATGAAATATAGATTACTGTGTTTCATAGTATAAATATCCCATGCTGTCACGAGCATCACTGTAACTATTACAACTAATGATGCTATAATATCAACTGTGCTACTTCCTATAAAAATGTTTATAATTAGAACAACTAAACATCCTAAAAGACTTACAACCAAATATGGTGCTAATTTACTTAAATCTCTTTTTGTGAAATAACCGTATAGTGCCATAATTAAAAACATTACTGCTGAGATTAAGAATGTATATACAATCGATGACAGTTCATAATATATAAATATACTAGATATCGTTATACCGTTAAGTATAGAATATATGATGAACCATGTTGTTGCTACACCAGTAGAAAACTTTTCAATTTTTGCAATTAAAACAAAAACAACAACAATTTCAAGCATTGATAACATTGTAACTATTGTACCATTAATACCCGGAAAAATCATAATCCAAGCAAAAGATGCTATTGCCGTAATCATTAGCCCTATAAACATCAAAAAAAAGCTTTTTGCAAACATTGTCCGTTTGGCTTCCATAATTTCATCTTTACCTACACCATCAAACATAAATCATCTTCCTTTCTTTTATAAAAATCAAATTATTAAACTTCTCCTCTCCGCTAATAATTATATTAGCTATTTTTATTTTACTACCATAATAGTATACAACATGCAAACAATTATGTCAATTTTATATTATTTATACTAACTATATAAATAGAAAAAGAGATTTCAAAGTAGAAATCCCCTTTTATTACTACAACATTTTTACTCCTTTACATTTTCTATTGCAAATTTTAATTGCTCAAGTTTTTCTCTAATATCTACAAGCTCATCTTCTTCTACATTATGTTTTAATTGTCCTTTTATTACATTTGTCATATTATCTATATCAAGTTTTAAATCAGATAATAATTCAAGTACTTCAAATCTTGCAGATACATATTTAAGATTAAATTTGTGTTTAATACATACTTTATTATCATCTATTGTGTAACTATCTTCAAGTTCTGGTATTATACATTCTATTCCTAATTTTTCCTCGATTTCTGCTTTTAATTTAAGTTGTCCTGTATATTCACCATGAACTAGGAATATGTTTTTAGGTTTAACTGTTAAATCATTTACCCATTTGATTAATCCATCCTGATCGGCATGACCAGAAAAGGCATCTAGGTATCTAATTTCAGCATTTACACCTATTTCTTCGCCAAATATTTTAACTAATTTTTCACCATTTAATAGCTTTCTACCAAGTGTTCCTTCTGCTTGATATCCTACAAAAAGTACTGTACATTCTGGTCTCCATAAATTCCATTTTAAATGATGTTTTATTCTTCCAACTTCACACATACCACTAGCAGATATAATAATCTTAGGAGTTGGATCTTCGTTTAATGCTCTTGATTCATCAGCAGTTTCTACGAAATGCAAGTTTCTAAATGCTAATGGATTATCTCCTTTTAATAAATATTGAAGTGCTTCATCGTTATAGCATTCAGGATTTTTTTCAAACACCTTTGTAGCACTAATTGCAAGTGGACTATCAACATATACAGGTATTTCAGCAAGTTTTTTAATATAATGTTCATTGTTTTCAACATATTTATTTATTTCATATAACAACTCTTGTGTTCTTCCAACTGCAAATGATGGTATTATAACATTACCACCTCTTTCAATTGTATCTAAAATTATTGATACAAATTCCTCTGATTGTTCTTTCATTTCGCCATGAAGTCTACCACCATAAGTAGATTCAAGAACAAGAAAGTCAGTATCTTCTACTGGGTCTGGGTCTCTTATTATTGGCATATTGCTATTACCTAAATCACCTGAAAATACTATTTTTTTAGTTTCTTTGCCTTCTTCTGTTATCCAGATCTCTACTATTGCAGATCCAAGCATGTGTCCGGCATCTATCATTCTAAATGATATGCCTTCTGCCGCCTCTACATACTCGTTATAACTTACCCTTTCAAATATGTTTATTGAATTTAATCCATCTTCTGCTGTATACATTGGAGTAGTAGGCTTTTTACCTGCTCTCATTCTTTTTCTATTTACCCATTCTATTTCTTTTTCTTGTATATGTCCACTATCTGGCAACATTATAGAGCAAAGATCACAGGTTGCTTTTGTAGCGTATACTGGTCCTTTATATCCATTTACATATAGTTTGGGTATTCTTCCACTATGATCTATATGTGCATGTGTAAGTATTACAAAATCTATATCTTGTATATTAAAAGGAAATTCTTCATAATTTAGCATTTGCTCTGTAAGTGTTCCTTGGAACATACCACAATCCACTAAGAATTTTTTACCACATGCTTCAACCATGTGACAAGAGCCTGTTACACCTTTTGCTGCTCCAAAAAAAGTTATTTTCATATATCTATTCCTCCTAAATTATATATTATTTAGTTCTCCTCTTCTGTTTTTTCCTCATTACTATTTCCCATTTTTAATTCTTGCCACTCTTCTTTTGATATTAATACCTGTCTTGGTTTACTTCCATCAGGACCTGATATAATACCACGAAGTTCCATTTGGTCTATTATCCTTCCTGCTCTTGCGTATCCTACTGAAAATCTTCTTTGAATTGTTGATGCAGAAGCCTTACCTAAATCTACTACTAAATCAATAGCATCATTTAAAAGTACATCTGCTTCTTTTGCATCTTCTCCCTCTTCTTCTCTTCCCTTTTTATTTGCCTTTTCTATACTTTCTATAATATCCTCATCGTATGTTGTAGTTGTATTTTTCTTTATATATTCAACAATATTTTCAACTTCTTTTTCAGTAACAAATGCGCCTTGCATTCTAAGTGGTTTAATTTCACCAACAGGGAAATATAGCATATCTCCTCTTCCAAGAAGTTTTTCTGCTCCTGCTTGATCTAAAACTGTTCTAGAATCTACTTGTGAAGATACGGTAAATGCAACTCTTGATGGAACATTTGCTTTAATTAACCCTGTAATTACATCTACTGATGGTCTTTGTGTTGCAATGATTAAATGCATACCTGCGGCTCTCGCCATTTGTGCTAATCTACAAATTGCATCTTCTACATCATTTGGCGCTACCATCATTAAGTCTGCAAGCTCATCTATTATTATGACTATTTGAGGTAATTTTATTCCTGCTTCCTCAGTTTCCATTATCTTGTTATACCCTTTTATATCTTTTACACCTTTCGATGCAAACAGACTATAACGATTAACCATTTCTTGTACTGCCCAATTAAGCGCTCCCGCTGCTTTTTTAGGGTCAGTTACTACTGGTATTAAAAGATGTGGTATTCCATTATATCCTGAAAGTTCAACCATCTTAGGATCTACTAATATAAGTTTTACTTCACTTGGTTTTGATTTATATAATATTGATGTTATTATACTGTTTATGCATACACTCTTACCTGAACCAGTTGCACCTGCAATAAGTGCGTGAGGCATTTTTGCAATATCTCCAACAGTAATATCCCCTGCTGTATCTTTACCAATTGCAAAAGTAAGTTTTGACTCTGCATTTTTAAATTTATCTGATTCTATTACTTCTCTTAAAAATACCCCTTCATTATTTGCATTTGGTATTTCTATACCAACTGCTGCTTTACCTGGAATTGGTGCCTCTATTCTTATTGATTTTGCAGCCAAATTAAGTGCTATATCATCTGATAAATTAACTATTTTACTTACTTTAACACCAACACTTGGAGTAAGTTCATATCTTGTAACTGTTGGTCCTTTTGTAATATTTGTAACTTTTGCATCAACACCAAAACTTGCAAGTGTTTTTTGAAGTTTAACTGCTGTTGCTTGTATTGTTTTTTTATCTGTTCCCTTATCACTGCCTTGTGGTTTTTGAAGTAAGCTAATTGGTGGGAATATATATGATTCATCTTGTGCATGTCTTGTATGATCGAGTTGTAATACTTCTTTTACAGATGTATCCTCTTTTACCTCTTTTTGCTTTTTAAAGAACTCATCTCTTTGTTCTTTTGCTTTTTCCTCTTTATCTAATTTCCCTAAATCAAATACTAGCTGATCAGCTGAGCCTTCTTTAATAAGCTTTTCTTCATTTTCTGAAATCCTGTCATTTTTCTTAAACTCTAATTTTCTTTCTTTTTCTCTTATTCTTTCAAGCTCTCTATTTCTTCTTCTAGTTTCTTTTTCTTTTATTTCGTCCTCGTCTTTTTCGAATACTTCGCTAAACATATTTATAACCCACTCTATGATAGCCATAAATATATTTGCTATTCCAAAAACAAACTGTCTAAGCCCTATATTAAAGAAATATAACCCTACAAAAAGTGCTAATATTACAAGAACTACTCTTGTTGCAACCATACCCAAAAGTCCTGCAATAGCAGATGTCACAAGTCCACCAATAATGCCTCCCAGATTATCGCCAGTTATTCCACCTACCCAGGCCCATTTAATGTACCCAGTTGCATCATGTGTTGTAAATATATCATCATAGGCAAAACTATATATTAAGCCTGATAATATGCAAACAAATACTACACCTTTAATTATTTCACTAGTAGGATAAATCGCTTTATCTAGTACAATACAT
Source organism: Clostridia bacterium (assembly GCA_045536565.1). Classification (GTDB taxonomy): domain Bacteria; phylum Bacillota; class Clostridia; order TANB77; family CAG-465; genus CALXJE01. The sequence continues at coordinate 3,565 of JAZSNU010000006.1, read as the reverse complement.
TCTATACCAACTATAATAAAAACAATTGGTATAGCTATTTTTAGTATACCAAACAAGCCACCCAATATTTCAGAAAGGGTCAGCGCAAAACTACTTGTATTTTCAAACCCTAAAATTACAAGTAGTATTACACCGATTGCTACCAATATACCTCCAATAAAATCTAAACCAATTGTATCATTTTTCTTTTTTCTCCTAGCAGTAGTGCTAGTCTTTTTTGTAGTTTTCTTTCTCCCCACTATATATCAACTCTCTTCTTAATTTACATAGTATCAACCTATTTTAATTCTTTTCTGTTATTGTGTATAACTGTTAATGTTTCATTTAATATTTCTTCTAATCTTTCAAGTAAAGCATCTGCATACTCTCTTGTTCCAATGCTTATTTCTTTAGAAACTTTATTTGCAGATTCAATTATTTCCTCTTTTTGAGCCATTGCTTGTCTAGTTATCTCATGATCATCAATCATAGATATAATCTTAGTTTCAGCTTCTCTTACTATGTCTTCTGCTTCTTTATTTGCATCTTGAATAATTCTTTGTCTTTCTTCTTTTACCCATTTAGCTTGTTTTAGTTCATCAGGTAATTTTAATCTTATTTCTCCTAAAACTTCTTTAACTTCGTCTGCATCTACCATAACCTTTGAAGAAAAAGGTACTTTTGCTCCTGTTTCTAATAACTCCTCTAAATTTTCTAACAGTGTAAATATTTCCATTATATATTTTCCTCCCTTTTATACAACCTTAACATTACTCTTCCATAAGTTCTTTTATCTACTAAACATAGACCTTCTATACTTTCATTAAATACTTTTTCCTTATCCGATTCTAAAACTATAATTGTATCTTCATACATTAAATTACTATTTGCAAGTATAGATAAACATTTTTCCTCCACTTTTGCTTCATATGGTGGATCTAAAAATATAATATCAAACTTAACATTCTGTTCGTTTAACGATTTCAAACACTTTTCATAGTCTTTCTTCGTAATTTTAGCACAACTTTCGTAATTAGTCAATTGTACATTAGAATAAATTACCTTTATGGCATCATTATTTAAATCATTAAAATGTACAAATTTAGCACCTCTACTAAGTGCCTCTATCCCTAAATTCCCTGTTCCTGAGAACAAATCTAGTATAGTGGCATCTTGTAAATATGGCATAAGCATTGAAAATAACGCCTCTTTAACCCTATCTAATGTTGGCCTTGTTTTATCTGTTTTAGGCGAATTTAATATTTTAGATTTCCATTTACCTGCTATTACTCTCATACTAACTCCTTACATTTTCAATATTTAAATCCTGTTCATCTTTTTCTTCGAGTTGTTTATCATTTATATACGCTTCCTCGATAGTATATGTACTATTTTTTAATTCTTCTGCTATACTATTTTCTTTTATCTCGTTTTGTTCATTTGATACATTTACATTTTCTTCCGCAAGTTCTAACCTTTTATTTTTTGTTAATCTATCTTTGAAGTCATTTATTTTTTTCAAAAGTTTCTGTCCTACTGTTTTATACTCTCTTAAATAAGCCTTTCCCATAACTTTAATCATATTGTTATTACCAAGTTCTTGCATTTTCTGAACTAGTTCTGGTCTTGGAACATATTCTTCAAGTTCCGCCTCTGTTTTTTCTCTTGTGTAAATATTACCTTTTTCATCAATATCCAAAACTAAATCTACTACTTGCGTTCTTTCTTCTGGTAATTCACATTTTCCTTTGAAAGTTATTGAATCATCATTAAAACTTCTTTGTCTAAACTTTGAAAGTTCCTCGTTATTTGGATTTAATTTAATTGCCTTAAATTCATATTTTGTAGCCTCACTTGCGCAATTACTCGCCAAATCTCTATAACTAGGAAGTCCTGCAAAGAAAAAACACTTTCTTGTCCCACCAGAAAGAATAATATTACTTGGTCTTATATGTCCAGATTCCATTATTTTTTGTGCATTTTCATCAGTAGTAACATGGTACAAACCATCTGTTAATATTTTTTCTCTCATATCCTTTTCTATTTTTGTATTTATAGCCCTAGTTGCAAGTATTGCACTATTTATTGCAACAAACGATTGTAGTATCATTACTTATCCTCTCCTGTTATAATATTTAAAATATGTGGTTTGTTTATAACTTTAAATTCTTCTACTTTTATTGCCTTAGAAATATGTTCTATCGCCAAATCGAATTTATCTCTATCATTAAATAATACTTGCATTATAGTTTCTCCTTGCTTTACCATATCTCCATTTTTCTTTTTAATAACAAAACCAACTGATAGATCAATAGCATCATCTTTTTTATGCCTACCACCGCCAAGTTCCACTAACGCGTATCCAACCTCATCTGTTCTTACATAATTTACATATCCATCTTTATCTGCTTTTATTTCTTTAATATATTTAGCTTTATATGGAAGTACTGGAATATCAACATACTGCCCTAAATGCTCCATAAACACACTAGTTATATGACCGTCTTGTGCTTTTACTATATCAATAAATTTTTCATATGCTTTTCTAGATAAAATTGCATCCATTATAGCTAATTTATTTTCTCTTATACTTGGTCCTATTTCTGCAAGTTTCATCATATATGCAACTATTTCAAATACTACTGCTTTTAAATCTGAATACTTGTCACTTTCTAATGTTTCTCTATCTGCTAAAAGAAATTCAATTACTTCTTCAATTTCTAATGTATTACCAACTTTAATACCTAGTGGCTGATCCATTGCTGTTATAACTGCAACTGTTTCTTTTCCTATGCCTTTACCTATCTTACACATTAATTCTGCAAGCCTAGTTGCATCTTCTTCAGTCTCACAAAATGCACCATCTCCACATGTAACTTCTAAAACTATTTTATCTACACCAGAAGCGATTTTTTTGCTCATAACAGAAGCCGCAATAAGTGGTATAGAATTAACAGTTGCTGTAACATCACGAAGTGCATATAACTTTTTGTCAGCAGCCGCTATTTCTTCACTTTGTGTTATCATACATGCACCGTTTTCATTTAGTATTCTAAGCGCTTGTACCAATTCTTGTGATACATTATATCCTTCTATACTTTCTAATTTATCAGCAGTCCCACCTGTAAATCCAAGTCCTCTTCCTGACATTTTAAATGTTTTAACACCTAGTGCAGCGGCAATAGGAATTGCTATTATAGTTACTTTATCTCCAACACCACCAGTTGAATGTTTATCTAAAACATAACTATTTCTAAATATCCCTTCAAAATCTAACACCTTTGAAGAATTAGCCATTGCCATTGTCAAATCTATTGTTTCTTGTTCATTTAAACCATTTATATACATTGCCATTAAAAGAGCAGATGCTTGATAATCCTCAATATTTCTTTTAACATATTCAGTTATAAAGAAAGTTATTTCTTCTTTTGACAAAACTCCTTTATCTCTTTTTTTGGGTATTATATCTATTATATTCATATACATGTTCCTCCATCGATAAAACATCTACTTTATCATACTTCAATTATATTACATATGTTTAAAATATACAATAATCATAAAAAATAATTTGCAAATATACATA
>JAZSNU010000003.1:0-143973 GCA_045536565.1 Clostridia bacterium | reverse complement strand
TTTATTTTGAATTTAACAGAAGTTTCTGTAGCTTCATCCATCATTTGTTTTTTTATTGCAAGTGACATTACTGTTTCATTTCTTTGATATATTTGTCTGTTCATTATAAAGCGATTAAGCTGTGGTGTTTCGTATAAAATTCTACCAATAGCTGCAATAATAATCTCCATATGAGTTATTCTAACGCCTTCTTCTTTTTTCTTTTTAATATACTCATTTACCTTATCAAGATACACCCTATCTTCAAAAAACACCTGAGAATCAGTTCTCGTTTTCATAATGTATGGTATCAATTTAAAAATAGCATCTAATTTTTTTACCCTAACACCATCTGCTCTTTTTCCAAACATATTTTACCCCCCATATTTTATAATATATTTTACTCTTTTCTTTTTATCTTCTAAATATTACATATGCCATGTACACTATATATATACTTATAAGCGTTAACCCTTCTGCTCTTGATATTTCTATTTTTCTCTTTGTAAATAATACCATTACTAAACACACCAACATAAACACAAAACAATCGACAAAAAGTGATATATCTACAAGCGTTATAGGATTAGTAAGAGATGCGCATCCTAATACAAACAAGGTATTTAGCATATTACTTCCTATTAAATTTCCTATTGCTATGTTAACTCTATTTTTCTTTACTGCCGCAATAGATGTGCTTATTTCCGGAAGAGAAGTTCCAACTGCAATTATCGCTATCGAAATAAAAGTTTGGCTTACTTTGAAAAATTCAGCTATATGAACAACACTATCTACTGTTATTTCAGCACCAAAATATACCATAGCGGCTCCAACTATTCCAATAATAAAATTCTTAACTATCATTTTAACATCCTTCATAGTAAGAACTCTTGGCTCTTCTTTTTCTTCTGGTACCTCTTCACCTCTTGCTTTTTTTTCCATTCTTTCTCTGTATTTCTTTTCCCTTCTATCTCTGAAATATTCTCCAAATTCATATAGGGTATAATACATAAACACCGCAAAGAACATAAGCAATATTATTCCATCTGTTCTAGAAATAACATTTTCTTTCAAATTAGTCCCGAAAGTATCCATTAAAATAACTATTAAAATAATACTTGCAAGAAGACTCATTTTCATATCTTTCCTTACTGTTTCTCTTAAAAGTTTTAACGGGTGCATAAGGCAAATCATTCCTAATATACAGCACATATTGAAAATATTACTACCAACAATATTCCCTATTACTAACTCTGAATTATTATTTGCCGACGCTGTTATTGATAGCAATAATTCTGGAAGACCCGTTCCAATACACACAAAAGTCAAACCTATCAATACTTCACTAACTTTAAATATTCTTCCTATATTAGAGCCTGCATCTACGAACACATCTGAACCTTTTATTAATAGTGCTAACCCTACTATCATTCCTATTATGCTTAATAATATGTCCATTTGTTTTTTCTCCTTTGTTTATTCACATTTATATATAGTCTTTTAGTATCTTATACACTTTATGCACAGGAAGTCCCATAACCGTCCAAAAATTGCCATTTATTTTTTCAATATGCTTTGTAAATTCTCCTTGAACTGCATAAGCTCCTGCTTTATCATATGCTTCTCCGGTATCCACCCAGTTTATTATTTCCTCATCTGTCATATTTTCAAAATACACTTCTGCCAAATCATAATCTATATATTCTTTATATTTGCCATCTTTTTCTACTAATATTGAAAGTGATGTGATAACATTATGTTTAGTGTTTTGAAGTGTTTTAATCATATTTATTGCATCTTCTCTATCCTTTGGCTTACCATATATTTTACCATCTAAATCAACTACCATAGTATCCGAACCTATAACTATTCTCTCACCCGCTGTTTTATCAAAAACACTTTTTGCCTTAATATATGCTAACGACTTTGCTTGCTCATAAATATCTAATTTTTCATCTATTATTTCTTCTTCATCACTTACTATTACATCAAATTTTTTAGTTATCATACCTAGTATTTCTTTTCTTCTTGGTGATTTTGACGCCAATATTACCCTCATACTTTCCTCCGGATATACTCTATCTATGATAGTATAACACATATGTCAAAAATTTTTCTACTGTTTTAATAACTTTTATTTAAAATATTTGTAACGATATATTGTATATTTTTAAATACTTGTATTTTTTTGTATTTACTGCAAATAATATATGTGAAAGGATGATATTATGAAAGAAAAAAACGAACTTATACTCCATATATACCAAGATGCAGAAATGGCTTGTTATACAATAAAAAAGCTAATGAATGATTTAAAGGAAAAAGATAATAAAATAAAAAAACTTGTCGAGGATATATATAAAGAATATGAAATTTGGAAAGAACAAACAAAAAGTATATTAAAAAAAGAACACGCAGAAATATCTGAAAATCCATTTATTGCTAAGTTTATGGCTGGTATGTCAATCAACAAAGAGGTTAAATCTGACAATAGCGACTCTGCTATCTCCGATATGCTTATACAAGGTATTTCTATGGGAAGTATTGATATGACTAAAAAAATACAGAACTATAAGGAAGATGTTAGTAAAGCTGATTTAAACATGGCAAAAGATTTTCTAAAATTCCAAGAAAAAACCATTGATGAGTTAAAGAAATATTTATAGTATAAACCAACTTATATACTAACTTAGTGTGTAAGTTGGTTTTAGATTGTCATAGGCATATTTTGTAGCGTATAATTGACATAATTCGGAAGGTATGATAAAATATTATAGCAATGTATAATTTATTTATACAATAATTATTGATTAAAAAAACATAAAATTATAGATAATTCTAAGGAGGTCATATTAATGAAAACAGTATCTGAACTTTTAGAAATTATGAAAAGGCAAGGTGCAAAAGATAAGCAAAACTTATATTCAGTAGTAGCAGGAGGATATTTTCTTTCAAGAGATCCTTCAGAATGTCCTTGTGTTGCGCTAAAAGAAGCGGAAGTTTTTTCAACAAATCTTTCTTCATATAGGAGTCATATGGAACAAAAGATGGTAAGAGTTGTTCTTGTAATTAATGCTTTTCGAAATGCAGATTATTACAAGTGTCTAACTGTTGGAGAATTGAGAAAATACTTAAACAGCATTAAGGATAAAAGCCAAGAAGTTTGTATAGTAAATGCAGAACAACTCGAAACTGGTCCATATCATACAATAATTAATGCTTGGACGCAAACCGAACCTTCGGACCAAGACAACGAAAAAATGAGAAAAATAACGGGTGATAATATTTTTCATATTGCTTTTTAAACTAAGACTGGAGGAAAGTACGCAATGAACATATTAATTATAGACGATGTTCCTAAATTTAAAGTTCATACTGCTATTGAATATTTAAAATCTCAAAGCGTCGATTTTAATTGTGAAATCATGGAAAATTGTTGCGATGGCTTAAGGTATTTACGTAAAAATTCAAATGAAATCGATTTAGTTATAGTAGATCTAGGTTTACCGTTTTATGAAGATGAAACAAAATATAACGAGCTTGAGGGTTTAATAATAATTGAAGAAATAAAAAGATTAAACTTAAATATTCCAATAATTATTAACTCTACAACAAAATTGCCTGATGAAGAACAATATTTAAAAACTTTTAAAGATAATGGCATTATAGTAGAACATGTAGATGCACTTTATGGAGGCTGGCTATATGATTTTATACAAGATAACTTCATGAACAATTAACCTTCATTAATCTAAACAATTTTATATTTATATAAAATTAGAGCAGAAATCTGCTCTAATTTTTATTATTTATTATTGAATTAAACTTAGGTTCTAATAATCTAGCAATTGGAATACTAACAACTATTACAAACGCATCTGCTACAAAAGCATAGACATTCTTGACAACTCTTAGTATAAAGGGTTCAGAATAAATTAAATACTCTACTACCGATTTTATTACTAATATTGCAAATGCAGTTGTTATTATTATAACGATTGCTGATATAATTAATTCTAGTACTGGTTTCTTTAATCTCTTAGTAACTTTAAAAGTCAGCCCCATAACTATACCAAGGATTAAATTTCCTGCTACCCATCCAGGCATACCTCTAAGCCCACAAATAAGGAGGCAATATAAAAATACGCCTATTGTTCCAACTAATGTTCCACTTGTAGTACCAACTATATAGCAGTAGACTGTCATTGCCACATATCCTAGGCACAAATAATAATTTTCAAATACAGGGATTTGCAAACACATAGAAAGTACTACAAACAAAGCAATTCCCATTGCAGTGACAGTAATGTTTTTTAATACATTCCCCATAATTGTCCCTCCTTAAGTTAAATAACCCACTTAGCTTCTTTGAGTAATTTTACTCCTTCTTTATACTTTTCTTCTTGTTTCTGCTCTCTCAAATACTTTTCATATTGTTCAATCTTTTTATGCATTTTCCTAACAGACTTAATATTTGATTCTACAGATAATAAATAGTCATACATCCGTACTAGTTTTGTTTCAAGATTAGTCCTGGGTATACATGCTGCAATTAACTTAAATGGCAATTCAATTATATACACTGCTACTAAAAATACTATTGCAAGTATTGCCGATATAATACCTAATATCTTTTCCCAATATTTAAGTAGTAGTCCTCCGACCAAAACGGCTATCACGACAGTTATAAAAATTTGAAACATTAATATTCCTCCCTCTTAAATTTTTTTAGGTTTATTACTTACATACATTTATTATTATATCATATTTATGTAAATTTATCAATTGGCACACACCTATTTTTATTATAAAGCATCTATTTTGAGTCAAACAATTAATATATATTTATTATTTTTTAAGCTATAGTATAGTATTTTTTTTGTTTTTTGTAGTATAGTTTTAAATGATATATAAAGGGGTTATGAAATATGGAAAAAAATATTTATTATTTGCAAAAGAAATTGCATATCAGGCTGGTAATATAATGATAAAATACTTTAATGAAGATAATGGAGCAAATTACAAATTCGATCAAACAATAGTAACTAAAGCGGACACTGAAATAAACGAATATTTAATCAAAAGAGTTAAGGAAACTTTTCCTGACCACTCTATTGATGGTGAAGAAGCACAGTTTGGAAAAAGTAATTATGTTTGGGTATGTGATCCTGTAGATGGTACTGCAATGTATGCTAGACATATACCTGTTGCAGTATTTTCTCTTGCATTAGTAGTAGATGGTATCCCTATAATAGGTGTTGTTTTTGATCCATTTACGAACAATTTATATACTGCTTCAAAAGGAAATGGCGCATATTTAAATAACAAAAAAATCAGTGTTAACAATCTCAAAATAGAAGATATTGGAAGTATAGGTCATGTAGATTCAATGCCTCATCCTGCATATTATAATATATGTGAACCTATAAATGAAATTTATCATAAAACATATGCTGTTAGTATAGGAAGTGTTATTCGCGCTGGCATGTGCGTAGCAAACGGTGACTTTAATTTTGCTTTATTTCCAGGTGTAGCACACAAAAACTGTGATTTAGCAGCGGTCAAAATAATAGTTGAAGAAGCAGGCGGAAAAGTAACTGATTTATTTGGAAATGAACAAAGATATGACCAAGACGTAAATGGAGCCATAATAAGTAATGGATTAGTACATGAAGATATATTAAATATTGTTAAAAAATATGATATTAAAATGTTTTAAAACATATAAATGACTGAGAAGTTCAATTTAAGACAAATAAACAACTTACTAATCAATTGAGTATGTAAGTTGTTTTTATTAACTATTTATATGTTATAAAAAGGAATGAAATAAAATTTATAATTACTACAAGTAATTTAGTTATAAATAGAAAATAAAGAACTGTTTGAATCTAAAATATCACATTCAAACAGTTCTTTATTTCATATGCTATTATTTGTATCTATCCAACCAACGATTATACACTATATTCTGCCCTTGTTCTGGATTTTTCAAAATAGTTTTTGCACATTCCTCAGAAATGATAATTGGGTAACGGTCGTTTTCAACAATAAGCATGTGGATCCACATACCATAGTCATTACATTGGGTATTTTCCAAAACCAAAGTTTTACACAAAGAAAAAGAACGTTCCCCAAAATTTCCCTTGTGATAAAGCAATTCTATCACATCTCCGCAACAAGTAAGTTTTTCATTAGTGCTAGACATATTATTGTCTCCCTTCCTTAAAATATTAAAATAAGAATATCACTTTACTATTATGTTTAGTTCACATGATTAAATAATTCCAGTTGTAATTATATCATTGTTCACATAATTTTTCAACCTTTCGTAAACAAAAAAAAGAACCAAACATAAAGGTTAGATTCTTCGTAAACTTGGAGCAGGTTGTGGGAATCGAACCCACGCCAAAAGATCGGAAGCCTTCTATTCTACCACTAAACTAAACCTGCGTTTATGTAATATATTTTATCATAATATATTACATTTTTCAATTATTATAACATTTTACTTCTTTGTATTTCTTTAAAACATTTTCTACAAACTGGTATATATTCTACCCCTTCACCATCAATTGCTACTTCTCCCGCATTATCAAGTATAGGTTTTCCGTCTTTTATTCTTACATTAAATCTAGCTTTTATAGGCTCTTCTAAGCAGTTAAAACATAATGTTGGTATTTCCTCTAATTCATCAGCATATTCTATCAATGCTTTAATTCCAGTAAAAAGTTCACCCTTAAAATTGTTTTTTAACGCATATGCTAAAACAGCAATATCTTTTTTATCACATATATCTGTTAATTGTTCTACATGCCTTTTAGTTAAAAATTGTGCCTCATCTACAACAACACATTTTATTTCTTTTCCTCTAGCATTTTCTTTAATAAATATTTTATATATATCCTCATCTTCTTTTAGTAAAACATCTACCTCTCTGCTATACCCTGTTCTACTAATTATCGTGTTACCACCTTTTGAATCTATTTCTGGTTTTACAACTAAAACTCTATGTCCTAATTGTTCATAATTAAATATAACCCTTAGTGCCTCCATAGTTTTTCCGGCATTCATTGCACCATAACAAACTTTTAACTTTGCCATAATAATCCTCCTAAAATATATAACAATGTAACTTATTTATTTTATCCTATGTTTATTAATTATCTTTTGAATGCCTTGGTTTTTTGCCTAAGGCTTAATTAATGTAAGTGCTACCTTTTTCTTGTCAAAAAATATTTCTTCTACATAACAGTCCACTATATCACCTACGCTTAGTACTTCTAATGGATGTTTTATATATTTATCTGTAAGTTTAGAAATATGTGCAAGTCCATCATTTTTTATTCCTATATCTATAAATGCACCAAAATCTACAACATTTCTAACTGTACCTTGTAATTTCATACCCGGTTTTAAATCTTCTAGTTTTAATACATCACTTTTTAATATAGGCGACGGAACTTCATCTCTTGGATCTCTTGTCGGAGATATTAAATACTTTACAATATCCTCCAATGTATATTCATCTACATTAAGTTCTTTTGCTTTACTTTGTATATTTACATTACTTAATTTATTTATTACTTCATCTGTTCCTATCTGCTCTATTTCAATATCTAAATCTTTTAATAATTTTAATGTTATATCATAACTTTCAGGATGTATTCCTGTTTTATCTAATATGTTATTTCCATCTACAATTCGTATAAATCCTATTGATTGTTCATATGCTTTATCTCCATAAGATTTTACTTTTTTTAATTCTTGCCTAGAATTAATTTTACCATTTTTGTTTCTATATTCTAGTATTGAATCAATAGATTTTTTATTAAGTCCTGATACATATGTCAAAAGCTCTCTACTTGCTGTGTTTATATTTACTCCAACATTATTAACTGCTTTTGAAACAACGAAATTTAAAGATTCATCTAATCTTTTTTCTTGGACATCATGTTGATATTGTCCGACTCCAATACTCTTCGAATCTATCTTTACAAGTTCGCTAAGTGGGTCTTGCAATCTTCTTGCTATACTAATTGCACTTCTTTCTTCAACATGTAAATCAGGAAATTCTTCTATTGCAAGTTTACTTGCAGAATATACACTAGCCCCTGCTTCATTTACTATTATGTATTTTACATCTTTCTTTGCATCCTTTATTGTATCTGCAACTAAGGCTTCACTTTCTCTTGATGCAGTTCCGTTTCCTATAGCTATTATATCAACATCATATTTATCAATAAGTTCAAGAAGTTTTGCTTTACTCTGAACATATTGATTTTTAGGCTCATGAGGATAAATAACCGATATGTTTTTAGGTTTTCCAGTTGAATCTATAACTGCTAATTTACACCCTGTCCTATATGCAGGGTCTAAACCTAATACTGTTTTTTCTTTCATGGGTGGTTGTAATAATAGTTTTTCTAAATTCTTCCCAAATACATCTATTGCAACTTCTTCTGCTTTTTCAGTAAGTTCTTTTCTTACCTCTCTTTGTATACTTGGAAATATTAATCTTTTATAACTATCGTCAATTGCTTCTAGTACATATTTGTAAACAACAGATTCTTTCCTATTTCCTACAACTTTGTTTTCAAGCCAACTAATTACTCTTTCTTTATTATCATCAATGCTAACTGTCAGTACTCCTTCTTTTTCGCCTCTATTTATAGCTAAAACTCTATGTGGCTTTATATCTTTTACTCTTTCTGCATAGTCATAGTACATTGCATACACTTTATTTTCATCTTCTGCTTTTTTCTTTATCTTACATTCTATATTGCTATATCTTTCTATATTTGATCTAATCCATTTCCTATAATTTGAATTATCGCTAATCAATTCCGCTATTATATATTTAGCGCCTTCTATTGCATCCTCTTCTGTTTTTACTTTCTCATTTATATATTTTGAAACATTAGGCATTTGTTTCGGGAATTTCATAATCTCTTTTGCTAGTGGTTCTAGTCCGTTTTGGATAGCCTCAGTTGCTTTTGTTTTTTTCTTTTCTTTAAATGGTCTATATATATCCTCTACTTCAACTAGTTTTTCTGCTTTCATTATTTCATCTTTAAGTTCAGGTGTTAACATACCCTTTTCATCAATTAAACGAATAACATCTTCTTTTCTTTTTAAAAGATTAACTTGATACTCATATACTTCACTTATTTTTCTTATTTGCTCTTCATCAAGATTTTCTGTTACTTCTTTACGATATCTTGCTATAAACGGAATTGTATTTCCATCTTGTAAAAGTTCAAGTGTCTTTCTTGCTTGTACACTTTTTATATTTAACTCTTTGCTTATTTCTTCTATTATTTTATCGTTCATATTCTCCCCCTAAATTGTTTTTAGCCGCACAAAAGTTGAAACAGAAAATTTACTGTTTCAACTTCATCCTTAGTAAAAAATTTATTATATATTAATGTTTATATTTTCAGCCTCATATGGTTTAATCTCAAAAAGTTTTGCTTCTTTAAATCCAAACATTCCAGCAATTATATTAGAAGGAACCGAATGCAACTTAATATTATATTCAGTAACTTCTGCGTTATATATTCTTCTTGCTGCTTGAAGCTGACTTTCAATCTTAGATAATTGCTTTTGTAGATTTAAAAATCCTTCATTTGCTTTAAGTTCTGGATAATTTTCCATTACAGCAATAAGCTGATTATATTTATCATTTAATGTAGCACTTATTTCTAAATCTTCATTTTTGTTATTTATATATGCATTTCTAAGTTCTGTAACTTTTGTTAAAACATCTTTTTCATATTTTGCATATCCTTTAACTGTTTCTACAAGATTTGGTATTAAATCAAATCTTTGTTTTAAATATACATCTATTGTTCCTGCTGCTTGATTTACTTTTTGTGCTAAATGTATAAACTTATTATATATTCCTACTACCCACATAATAACTATCAATACTATTGCTATTACCCAAACTATTGGATGTAATGTTCCTAAAAAAGGTAATATTATTGGCAAAAAAGGTGCTAGAAATGCCCCAAAGAATATTACAAAAAACATTATTAATACAAATTTTGCTATACCACTATTACTTTCCATATTATATTTCCTCCTAAACCTCTACACTCATAATCTTATTACATATAGCCTCTGCTATTTTAATTACATTTTCTGTTATATCAACATATTTTTTGAGCATATCAAATTGCATTGATTTTCCAAAAATGCTAGGTTCAAACAATTCTCCTGTATGGAATCTTACATACATCATATCATGATTTATATAGAATTCAAATTTAACTTTTGTAGTCTGAATCATATTAATCATCTCAGTCATTACATCTGCTGTCAATATTTGCATTGCCTTTATTTTGTCTCCTGCTTCAACATCAAATATTTTTTCAAACTCAGACATGTCCATGTTTAATCTTTGTTTTGAGCCACCAAAAAACTTTATTGCATCCCTTTTTACTTTTATATATGTTCCTATATTCTTCGGTAATTTTATATATCCAGCAAGTCCGTGAAATAGTGTTGTTCTATGCGTATCTCCATCTGAATCAGTATGCTCATTTTGAGTATGTACTTCTGACATTACAAGTTCTGATTTAACATCTTCATATCCTGCTATTTCTATTGGTGCTATAATTTGATCTTCTGAATCATATAAATCAAAACTTTCCCACTCCCCTTTTCTATACTCATATCTGTCCATACCTCTATACCATATATACTCGCATTCTGGATGTATATTTTGTATAATAGGTTTTATTATTTTTTCTTTAAAAACCGAACTATATGAATCCTTCTTTAAAACTTTCATTCTTGTATTATCTTTTACAAGAATTACATCATCTTTATCACTCACATAACTACTTTCTTTTATGTTTTTCATTTCAACTAAATTATGTTTATTATTACTAAACGCTTTTACAACTATAACTATTATTGCTATAAACATAGCAAGTGCCATAATCGGTAATAAAAAAGGACATAATATTCCACAAACCAGAAATGAAAATATGCAAACGAATATAATTATCCCTGTTTTTCTTTCTTTTTCTCTTAATTTTTCTAATTCTTCAAAATTTTCATTATATAGTTTTGTATATAATGACATAAAGCTCATTTTTTCACTTCTGCTTGTATTATTCGTGCTATTATCCACATTTTCAACTTTGTCAAAATTCTCCATATATTTTACCTCATAAGTTACATTTATATATTAATATATATTAAAAAATATTTCAAGGATAATTATATAGAAAAACAAAAAAAGATAGCCTATATAATCAGACTACCATTAACATATATGGAGCTTCCAATGGGAATCGAACCCATGACCCCATCCTTACCATGGATGTACTCTACCTACTGAGCTATGGAAGCATTTATTTAATTATACCATTCCAAAGGCAAAAATCAAGTACATCATTGATTATTACCCTATATTTATGGTATAATAAAATGGTATTTTAAGGAGTGTATTATGACAAAATCACAAAACATTAAAAGGCCCTTTAATTATTTTATAAAAGGAATAAATAATATTAAAAATTTTGATTATAGGCAATATACAAAAACTAATATATTATTCTTAACTTTTGTATTATCTAATTTAATTAATGGCTGCTTGCTTAGATTTTTTACTGTTCGTAATTATTTTGAGTTAAGGCCATTAATTGCGGATATTACTTTTTTAGTATTAGTTGGGGCTTTTGCTTATTTATTTAGAAGTGGAAAAAAACAATATAGATATTTTATGACTGTATCAATAATACTCATGCTAGTTTGTATTGTCAATTCTGCATATTATAACTACTATACATCGTTTACATCATTTTCTTTGCTTTCTACTTTATCACAACTTGCAGGAGTAAGCGATGCAGTTAATAAAAATATACTTAGTATAAAAGACTTAATTTTTATATGGCAACCTCTTTACCTTACTTTTATACATAAAAAACTAATAAAAAGAGATTACTATACAAGGGCATGGAAAATAGAAGAAAAACAGAAAAGATTTTCTAAAACATTATCTCTTTCAATAATTGCTTTTGCTATATTTTTTATAACTTGTTCAACAACAGAGCTTGGACGTTTTTATAAACAATGGAACAGAGAATTTACTGTAACAAGATTTGGTATATATACATACCAGCTAAATGATTTAATAAAAACAACTCATTCTGCTTTTGCATCATCATTTGGACATGATAAAGCCGTAGAAAAATTTAATAAATACTATGCAGAAAACGAAAAGAAAAAACAGAAAAACGAATTTACTAATAAATTTAAAGACAAAAATATATTAATGATTCATGCTGAAAGTATACAAAAATTTGTTATGGATTTATCTTTTAATGGAAAAGAAGTAACTCCAAACTTAAACAAATTAGCAAAAGAAGGAATTTTTTACAGTAATTTCTATGCACAAGTTAGTACCGGAACAAGTAGTGATACTGAATTCACTTTAAACACTTCTCTTATGCCAATAAACAACGGAACTGTATTTGTTTCATATTGGAATAGAAGTTATATAAGTCTTCAAAAATTATTGAAAAAGAGTGATTACTATACATTTAGCATGCATGCAAACAATGCTACTTTCTGGAATAGACTTGCTATGCACGAAAAACTAGGATATGACGATTTCTTTGCAAAAGACACTTATGAATTAGATGATATGATTGGACTTGGTCTTTCAGATGTATCCTTCTTTAAACAATCTGTTCAAAAAATAAAGAAAATAGCAGAAGAAAACAAGAAATTTTCGGGTACTCTTATTACTTTAACCAATCATACTCCTTTTTATGATGTAAGTGAATATACCAATTTAGATGTCACTATGAAGTATACTCATACAAACGAAGATGGCATAACTCAGGAGGGTATAGCAACATATTTAGATAATACTACCCTTGGCAGTTACTTAAAATCTGTGCACTATGCAGATTATGCAATTGGCGAATTTATAAACGAACTAGATAAAGAAGGCTTGCTTGATAATACTGTAATTATAATATATGGTGATCATGATGCTAGATTAAATTATGACGATTATATTAAAATGTATAATTATGATCCTATTAATGATACTATCTTAGATGAATCTGATCCAAACTATGTGGATGTTGATTATTATAAATATGAATTAAATAGAAAAGTACCATTAATTATGTGGTCAAAAGACCAAACAATAGGAAAAGAAATTACAACAGCAATGGGTATGTATGATGTATTACCAACTATGTCAAATCTTTTTGGATTTGAAAACAGCCCATATGCTCTTGGAAACGATATAATGAATTTAGATGATAATCTAGTTGCTTTTCCAAACGGAAATTGGCTAACCAACAATATCTATTATAATGCTCAGAAAGATGAGTTTTCACTTCTTAATGATACAACTATTGCATCTCAGGAAGATATTATAGCAAATTCACAAGCAACTGATGATAAATTGTCTATTTCCCAATCAATAATAGTATATGATTTATTAAAAGATAAATAACAACTAAGCAAAGAAGCATACTTAATGTGTTTTAAGTATGCTTCTTTTTTATCTTTATATATGTAACATTTCCTATTAAAGTAATTACCACACATATAACTAAATTAAGCATAAATCCTATTATTAATCCATCTATACCATATGGGCTTAACAAGATAATATCCCAAATAAATGTAGATATTACTCCTAGCACTATTCCAAGCCAAGCACCTATTTTTTTAATTCTAAATTCTAATATTGTAAGTAACAAAATGGGAAGTATTGTAGGTGCCCAAAAACTGTATGAAAATGTTAATATTTCTATTAAACTGGGTATAGCAAGTGCAACCGATACCGCTACTCCACCGATAATCAGATTTGTTATTCTTACAACTTTTAATCTTTCTTTTTCATCTATATTATCACTTTTAAGTGGTATATATACATCATTAATTAAACCTACTGCCGCACTATTTAAAAACGAATCAGCAGTAGACAACACTATTGCCATCATAGATGATACTATAAGTCCACTTAATCCTGCCGGAAGCACATTTTTTATTAAGAAAATCATGGCATATTCTGGATTAATATTTGAATCATATACATATGCTATAATTCCAATTGCACCTGTTATAACAAAAAAAGGAATTGATGCATAACCACTCATTTTAGTAGCAGTCGATGTATCTTTTGAATTTTTACCCATAAGTAATCTTTGAATATATGGAGGCACTAGCATTTCTCCTATCATAAGTGTAGTAAATAATGATAAAAATGTTATTGCATCATTATTATTAAATACATTCCAATATGTAATAGGTATGTTTTGTACTATACTATTAATGCCACCTATTTGGTTTAACCCAAATACTAAAAGTATAGGCATTCCAATTATTAAAATCACAAATTGTATTATATCCGTTATGATATCTGCTTTAATACCACCCATTGTTGAATATACAAGAACTATACCAAAGCCAATTATTACTCCAATGTAACTTGGAATTCCAATAAATACTTCGAATATATTTCCTAAAACACTTACTTGCGCACCTAGTATTCCAGAACATATAATAGTAGATAATACACCTGTTAATATTTGCATTCTTTTTCCATACATTTTTGCTATAATACTCCCAGTAGATATACATCCTGAAAACTTATCCATTTTATTTGCAACATATTTTCCTATAAATATCTGTCCTACACTAAAACCAAATAAAGCGATTATATTTCCTATACCATTTTTATATACTTCTGCTGCATTACCAAATGAAAAACCCCCACCCAAAAAGGAGCAACACATTGTTATAAATATAACAGTTTTACCATATTTTACATTTGATATTGCAAAATCACTTATGCTATACACTTTCTTTGATGCTATTATTCCTATTAATAATATAACTAATAGGTATATTGCTATTATGCAAATATCAATATTCAAAATTCCATCTCCCTTTTCATATAACATTTATACTCATATTTATTCCGCTTTATTACGATTATTAATTAATTTTATTCTACTTAAAGTTGACATATAATAAAACATAATATATAATTGTCACCACATAACAATTATATGAGAGGAGCATAACTATGTACATCGAAAGATTAAAACGGGATTCTGTAATTTTAGATTTACCAATAGCACACAGAGGCATGTTTGGCAAAGTTAATAATATAAACATACTAGAAAATTCTTATAATTCAATTAAAACTTCCATTGAAAATAAGCTTCCTTTTGAAATAGATGTAGTAAGAACAAAAGATGATATTCCTATTGTCCATCACGATTTTTCTATTACTATTGAAGGTCAAGATTTTGCTATAAGTGAATTAACATTAGAAGTTTTAAATAAATACAAGAAAAAAGGTGTTATTAACTTTATAACTTTGGAAGAATGTATCGCTCTAAATAACGGTTCTGTACCCATGATTTTAGACTTTAAAGAAACTTCATTTTTCAGAATGACTAAATACAGAAAGAATGTCGTAAGTTTGCTTAAAGACTACTTCGGCGAATATGCTATTCAGTCATTTAACCCATTCTTTATATTTACCATGGGTAAAAAATTGCCTACTGCTGTGCGGGGACAATTAATTTGCAGAGGTAAAACATTAATTGATACCTTTAAAATTGAAAACCCCAAAAAAATTGGCAGTCTCTATGAAAGATTAATGTCATTTATTTGCTGGCTTGCAAACTCTGATTATATTGGTCTTGAAGTAAGTAAAAGTAAAAGATGGAATAGCAAAATTGAAGAGTTTGTTTTTACCACTACTGATGAAGTGCAAAACACAATGGTAGAACTGGCTAGTAAAGTTACAAAAAGGCCTGTTATTGGTTGGACATTAACAGATTTATCAGAGCTCAAAATTTCACCAAAAGTTTATGATAATTACATCTTTGAGCCTGACAAATTTGAAAATTATGATATGTTTTCAAACGAAATCTATGAAGTACTAAAAAACAAAAAGAAGAAAGTATGATGCTTAAATTAAGGCATCATACTTTTTTACTAATTATACAATAAGCTTTTCTCTTACTTTTTTAATAAAACTATTCTTAGTATCCGTTAACTTAATTATATAATCATAAGAATAATTAATATTAATTTTACTATATAATCCTATATATACACATTTACCATCCGAGTATATCTTAATTGTATCAGCATTTGCGGGATATAATGTAATTTGAAGAGATTTGGGTATACAAATACTTTTGGCTAAACTATGCATTTTATTATTTACAATAGCCTCCCTTGGTGTTATTTGTAATGCTTCTATATCAGGATGAACTATACAACCTACCGAAGACAGATTTCTAGCAGTAGAACCCGTTGGTGTTGAAAATATAAGACCAGTACCTATAAAATCTTCCAAGTGCTTATCATCAATGTATACAGAAGTTCTAAAAGCTTTATCATTTTCATTTTGAATACTAAACTCATTTAAAGCATTAAATTTACTTTGACCATCATTTACATCAAGTGATACAAAATTAAGTTTTTGCTCAATGTAGTTTGGAATATTATTAATAAAATCTTTCACATCATCAATTTCAAAATCCTGTAAAAAACCTAATGTTCCACAATTTACACCTATATATTTTGCACTTGTTTTGTAATTGTTCTCCTGTAAAAAATTTAATAATGTTCCATCTCCACCAAGACCAATTACTATATCCGGATTAATCTTTCCTGTATAATTAGGATTTACTATTCCATATCCTAAATATTGAGCTGTTTCCTCTATCTTCTTTGCCAAGAACCGAGCCTTTTCTTTTGTAGTATTAGTATATAACTTAATCATTTTTTCCATACTTAATCACTCCTTAATATTTTAGAAAGAATAGTTGCATTTTCAAAATTTAGATTATTATTTATACCACTTCCTAGTTTAACTTTTGGCTTAACTACATAACCGTGATAATCACTTCCTACACTGTACAAAATTCCTAGCTCATCTACCATTTCTTGCATACTACTACTAAATTTTTTATCATGTGTACTATGATATACTTCAACCGCCTCTAATCCAAAGCCCATAAGCATTTTCACATATTCTTTAATATCATGAACATTCCTCTTTAATGTAATTGGATGAGCAAGACAGGTTATACCACCAGCATTTTTAATATACTCTATACATTCTTTACCAGTAAGGTCTATTTTCTTCTTCACAAGCTTATCATCAACGGGGTTTAAGAATTTATCAAAAGCATCATCAACACTAGGTGCATAACCATACTTTACACATAATTTGGCTACATCCGGTCTTCCTATATTTCCACACACAGAAAACATTTCTTCAATATCAGAATCTTTAAAAGACATGTTATAGTTCTTCTTTAACTGATATAACAAAGATTCAATTCTCCGTACACTATCTTTCATTATTTCTTTTAAAACTGAGTTAAGCTCTATATTATCCAAATCCATATTATATCCTAATATATGAAGATCTCCTCCCTTTACAGGATATTGTGCTGAAAATTCAAGTCCTGGTATTACTCTTATATCAGAATAAGAATTCTGCTTTATAGCCTCTTTTACACCATCAATGTTGTTATGATCTGTTATTGATACTACATTTATATCATTATCTTTACAAAGCTTTAAAATCTCTTGTGGTGTATTTTCACCATCTGAAAATATAGAATGAACATGTAAATCAATTTTCATCATTATCACTCCTCATTTTATTTTTTATTGCTTCATATACTATTGGATGAACAAAGTTGGATATATCTTTACCCAGTCTGAATAGCTCTTTTACACTTGTTGAAGATACAGTAATATTATTTGGATTTGCAAAAAAAGCAACTGTGTTTACCTTCTTATCACTAATAACATTATTAATTGTTGCAAGCTTTAATTCTTCCGCAAAATCTGTTAAATCTCTAAGGCCTCTTACCATAGAAGTACAATCATTATTCAATGCTACATCTACCGATGCTACATTTTCATCAGTAGTTATAACTTCTACTTTTGTATTATCTTTATATATTTCCTCTATAAGTGCTTTTCTCTCTTCTCTGGTAAACATACCGCTATTCTTTTTACTATTTACAGCAATTCCAATAATTACTTTATCATATATGTTTAATGCCTGATCAATAATGTCCATATGACCATAAGTTATAGGGTCAAAGCTACCTGGATACAACACATTCTTCATAAATATCACCTATTATCTTTCTTAAATATTTAGTATCAAAATTGTTTTCGATTATATAATCAAAATGCAAATCAGAATAATCTAATGAATTATTATTTATTTCATCATATTTTTGTTTTGATATACTATCTCGTTTTACTACTCTATCACATCTTTTATCATATTTTGCTTTAACTAATATTGTTATATCGCACATGCCATAATATTTAGTTTTAGGAAGCAGTGCATAATCTAATATTGTTATATCATTTTCATTTATTCTTCTGTCTATTTCTCTTTGCATAAATCCATATGTTATATCACACAGTTTTTGCATCATTTCTTTATCGTTAAAAACAATATCAGATAAATTCTTTCTAATAACATTATTACTTTCATCAAAAATATATTTTCCAAAATATTTAAGAAGCTTATTTTTTACTTCTTCATCCTTGTGAGATTCATGACCTATTTTATCTACCTCCAATATTTGTATAGAATTATTTAGCTCTTTAAAAATCTTACTTATTGTGGTTTTACCACTTCCTGATTTGCCCATTAGTCCAATCAACATATTAATCATCTCCTTGCTTGTATTATATACCAACAGATGATATAATTAAAATATATATTAATTATGTTTATAATAAGGAGTGATTATAATAGAAGTAGATATTGAATTATATAAAATATTTTATACTGTTGCTAAATTTGGGAATATAACAAAAGCCGCAAATGATTTATATATATCTCAACCCGCTGTTACTATGAGTATAAAGAAACTTGAAGACCAACTTGAAACAACTCTATTTACCCGTACTAAAAGAGGGGTTGTTCTAACTAATGAAGGTAGTGTTTTATATGAATATGTAGAAAAAGCAATAGAAAATATTAAAATAGGGGAAAACAGACTTAGTAGTCTAAAAAAACTAGAAAATGGTACTATAAAAATAGGAATTGGTACAACACTTGCTAAATTTTTTCTAGTAGAACACTTAGCAAAGTATCACGAAAAATATCCTAATATATCTATAAACATTGATACTAGTAAAACAAGTGATATATTAAAAAAACTAGATGATGGTAGTATTGATATTGCAATAATTACAAATGATACCTGTGAATTTAAAAACTTTAATGTTGAATATTCAGAGGATATAACTTATACATTTATATGTAACAATAATTATTTAGAACTTACAAAAAAAGAAATCCCATTAGAAGAATTAACAAAATATCCTTTACTTTTGCAACACTCGCATTCGAATTCTAGAAGAATATTAAACGATTTTGTAATTAAGAATAAAGTAGAAATTGAAGCAGATATGGAACTATCTAGTTACTCACTAGTTATTGAGTTTGCCAAAATAGGTCTAGGTATAGGATTTGTTGGAAAAAATTTCGTAAAACAAGAATTAGAAAACAAACAATTATATGAAATAACAGTAACTCCTAATTTGCCAAATCAAAAAATATTAGTACTATCTAAAAAAGATTATATGCCTAGTTTTAGTGCTAAAAAACTTATAGAAATAATATGTGATAATTAATCACTAATTATATATATAACGCGTCCTTATGGGTATCATAAGGATGTTTTATTACCATAAAATTGCATTATACATATAATCGTGGTATAATACCAATAGTAAAAAAGCAAACTTAATAATAATTTAGAAAGTGAGGAATTTATATGAATTCAAAACCTTATGATATTGGCCTGGTTGTTGGACGATTTCAACATTTCCATATTGGCCACAAATTTCTTGTTGACAATGCATACAAGTTATGCGACCGTGTACTTATTTTAGTGGGTTCCGCTCAAGAATATGGTACTCTCCGTAATCCTTATCCTACTTCTACTCGTATAGATGTAATAAGAGAAATATACGGTGAGGATACTGAAAATCTTATGGTAAAGGAACTTAACGACCTTACCAACGAAAATGATATCACTGCCGATTGGGGACGATATGTACTTAGAAATGTAAAGACTCATATTCGTAAGAAACCCAACATAATGGTATATGGAGATGATGAGTTCAGAAGTAAATGGTTTGCAGCGGAAGATCGCAAAGGTATTGCTGAACTTATAGTTTCAAGAGATGACATACCAATTTGTGCCACAAAATTAAGAGAAGCATTAGTAAAAGATGATTTTGATTATTGGTCAAAATTTGTTGATGAAAAAACACACAAAATGTATGACAGGTTAAGATCTGAGCTTCTCAGAACAGATCCTTATCGTGAAATGTATGAGAAATTGATTAAGAAGTAAAAGAATAAACAGAGTTATTAAAATTTTAATAGCTCTGTTTATTTGTTATTTTATAATTTTTAAATATATTATTCCGCAAACGGTATAATGTTCTTATTACACATTTATATGTCTCTTTAACAAATTCTGCACTTTTGTTTCTATCCTTGATACATATGAACGCGATATTCCCATTTCCTTTGCCACTTCTTGCTGGGTTTTTACTATCCTCCCTTTTAATCCATATCTACTATACATTATTTCTTTTTCTCTTTCAGGTAATTTTGTATCTATATATTCAAGTATTTGTTTAGTCATCATCTTGTTATATATATTATCAATTGGGTCTTTCTCATTGTTATCTAATATATCAACTAGTTCCATATCATTTCCATCCTTATCCGTACCAATAATATTATTAATAGATACATCTCCCTGTGTTTTTTTATTTGACCTTAGTGTCATAAGAATTTCATTTTCAACACACTTGGATATATATGTACTTAATTTGTATCCTTTTTCAAAACTATAACTATTTATTCCTTTTATAAGGCCAATAGTTCCAATAGATATATATTCTTCGTTTTCTTGCTGATTACTTGAATATTTTTTTGCTATATGTGCTACTAACCTTAAATTATGTTCAATTAGTTTTTCTTTCGCATTTTTATCTCCTTCTGCATATTTCTTTAAAAGATACTCTTCTTCTGATTTACTTAAAGCCTCTGGAAATAGGTTTGTATTTGATATATACCCAAATAAAAAAGCAACATATGAAAAAATACTAGATAAAAAAGATAACATTTTATCACTCCTCACAGATAAATATTATTCTTAATTATACTATTTTTTGCATGTCACTTTTGTCTATTATTTATTATACTCGTAAAATACAAAAAGATAGAGTCAGCAGTAGATGATAAAACCCTTTTGTAAAGGTGGGCATCTTGTCATAATCATTAGGATTCTCTGATAAAAAGAGCATTCAACACAAACTACAACTTTCGATTCCCGTATCATATATTTGTAGATTTTCATATAATCTGCTGACTCTATCTTGCTATATTTTATCATTATTAATATTATATGTAAAGATTTTTAGTCTATACATTTTATATATTAATATATGTTTTTATTATTGTTCATCTTCGCTTTCGTGATATTTACACCAATAGTCTTCTTCGTATTCATTTCTTTTATCAAATTTACAAGAATACATACCACTTCTTTCTTTTGTTCCATAAATACAATTTGAACAATTATCCCATTTACCTCTTCCCATTAAAATTACCTCCTTATTATTCTATTATATCCTTTATAACTTCTGATGCTATAACAAGTCCTGCTACTGACGGAACAAATGATACACTTCCGAGTTCCTTTGAATTTGGTTTTATAGCCTGTTCTTCTGAATATACCACTTTTAATTTTTTAACATCTAATTCTTTTAATTTTTTTCTAATGATTTTTGCAAGTGGACACATCTTTGTTTTGTATATATCTGCTACTTTTATATCAAGTGGATTTACTCTATTTGCCATTCCCATGCTAGATATAACATTTATATTGTTATCATAACAATATTTTATTAATTCTACTTTTGAATCAACACTATCTATTGCATCAATAATATAATCATAGGTATTGTCTATATACTCTGCTATATTGTCCTTTGTAATAAATATTTCATGTGTTTTTACATTAATATTTGGATTAATACTTTTTATTCTATCTTCTCCTACTTTTACCTTAGGAATATCCACATTATCCACTGTTGCTATTAATTGTCTATTAATATTTGTTACATCTACTTTATCTTTATCTATAATAGTAATGTGCCCTACACCAATTCTAGCCAGTGCCTCCATAGAAAAAGAACCAACTCCACCAATACCACATATACAAACTTTACTATTTTTTATTTTTTCAATATTCTCTTTTCCAAATATTATTTCCGTTCTGTTATATATATCACCAGTATTAATATCTTTTGACATATTATTTTTTTCTCCTTATTATATATCCTTGTTGAACTTCATACGGTATTTTTATTTTTACTTGTTGTCCTTTTCTTCCAGGATTTATGGTATCAATTTTCTCATTTGTTTCTACATCATATAGTTCTTCTATTTCGAATTTGTTATTTTCTATACTGTTTGGAATAAGTATTTCTAATGTATCACCAACTGACAATTTGTTTTTGATTTCAACTGTTACTATATCATTTTCATTTTGCTCTAATACTCTTGCACCATACTCATATTTTAAATTTTCATTTTGTCCTGAATAGTCATGTATATCTTGATTATTTTTATCTGAAAAATAGAATTCAGAAAGTCCTCTTGTTTTTACAGTTTCAAGTTCTTTTAAATATTTTTCACTATCAAAATTTTCTTGATTTTCGTAATAATCATCAATAGCCTTTCTATATGCTCTTACAACAGTTGCTAAATAGTATTCAGTTTTAAGTCTTCCTTCTATTTTTAAACTTTCTACTCCCATATCGATTATAGTTGGGATTTGATTAATCAAACATAAATCTTTTGATGAGAATATATATGTTCCATTCTCATCATAATCAATATTTATTATACTACCGGGGGTATTTACTTCTTCTGCTGTAATTTTGTATTGCCATCTACAAGGCTGACTGCAATCACCACAGTTTGCACCTCTATCTGATAAGTATTGGCTTAGATAGCATCTACCAGAATAACCAAAGCATATTGCTCCATGAATAAACATTTCTATTTCTAAATCATCTGATTTATTTTTCATTATATGTTCAATTCTATCCTTAGATAGTTCTCTTGCAAGTATTACTCTCTCTGCTCCATTTTGTTTCCAGAAGTTACAACTATTAAGACTAGTACTATTTGCTTGCGTACTAATATGAATAGGCATATTAGGTGCCACTTTCTTTATTACATCTATAATTCCACCATCTGCTGCTATTATTGCATCTGCATGTATTTCATCTAATCTTTTTACTTCTTCTTCTATCTCTTTATAGTCCTCGTCATATGCATAAATGTTAAGTGCTACATAAACTTTTTTCCCTATACTATGCGCATATTCAATAGTTTCTTTTAAACTATCTGAATTCATTTCTGCTCTTGTTCTTAGAGATAATCTAGATGTTCCTGCATATACTGCGTCTGCTCCATACATAAATGCAACTTTTGCTTTTTCTAAACTACCTGCTGGTGCTAATAATTCAACTTTTTTCATAATATACTTCCTTTTCAATACTATACATATATATTTTACCACATATCATATGTCATTTTCAACACTTAATTTAAAGGTTTGCAAATTTACATAATATGTGGTAAAATATTGATGTAGTATTTAATTTATTTTAAGAATAATTTTTTAGGAGGACAAATTTATGAATGATATTTCTTATTTTCCACAAGCCAGATTAGGCAAAAAAACATACCTGTTTACAATAAAGTCTGTTACAGAAGGTCATGAAATTACTATTGGTTCAGTTGCAGTAAACACTCAATCAGGAATAACTAAGACTATAACGAATAAGCATATAAGACCTTATGCACTTTCAGAAGAAATACTATTACAAATTTCAGACGAGTGCTTAGAAACTGCAAGAATGCTTGAGGATGAAGTTATATTCTAAGTTAATTAAACAGAAGCTCAAATTTGTAGCTTCTGTTTTTTATATGCTTACATCATTTTTTCTATTAAGCTGAATATACTTTAATATATATTAGGAGGAACTTTATGAATATAGAACTATTTTGGACTTTTAACAAACAAATATATTCAGGTGTATACCATTTTGACTTTATGATAATAAACAAAGATGCATTGGAAAGTCATAAAGTAGGATATATAGTTGTAAATACAAAGACTAAAAAAAGTTCATATTTTTTACCAACCAGTTTACTAGAAAAATCACCTAATATAGATATTGATGATATTATAGATAAGGTTATACATGATGCAAAAAATATTAGTAAAACTGCATATTAAAAACATCTCAAACATTTTTGTCTGAGATGTTTTACTTTAAAATTTCTTTATCTTAATCGCATTACCTGATTCTAGTAAATCAATATGATTAAGCGCCTTACCTGTACCTATTGCAACGCATGATATAGCATCTTCTGCTATCATAACAGGTATTCCTGTTCTTTCTTGAAGTAGTTGGTCGAGCCCTGTAACAAGACCTCCACCACCTGTGATATATATTCCTCTATCACTTATATCTGCTGATAGTTCTGGTGGTGTTTCTTCTAAAACCGAATGAACTCCTTCAACTATTTGATTTGCACATTCTTCTAATGCTTCCATCATTTCTTCTGATGTTATTTCAAATTCAACCGGAAGTCCAGTAGTTAAGTTTCTACCTTTTATATTCATAGTTTCAACAACAGTTTTAGGATAAACACAACCAATATTTATCTTTATATCTTCTGCTGTTCTTTCACCAATTATTACATTATATTTTTTCTTAATGTACTTTATAATTGCCTCATCAAATTTATCTCCTGCAATCTTGATAGATTTGCTTTTTACAGCTCCTCCTAATGATATTACAGCAATATCTGCTGTTCCTCCCCCTATATCTAGTATCATACTACCATATGGTTTTGCAATATCTATACCTGCACCTATTGCAGCCGCTATTGGTTCTTCAATAAGATAAACCCTTCTTGCACCTGCATGATTTGCAGCATCTATTACTGCTTTTTTCTCCACTTCTGTTACACCAGAAGGAACACAAATCATTATTCTAGGATTTAAAACAAATCTTCCTGCAACCTTATTTATAAAATACTTAAGCATTTTTTCAGTTACTGTATAATCAGATATAACTCCGTCCTTTAATGGCCTTATAGCAACAATATTTCCTGGTGTTCTACCAAGCATTTTTCTAGCCTCTTGTCCAACTGCCAATACTTCATTTGTATTTTTATCGATAGCAACAACTGCTGGTTCTCTTAAAACTATACCTTTACCTTTGACATATACAAGTATTGTCGCTGTACCTAAGTCAATACCTATATCTTGGCCAAACCTCATTATATCACTTCCTTTACTTACCATTTTCTTTGTTACAATTATATTACAACTCTGTTTCATTTGCAATATATCGCATAAATATTTTGCTCTATTTTTGTATATTTATTCAAAAATAATTTTTTATTTCAACCGGTGACAAATTGTCACCGGTTGAATTTGTATAATTAGTCACAGTTTGTGACCATTTGATATTAATTAAAATGTGAAAAATTACTCGATGTTTAAGAGTTTTATACAAATAAACTATAATATGTTTTTAATAGTAAAAAAGAAGACCCCATATTAGAAAAAGCCACTGAAAAAGTACACACAAAAGTATGTGATTTTCAGTAGCCAAAACTTATATCCCTTATCTTTTTTAAGTTATATTCCAATATATTTTTTTAATCTGGCAATTCCAACATTTCCTTTTTATTAGCCATTTTTTGTAAATCTTCTAATTCTTTTATATTTTTATTATTAGATAAAACTTTTATTTGTCTACGGGCCGACTCATTCAATCTTATTAATCTTTCCCTTTGAGAAATACCTTGTGTTATTAACTCAGCATTCGTATTCTCCAAATTATTCAATATTACCAAATGCAGTAAATCTGTATAATCTCTAATATTTCCCGTTTTTGCCAAATCCTTATTATTTTCTCTCCATTGCTTTGCCGTAATGCCAAAAAGTGCAACATTAAGTACATCTGCCTCATCTGCATAAATGAATTTCTTTTGATTTTCAGTTAATGTTGGAACAATATTATTTTTGATTGCATCTGTATGTACCAAATAATTAACTTTTGATAAAACTCTATTAGCATGCCACTCAATTCTATATTGATATGATTCATTCTTCTTAAGTCTTTCAAACTCTTGAATTAAATATAATTTAAATTCAGGAGATAACCAACTTGCAAACTCTAATGCAATATCACTATGTGCATATGTTCCGCCATTATTACCAGATTTTGAAATAATACCTATTGCCCCTGTTTCCTTTATCCATTTTTGAGGAGATAAGTAAAAACTATTTTTTCCCGCTTCCATTTCAAAGGTCGTAAATTCGTGACCTTTGAAATTTTCGTTATGTATTTTTTCCCACAATCCCAAAAAAGAAACAACATTTTTATTTCTCAGCCATGTTTGTATTGGTATTTTAGGTTCCTCTGGATTAACATATCTAGCTAAATCCGTCAAAGATATATAATCATAATCGCCAAACCTTAGTATACCAACTTTTGTATTAACTACATTTAATTCTGCTTTTACTAAATCTTTATCCACTCACAAGCCTCCCTTTCATATTATATATTATATATACAGAACATTAGTTTGTCAATTTAAAGTTCATATTTTAGATATTTTTATATTTATATTTTTCACCTATACTCCCTATCCTCAAAATATAAATATATGTAAAAAAGAAGACTCAATTTGAATCTTCTTTTTTACATCCTACTGTGATACTTTTCTAAAATATGTTCTTGACATTTCATCTAGCCTCTTGCCAAATGCTATTTTTATATCTTTTACCGTCATTCTTGCTCCCCAATATATTCTGTGTCTCTTGGATTCTTTACTCCCTAACTCATGTGATACTTTAAGTAGTATTTCTAATGCCGCTTTTCTTTTTTCGTCATTAGTTTTTACCCCAAGTCTTGCAAGTTGTGAATTAATAGCTATTCGATTTACTAAAATTATTTCCTCATCCTTCATTTTCCGTATTTGTTCCGGAGTCAAATAATTTGACGGGTTGTACAAATGACTTCTATAACCACCTTCTAATACATTTGGTAAAGCCTTACTCATTATATCAATTCTTTTTGACATTTTATCTGCTTCATTTGAAATAATCTTGTTTGCAATATCAAAATATTTTTGATCGTCTCTTAAACAAAACAATAATTCTTCAAAGTCAATCTCTTTATCCTGTATACAAACATTTCTAATAGCCCTATTAAAATGTTCTACACAAATACTATCTTTCCCCTCTTCTGGAACTCTGTACTCATCATAAATAGTTTTTAAAGTAATGTAGTCATAACTGTAATTTCTAAAAAGTTTTCCATCCTTAAAATAAAGTTTAAAAACCTCATTGCTATAGCTATTAAATGCTTTAATTTCTGTCATATTAAATTCCTCCTAAAAAATTATTTTTATTATTAACTATACAATTTATGTTGCCAATTATATCACAAATCGGTGTGTTTTTTCAACTTTTACGTGCTATAGAAAAACAACCCAAACATTTTTGTTTAGATTGCCTTATTCTCTTATATATATTATGCCCTCTTGCTCTCATACTTCATTTTTGTTGCCATACCACCTCTTATGTGTCTTTCCTCTTTATTGTGCATTAACACTTTCCTAGCCTCATTTGCTAAGGATGGATTTATCTTCTCTAATCTTTCTGATATGTCTTTGTGTACTGTTGATTTACTAACATTAAATTTAGTTGCTGCTGCCCTTACTGTGCTACCTGTTTCTATTATATATGTAGCCAACGCCTTTACCCTTTCTTCTATATCATTTTGCATAACTGCTATCACCTCTTTAAACTATTTTGTTTCATACTACATACTATTCAAAATCTTATCTTTTATTCTTTATTTTATTCCAATAGTATTTGGATTTACTATTTCTCCATTTTTTACAACTTCTAAATGTATATGTGCCTCATCTTTACATTCACCAATTGCTGTATTTCCCACTTTTCCTATAACTTGACCTTTGGTAACTTCCTCTTTTTCCTTAACTAATATATTTTCATCCAAGTTCCTATAAATAGTCTTAACTGAGTTTTGGTGATCTATTATTATGCTATAACCATAAAAACTATCCTCGTATACTCTTTCTATTATTCCTTTTTCACAAGCTGCTACATCTTCTCCTACAGCAGCATATATGTCTATTCCATCATGTACTTTCCACATATCTAATGTTTTAGAATATATAACTTTATCCATGCTATATTCTTTTAAAGTATCTCCTTTCACCGGCCTAATAAATGTATATTCATAAACATAAACTTCATCTTCTAATGCAGCTTTATTAGTTTCTATAACACTTTGACTTGTAGTTTCTACGGCAACTTGATCCTCTTCTGCTATATCATATGTACTACTTACCGCCTCTTGATATATAACTACATTGTCGTTACTAACATTTACTACATCTGGCTCTTCTAATACATATGTATCATAATCTTCTTGTCCTAACTTAGTATATGTATCAATGTTTAATTTGGTTGTTGCTACAAGAAGTAATATCATGAAAAAAAGTAATGTGTAACTCCCTTTCGGAACGCTTTTCATATTATTAAATATGTCCTTTAATTTGTTTTTTGTTATTTCTTCTTTTTTTGTATAATTTATTCCTATATATTTTGTATCATCTATATCATTTTGTATATTTCTATTATTTGCTTGTAACTTTTCTTCTTTTGTTTTTTTATCTTTTCTATTACTTTCTCTAAACTCTTTTAATTTTTTTCTTAAACTAATATAACTTATTTTCATTTGTATCCCTCCATTTAATTTTCCTCTGCTTTTGTTATATCAACACCTGTATAATAGTGTTTTATAATTGCATCATATGTATATCCATTTCTAGCATAATAGTTACTACCTGTTTGACTCATGCCAAGTCCATGACCATAACCTTTTACTTTAAATACAACATTGTTATCCACAGTTTCCACTGTAAAATTAGTGGATTTCAATCCTAATTTTGTCCTTATATCTGTGCCCTCATATATGTTATTTCCTATTCGTATATTTGATACTCTACCACTTACGGTATAATCTAGTATTTCTATATTATTTTCCTTATTTATATCTACTGTGCACTCTATATCACTTCCTTTATTTAGTTTTTGTTCTAACTCATCTATAGTTAGCTTTACTTCTGTTTCATAATATTGATGTTCTTCTTCACCTAAACTTTCCACAGGTACTAAATATGGTATGTTTTGTTTTCCCCATATTTCAGTAGAAGATTCTGTCATTCCACCACTATTTGCATGAAAATATGCTTTTATATATTCACCTTTGTATGTTATTACAATATTGTTTGTACTATCTACTGCTTCTTCTACCTTAGACCAATATGTTTTTCTAAGATTTTCATCAAAACCTCTCCCTGCCCATATTTCTAGTATTTTTTCCTTATTGTAATATGCTTGACAGCATGCATAGTTATCACATATATCAAATTCTTTATGTGATCCTGCCTGCATCTTTTCAAACGTATATGTTCTTGCTACTACTGCTTGTGCTTTTAATGCTTCAATTTCATATGATGGTGGCATTTCAGAAGGTACAACTCCTTTTAAGTAATCATCTATATCCATCGTTAATATTTCACCTGTTTTGCTTATTTTGACTTTTATTTCTTTTGGAACTTTATTTTCTAATTGATATTTTTTCACCTCATCTATTTCTTCTTTTGTTTTTTCATTATCATTATTTTTGTCCTCCCATTTTTTAATCGCTAGCATTGAAACAATTAAAGATAACATTATTAAAATACAAAAAATTGCATAATATACTATGTACTTCTTATTCAATGCTTATCACCTAAAACATATATATTCATCTGTTATATTTTTTAGAACTGTTTGTCCTAAAAAAAGCATAAAAAAAATAGAAGATAAATTTATTATCTTCCATTAAACGAAAAAATTATTCTATACTACCGCTTCGCTTGTTTCAAATACTTCCATTCTAAGCATATCTGCTAGCATTGCTATAAATTCCGAATTTGTTGGTTTACCTTTATTTGAATTTACTGTATATCCAAATATTTTATCATGAACTTCAATTTGACCTCTATTCCAAGCTACTTCTATTGCGTGTCTTATAGCTCTTTCAACTCTTGATGGTGTAGTTTTAAAAGTCTTTGCTAAACTAGGATAAAGTGTTTTTGTTACTGCGTTTATTATTTCTTCATTTTCTACTGACATTATTATTGCTTCTCTTAAATATTGATATCCTTTTATATGTGCAGGTACTCCTACATCATGAATTAAATTTGTAACTCTTACTTCGATTGGTGGTACTTTTTTAGATTTAGATTGACCCTTAAACATATACTCCGAATGACCTCTCTCATAAACTGCACTACTTGTATTTCCAACTAATTCTCTTAGTCTATCAGTTAATGTTGCTAAATCAAATGGTTTTACAACATAGTACATTGCACCCAAAGACAATGCTTTTTGAGTAATCTTTTCTTGTCCAATTGCAGACATCATAACTATCAGCGGTTTGTTTTCAATTTTTTCATGAATCTCTTCTAGAACTGCTAGTCCATCTTTTTCAGGCATGATTATATCCAAAAGAATTACGTTTGGATTATATTCTTTTATCATATTAACCACATTTAATCCATCATAAGCACTACAAACAACTTCCATGTCTTTTTCTCCGTTTACAAACATCGTTAGTATCTTCACAAATTCTTTATTATCATCTACGACCATTATTTTCAATTTTTCGTCCATATTTACCTCCCATATTTTTCCAAACGATGTGCTTATTATACATTCTATTTCATGCTTTTTCAAGTGTTTTTGTTAATTTTTTCCATCGACTTTTGTCTAAAAAAAGAAAATACCAATATGTATATTCTTTTTCTACATAATTTTAGTATTTTCTTAACTTTTTTGATATTTATTAAATGAATTTATATCTTTTTCAGATACCATTATTTCATACTCTATTTTTTCGCCATAATTTACATTTAAAATGACTGCTTTTGTGTTTTCTAATATATTTTTAAGACTACCCTCTTCGTTATATTCACATTCTAATTTGCATATAGTTTTAGGTATGTATTCTATACTATCAGTTTCTTCTTCTGCACTTTTTACTGCCTTTAAATACGCCCTAGATAAAGGACCTGCACCAAGTAATATTCCTCCAAAATATCTTATAACAATAACTAGGATGTTTGTTATATTTTGCTTTTCTAAGAGTGAATATATCATTTTACCTGCTGTACCAGAAGGTTCCCCATCATCAGAATATTTATACTCATTTCCTATTACATATGCATATACTACATGTCTTGCATCTTTGTATTCTTCTCTTACATTCTTTAAAATTTCTTCTGCTTTTTTCTTATCTTCTATTTTAAATATATACGAATAAAATTTTGACTTTTTCTCTTCATATAATCCAGAGGATATATAACTATATCCTCTTATGTTTCCAATACTTTCTTTACTTTTCGGAATAAATTCTCTTTTATCCATTAAATTATTCTTCTCCTAATACTACACTTAACTCTACTTCTTTTGAATCTCTTAAAACTGTAACTTTAAATGTATCTCCTATTTTGTATTTATACTTAATTACATTTAATTCTTCCATTGTTTTTATTTCTTTTTCTTCTGCTTTTATTATAATGTCACCTGGTTTAAACCCTGCTTTTTCTGCTGGGCCACCTTCTAAAACTTCGCTTACATAGATTCCAACTGTCATATTATATGCTTTGGCTATCTGCTCTGTTACATTTATTCCTGCTATACCTATGTTTGGTCTTGATATTTTTTTATTCTCAATTAATTCTTTTATAATTGGAACGGCTTCATCACTTGGAATGGCAAAACCTATTCCTTCAACACCTGTTGCAACTATTTTAACTGTATTTATTCCTATTACTTGGCCTTTACTATTTGCTAACGCTCCACCGCTATTTCCTGTATTTATTGCTGCATCTGTTTGAATTAGTTTATATGTTCTTCCATCAGTTGTAACACTTCTATTTAAAGCTGATATAACACCAGATGTAACTGTTCCTGCAAATTCTGAGCCTAACGGATTTCCAATTGCAACTGCGATATCACCAACTTTTAAATCGTTTGATGTTCCAAAATCTGCTGCTTGTAATCCTGTCTTTTCTATTTTTATAACGGCTAGGTCTGTTATTTCATCATGTCCTATTATTTTTGCTTCAATCCATTCTTCGCTACCTGCAAGTGCTACTTCAACTTTTGCTTTTTCATCATCTATTGCTTCTTCTATTACATGGTAATTTGTAACTATATATCCATCTTCGCTATATATAATTCCAGAACCTTCTCCTTCTGTTTCAGTAGAAAATCCTCTAAATATTTCATAAGAATATGTAACTTTAATTCCTACAACAGATGGCGATACCTTTGCAGCAATTGCAACTACTGGACTATCAGTTTCTACTATTTCATATTTGTTTGTTATTCCATTTATAACTTGCTTTACATCGCTATTGTTGTTTACAAACACACTTGTAATAAAAGACCCTATTACTCCTCCTATTAATGCTACTACTAATATTAAAAGAGTATTTGTGCTAGTTTTCTTCTCCTTTTTATTTACAATATATGTTGGCATTTCTTTTTCCTTTTTTTCCATTTTATCTTCCTCCTATTACAATTATTTTATACTATTTCCTGCAACATAGCCAGTAGAAAATGCTATTTGCAAGTTATATCCACCTGTATATGCATCTACATCTATAACTTCACCTGCAAAATACAAGCCATTTACTATTTTTGATTCCATAGTTTTAGGATTTATTTCCTTAACATTTATTCCACCTGCTGTTACAATACCAGTTTCTACGGGATACATAGCCTTTATATCCAAATCAAATTCTTTAATAGCATTTACAATTTTTTGTCTTTCTTCCTTTGTTATCTGATGTACCTTTTTATCACATGGAATATTAGTACGATTTACAACAATAGGGATAAGGCTTTTTGGAAGTAAATCATCTAAACTATTTTTATATTCTTTATTAGTATATTTTTCAAAATCTCTGTAAACTCTTTTATATAATTCATCATGCGATAATGCAGGTTTTAAATCAATAATACATTTTATTTTTCTCTCACTTAATTTTCTATTAATATCCTTTACTCTATTTATTTTACTACTTGCACTAAGCACTGTTGGGCCACTTATTCCAAAATGAGTAAATAGTAGTTCTCCAAAATCTTCATATAAAGGCTTTTTAGGATTTTCACTATCTAATATTTTCATTTTAATATTTTTTAGTGTAAGTCCTTGAAGTAATTCACATTCATTTACATTATATACTTTCATTGGAACAAGTGCTGGTAATATTTTGTTTATACTATGTCCTACATTTTCTGCTAAACTGTATCCATCACCTGTACTTCCTGTTGCTGGATAACTTTTGCCACCAGTTGAAATAACTAAACTATCACAATTTATTATTTCTGAATCCAGTATTTTTATGCCAGTTACCTTGCCATCTTCTGTTATAACTTGACTTGCTACTTTATTAAATTTTATTTGTATATTCTCACTTTTTAATTTATTATACAACTTACTA
This sequence comes from Clostridia bacterium, assembly GCA_045536565.1. GTDB lineage: Bacteria > Bacillota > Clostridia > TANB77 > CAG-465 > CALXJE01. The sequence continues at coordinate 110,225 of JAZSNU010000003.1, read as the reverse complement.
GATAGTTCTTCTGCATTATCCGATTTTAAGAATATTCTATTTCCTCTTTCTAACTTTGTTTCTACACCTAGATTGCTTAGATAATTAATTAAATCTTCATTATTAAAGGTATTAATTGTACTCATTAAAAATTTAGAATTGTTTACAACATTATTTAAAAAATCTTGGTTATCCCCTTTGTATGTGACATTACATCTACCTTTTCCAGTTATGTTTAATTTCTTACCAATTATATTATTCTTCTCTAAAATACAAACATCATGACCATTTTGTTTAGCCATAAGAGCAGCCATACAGCCGGCAGGCCCGGCACCTATTACAATAACCTTGCTCATAATTATTCTCCTAACATATTTATACAAGCAAGAAGTATTGACATTTTTGCTGACTCATAAGTTATTCCGCCTTGCAAATATGCTATATATGGTGCTTTAATTGGAGCATCAGCTGAAAGTTCTATTGATGCTCCTGATACAAAAGTGCCTGCTGCCATTATAACTTCATCAGAATAACCTGGCATTGCCCAAGGCTCTGGAAGTACGAAACTATCTACTGGACTTTGTTTTTGTATGCCTTGTATAAATTTAATCAATTTGTCTTTATCATTTAATTCTATTTGTTGTACTATGTCTGTTCTTTCTTCATTATATAAAGGATCTGCTTTTATACCAATTTCTTGCATTAGTCGCGCTGAATATATAACTGACATTAATGCATTTTTAACAATAGCTGGTGCCATATATAGCCCTTGAAGGATTTCTTTATTCTTTCCAAGTGTCGCACCACATTCTTTACCAATTCCAGGTGCTGTAAGTCTTTCTGCTGCAAGCTCAACTAAATCTTTTCTACCGGCAATATATCCACCTGTTTCACATAAACTACCACCTATGTTTTTGATTAGACTTCCTGCCATGATATCTGCACCCACCTCGGTAGGTTCTCTTGTTTCCACAAATTCACCATAGCAATTATCTACCATTATATTTATACTACTATCTATTTCTTTTATATATTGTATAACCTTCTCCATTTTAGAAATAGTTATAGATTTTCTTGATGTATATCCTCTTGATCTTCCAATAAATATCATGCTTACTTTGTTATTTTCAATATATTCTTTTATTCTAACATAATCAAAATCATTATCTACTAAATCTATACGGTCATATTTTACTCCATGCCATACAAGAGAACCCACTTTATTCTCATTTCCAACTGTCTCCATTAGAGTATCATATGGATCTCCTGTAATACTAAGAAGTGTATCTCCGTTTCTTAAACTACACATTAAAGCAGTAGATAATGCATGTGTTCCATTTACAAATTGTATTCTTACCATAGCATCTTCTGCTTTAAATATATCTGCATATATTCTGTCAATTGTTTCTCTTCCTATGTCATCATAACCATAACCAGTTGTCTTTCCAAAATGTACTTCACTTACTTTGTTATTTAAAAATGCACTATGTACTTTTGCTTGGTTGTACATCGCTATATCTGATATATGTTCAAATACATTCTCTAAATCACATTCTATTTTTTTATCTAAATCTATATACTTGTAATCAATACTATATATATCACATAATTGTTTTGTTAAATTATACATATTTCTAATCTCCTAATAAATTCCTACTAGTATATTTTACCATATTTAGTCATAAAAAAATAGTAAAATTTCTAATTTCACTAAAAATTCACTACTAAATATATTATATATATAACAAAAGACTAGCATTTGCTAGTCTAATTTGTTACTTTTCAAACTTATAGAATCTACGATATATTTGGTTATATGTGGAATTAGAAATTTTTTCTGTTTCTATCATGTCTTCAAGTTCAGTTCTAAAAATTCTTCTATATCTTTGATTATATCCATAATCAATCCATACTTCCATAATTCTCTCATCTATTTTGTTATTTATAAGAGAATTATCCAAATTCAAATCTGATTTCTCGATAAGAAAATCTTGTATATCTTCAATTCTTCGCTTAATACATTCTTTACCTTCTGTGTCGTTTATCTTTATATAGTGTTTATTAAAATAGTATATCTTAACAAATTTTTCGCCTTTATCAAGTCTTTTTCTAATAGCCTTGGCTATATCCTCATTAGAAAACAAGATCACATTCCGAAGTTTTACTTCATCACAATCTATTATTAATTCTGAAATTTTGTTTTGATATGCTATATAACCATATATATTAACACCTATAAGAATAAAGAAAGTACAACACGCAATAAAAGTTACCATATTTTTTCCTCCTTAGATATAAATTATTATAACTGATTAATTATTTTTTCCATAATAGTATAACACCCTTGAGCAGTCTAGGTCAAGTGTAGAACGATATATTTACATAATTTAAAACAAAACACAAAAATAAAAATTGTGCAAGACTTTTACTTACACAATTTTATTTTTATTCTAATTCGTTTGATTTTTTAAATTCTTCAAATACTTTTTCAGCTTCTTCATCATCTATAACAGTGTCATAAACTTCTTCGCCATCTTCTTCTTTTATTTCAAGAATTATTACACCAGCATCTTCTTCATCCTCTGAACAAGGCATAACAACTAAATATTGTTTTTCATCAACTGTTAATGCATCTAGTATTTGGAAATCAACATCATTTCCTTCTTCATCAGTAAATGTTAATATACCATCTTCTAATTCTAATTCCATTTCTTCTACATCATGTTCATGATCATGTGAACAACAGTGACAAGATTCACAAGAACCTGCGCATCCTATTTCTTTTTCTTCCATTTTAAATTCCTCCTAATTTATATGTATATTATTTGCAGATAATTTATTTATATTCTACTTCGTAAATAGTCCAAGTAATCTTGTAATATTGACGATGCAGCAAGTTTATCCGCGTACTTGTTTTTTTGTGTTTGCTTAATACCAAGTGCTTTCATTGTAGAATATGCAGAAACAGTAGTTAGTCTTTCATCCCATTTTACTATTTCTACATTTAATGGTTTAAGCATTTCTATAACTTCATCTACTTCCTCTGTTTTTTTAGATAAAGTTCCATTCATGTTTTTAGGATAACCTATAACTATTTTGTCTATATTGTTATTTTCTAACAATTCTTTTATTTTGTCATATAATTTAGTTTTATCTCTATCGATAACAAGAGTATCTAATCCAGTAGCGATTGTATTTGTCGCATCACTCATAGCAAGACCTACTCTTACTTCTCCATAATCTATTGATAAAATCTTACCCATTGTTAATATATCCCTTCACCATTTCTTCTAATAATTCATCTCTTTCTATTTTGCAAATTAAAGCTCTTGCTGAATTATGAGAAGTTATATATGTTGGATCTCCTGATAATATATATCCAACTATTTGGCTTATAGGTTCATAGCCTTTATCTTTTAATGCTACTACTACCTCATCCATTATTTCTCTTACTCTTTTTGATTCTTCTTTTTGTGGATTAAATAATGTTGTGTTTTGTTCCATATTTATCCCATCCTTTCCTATATATTAAAATAACTAAATTATTTTAATCGAATTTACTTCCTTCATGCCTTCTAAATATGCATTCATTTTATTTATTTCTTTTTCTATATTACTTTGTTTTTTTATAGTATGCATTAATATTTGAGTATCAAGAGTTACTTCTTTTCCATTTACATTCTCTCTTTGATAATTCAAATTACTTAAAAATCTTTCAATAGTACCATGAACAGTCTCCACACTTGCCCCTGGACATACAACAACAAATCTACTTCCTGTATGCCTTATAAATATATTTTCTGGTGGAATAGTTTCTTTTAATAGCCTTGTTGCTTTTAATAAAAGATTATCTCCCACTTCTCTACCACTCTCTTCATTTATATTTGCAAGTCCAGAGAAAGATATAAGGATTAATGCTGAATTTTCTGTTAAACTTATTTGTTGTCTAACATTAGAATATAGATATATATTGTTATAGAAACCAGTTTGCCTATCAGTATTATATGCATTTTCTAAATTTTCTTGGTCTTTTATATTTTCAATAAATACACCTATATTATCCTTTAATTTAGCAAGTTCATCTTTTGAAACTGATTCGTAAGCATCCTCTATATTATCTTCCATAAGCCAAAATCCTAAATATGTTCCGTTATAATAGATAGGTGAAAACATCGCAGATTTTATCTTTCTTTCTGCTGCTGACTTGTATCCAAGAACTCTTGGCCCAGCAGCTACCAAATATTTTGATACATTATTTTTTGCATTTGCTTTAAAGTCATTTTCTTCTGCTATAGCGCCTATACTATCTACATAAGAATTTTCAACATTTGTCGCCTTTACTTCGTATTCTGTTCCATCAAAAATTGATATTGTTGAATATTTAGAATCAAATACATCTATTATAATTTTATTAAGTTCTTCTATTTTGTTTTTAGCCGGTATATTTGAAGCCATTATTTCAAACATCCTTTGCATTACTGTCATAGCTGCCATATTACCTGCTACTGCTTTGTAATATTTTATTTGTGTTAATTTTATGTACAATATAACTATTAACGCAGTTATAACTATTAAAAGAAATATTACTAAAATTCCCATATTATCTCTCCTATATTTTTTCTCATTTGATTATTTAACTACCTTTTCGAACCCTGAACTTTCTTTATCAATCATTGTTATTTTTTCAGCTTTGAATAAATTCTTAAATGCACTAGATCTACTCTTTTTATATGTTTGCCCACCTGATGATTTAGCTATACCAATTGGATATATGCTGTTTGCAAGTGATGCTAAATTATCTCTAAAATCTTTTGTAAAAGTAGATAAAGTATTAGTGTATTTATACATCATTTCTACATATTTAGCATAATTTTCTTGATCAAAAGGTAATATAAAATATTGCATTTCACTTGCTGGGAATAACTCATCATACATCCTTAAATCAGGACTTGTATATGTTGCTATTCCATCTATAATATCCTTTGAAGTAAGGGCGCATCTAACATGCTTGTTTATAACAATCTTAACCTTACTCATAGGTATTCCTCTTGATTTAAGTTCTCTTAAAAACATTGTTATTTGGTTTATATTTAAAATATCCATATCTTGAACAACATATATTTCTTGAGCTAATCTATAATAATCTGCTGGAGTAGAAAAATCACAATCTACAAAAACAACATTACTATGATGAGAAACTGTTTCAATTAATCTAGATGCATTATATTGTTTTCTATCTTCGCCAGGCATAGATGTATATATGCTAAGTTTTCCATATACAAGTGGCTCGTTCATGCCATTGCTAGCATATTTTAAACTCTCTGCCGCTATTGCTCTTTTCCCTTCATTATCATATGTATATAATATGTATGAATCTCTCTTTTTAGTCATATCTACTATTGCTGTTCTTACATCGTTTTTATACATCATGTGAGCAAGAGCATTTATACAAAAAGTTGTACCTGACTTTGGTGCACCAATCATACAAACAACTTTTTTATAATCTTTTGGCACTTCATAAACAGATTTTACAACTTCCTTTTCCATAACAGAGGTTATAACTGGTGCTGGTTGATTGCTTTGCTTAACAACAATCTTTTCTACTATTTCTGGTTGCTTTTCTATTTTTATAACTTCTGTTTTAGATTTATCATTCTCGTTTATTATAGGTTGTTGCTGCGCAACTTGTGGAACAACAGCAGAAGGCATATTTGCTATTGCTTTGTATTTGTCACTATTTTGTTCTAAGAATTGTTTTACGCTTGGCTCTAAAAATTGTATAATTATTCTCATTTGCTCATTAGTATATTGAGAACAAATTCTATCAAATATTTCTACATATTTGCTAGTATTCCCTTCTTGATTTCTATAATATGCAAGTATTCTTTGTATCTCAACTTCTGACACTTCAACCTTGCTATATACATTTTTATCCAGACTTTCTTCATAATATTTTTTAACATCTTTTTTCTTTTTTGGACTATTTATTACTTCACAAACTTTACTTTTTGTTCTATTTGATCCTGTAAGTACAGAATATATTCCAAGATTAAATAGTTTTGCTAAAAATGAGTCTCCAAGTTTTCTTCTATCAGATGCAACAAATATTATATGTTTAGCATCAAATTCATCACTTATACTATCTACATTTTTAAATATATAATCATCTATTTGTGCATAGTTATTGGTAGGATATTTTTCTAAATCTTCTAGTAATACTACCCTATCATATCCGCCATTATGCACTTCTTGTATAGCTTGTTTAAAATAATAAACATTCTTATATTCTATTTTTTCTTTATATGTTTCTTCATAAAATTTTACGATAGATTTAACCGTATCATCATTACTTAATCCAAATAATACTTTCAATATTTACACCACCTATGTTCTTATATAAATCTTTTGTTTGAATTTTTTACTTAGTTATTATAAAAGCATATAACAAAGGCAATGATTGAAGTATTGCCATAAATACTGACAATCCTAGTATTAGCCTTTGCCCAGATACTTTATGTTCAAATGCTTCTGACCCAATAATATAATATTGGTAAATAGCATATATAAATATTATAACTGCTACTGGCCAAGAATATTTTTGTATTTTTAATAATATTTTCATAATAGTGTTATATACTTCATCATTATTTGTTCCAAGTGAAGTTGTTGCAAAAAGCACATTTGAAATTACCAACATAAAAAGTGCTATACAAACACACACTTTCATAAGTTTATTATAAACCATAGTTACCTCCTAAAAGCATACATTATTTTATATCTTTCTTAACATATATATTTTACTATACCAACTCTCAAATAGCAAGTAATTATGGTAAAAATTAATGTAAAATTTCTTTATATATAAGCGTTTTTATTTAATTTATTAAAAACGCAAAAATAGCCATTGTCTATATTTCAAAACAATGGCTTATTTTAAATTACTATTTGATTTTACGAACAATACTTTCTTTTGAATCTTTTTATTTCCTTTTTTCCAGTTTTTATCGCTCCACATAATGAGTCACTATTCATTGCACCTATTGCCATGCCCATTACAGCACCAAAAGTTATACCAATCATCATTCCTTTAACAAATTTCATAACATTTCTCCTTTCTAATTTTCATTATTATTTTTTCCTTTTTTTATATCAATTAAACTTGAAATTATTTCATATAATCCTATTATTGTAATAAACCACAAAAAATATTTTCTAAGGTTATCCTCTTTAATCTTAGATGCTATATATACTCCAACTATACTTCCAATTATTAGGCATGGTAGTATTTTTTTTGAAATTTTTTTATCAATTATTTTATTTTTAAAATTCGATATAGTTGCAGAAAACCCTGATGCTATAAACATTATTAAATTAAGTCCTTGAAGTTCTTTATGAGGGAAATCTAAAAACAACATTCCAAATATTATAAACAAACTTCCACCACCAAGTCCCATACCAGCCAAAAGGCACGAAACACTCGATATCAATATAAATTTCCAATCCATGTTATTACCTACTTAAAAAACAAATTATATATACCTAGTCCAAAGACAAGAAGTCCTGAGATAAGATTTAAATAATTAGACTTAATTTTATTCATAAATTCGGATCCTGCTACACCAAAAATAAAACCACACAGAGCAACTACCGCAACATTTTTTATTTTAAAATCCACAATTTTTAAATATCCTATTAAACTTACTATTGTTATAATAGATATAGAAAAAATACTTGTTGCCCTGGCAGAGTGAGATTCCATCTTCAATATAAATACTAAATAAAATATCATTATTTGCCCAGCAGCCGCTGCAAAAAGTCCATTTATAATGCCGCTTATACAACTTATCAAATATATCATAATAATATTATTATGTATAAAAAAACGAAAATCATAACAAAACGATTTTCATTTTTTATTATATTTTAATTAATTTTAGTGCTTTTAAACTATGCTATCATCCGATTCTAGTATTTCATTAACCTCTTTAACTCTACTTGATGATTTATCTAGTTCAATACTAGGTTTTCCATATATGTATCCTTGGACATATTTTACACCCATATCTTTAACAATTTTTAATTGTTCAAAATTCTCAACTCCTATAACTACAAGCTCTATATCTTTTGATAAACAATAAGTTGAAAGTTCAGATAAATATTTTTTGTTTTCTTCGCTTTCCTCAAAATTGTTTAATAATATAAGATCATATTTAACATAGTCTACTTCTAACAAATCCAAGTCATTTAATGTGAATTTATTTGTTCCAAAATAATTAAGCAACACTTTTCCGCCATTTTTTCTAATATCACCTATACAGTTTTGCAACTCAGATAAGGCAATAGAATCATAATTGCTAAGTTCTACTATAACTTCAACCTTATCCATCAAATCATATATTCTTGGTTTGTTTGGATATTTCATGTAACTTTTAACATCAATTGAAGCAAATATCCTGCTATTTTCATTAGCCTTAATTTCTAAAAAGTTATCAATAGAATTTACAAACAATAGTTGTTGTACTTTATCATATTTATCATAATCTTTGGATTTTTGTATAAAATCAAAGATTTTAACATTTTTTTCGTATGCTATTCTATTAAAACTCTCAAATCCATAATACTTACCTTCATTTATGTCTATAATAGGCTGATATACTGGATATATTAATTTTCTTTCTAGTAATTCGCTATATATTTTTTTGAAATCTTCATCATTTATTTCTTCAAAGATCTCCACATTATTATCTAGTGAAGGTATAATACTTTCGTCTATTTTATTGTCATGTTTTATTGTTTCCGTGTTTGCAATACTATCTTCTAAATCAACGCTTTCTTCCATATCCAATGTAACTTTATTTACATCTACTCCTGCCATTTCCAGAACAATATTAGGAGCCTCTCCACTTATATAATCAGATGCAACCATCCCCATATTAGCAAAATATTGATTTGCAAAATTATAATATTTATCAACAATAGTCATAAATTTATTGTATACTTCTAATGTTTTTGCTTTACTATCTGCTATCTTTACATCTACAAGCATATAGAATAAATCTTTTCTATTACCTAATTCCTTTGCAAGAAAACTCATATTGTCAAATGTTAATTCGCCTTCATTTAGATATCTATCATGATACTTAATTAGTGTTAAAATAATATTTTTTTCCTCTTCGCTAAATGTAAATCTATCAAGTATGCCAGATGCTATTTCTACTGATTTATCATCATGTCCTGCAAAAGAATCATTTCCATTTGCATCTATTACTTTAACATAAGGTTTTCCAACATCATGCAAAAACATAGCCCATTTTAATATTTTTAGCTCAAAACTATTTCTTTGTATACTTTCTTTTCCAACAATTTCAATTGTATATAATATATGTCTAAAAACACCATATTTATGATATTTACTATTTTGCTGACAATTTATAACATTCTCACCATTTATGTTTTTTTCATAAAATTCAGGAAAATGTTCCATAAATATAGTATTGTGACTTAAATTGGTAAATATACTAATTACATTATCATCCATTAAAAGTTCAGTATATTTTCTTGTAAGTGCATTAGCATCGTTAGTATATAGCATTAAATATGCTACAATATCTTCAATTTCTTTATTCTTTTTTTTATCTTCCTTTATATCAATATCAACAAAGTTATCCCCTAGATCTCCCGACAACTCTCTTTCGCCGAACATATCTTCCTCCTTAGATTATTTTCATTTTATATCCTATCATATATAAAAAAAATATACAATTAATTTTTAATATTTTGACATTTTTTATAATTTATTTTTGTACTATCTATCAAGTATCAATATAAAAGACTTAAACAACATAATTTTTATATATTTTTTCTCTATTTTATTTGACTTTATGAAAATTTTGTTGTAAAATATATAGGCAATGTTAATGTAAACTAGAACACCCCGGATTCTAGTACATTAGTAATTAAATAGTAAATAGGAGGAAATCTTCAATGAATAACAAGACTCATAGTGTTAAATTAAATGAAATTGAAAAAAAATGGTATATTATCGATGCAGAAAACAAACCACTTGGAAGAGTTGCAACAGAAGTTGCTAGACTTGTTAGAGGAAAACACAAACCAACTTTCTCAACACACATTGATTGTGGTGATCATGTAATCGTTATAAATACTGATAAAATGGTTTTAACTGGAAACAAAATAAACCAAAAAGTATATAGACATCATTCAGGATATGTTGGTGGTATGAAAGAAGTATCAGCAAAAGATATGATGGCTAATAAATCTGATAAAGTTCTTCTTTTAGCAGTTAAAGGTATGTTACCTAAAAACAACTTAGGAAGAAAAATGCTTACAAAAGTAAGAGCATACAAAGGTAGCGAGCATGAAAACCAAGCTCAACAACCTGAAGTATGGAATTTTTAGTGGGAGGTAATTAACAATGCCAAAGAATTCAGAAAAGAAATTTATATATGCAACAGGTAAAAGAAAATCATCTATTGCAAGAGTTAGAATAACACCAGGTACTGGTAAAATAACTATAAACAAAAAAGATATCAATGATTTTTACAGTTTAGAAACATTAAAAGCAGTTATAATGAAGCCTATTAATGTTGCAAACCTAGCTGAAAAATATGATGTTATAGCTACTGTTAAAGGTGGCGGATTCTCTTCACAAGCTGGTGCTGTTGCTCATGGTATAGCAAAAGCTCTTGCTACAACTAGTGAAGAAGCTAGAGGAGTTATTAAGAGAAACGGTCTTTTAACTAGAGATTCTAGAGTAAAAGAAAGAAGAAAATATGGTTTAAAGAAAGCAAGAAAAGCTCCACAATTCTCAAAGAGATAATATTTGGATATACAAAGCAGTTCATTTCGAACTGCTTTTATTATTCCATAAATTCAGTGGTATCTAGTTTATCCATATTTTCAACTCCTTCTAAGTTATAATACGAATTTGGTATATCACCGACTATTACAGTTTCTGCAACCGTCATATCAGTTTCAAATGGTACTATATCACTAATAAACGGCGCTACCGTCCTTACACTTGTTTTTATTTGTAGATATATTCTATGTCTTGTTTGATTTATTCCTTCTGATTTAAATTCAGTTTTAAAATCTACCGAAACATTTCCTGTTGGTATCGCTCTTACAGTTATTTTAGGACCATATCCTGAAAATACTGACAAACCTAAAAATCTACCTAATGGTATTTGTATATCTGTATCTTCCATTTTTATCAATTTATGCTGTATATCACTTGTTATCTCAGTTGCTAATTTATTCATTTCAATAACATCTGCATTTACAGCTTTAACATTACCATTACTATCAGTTGTTATATGTATCAAATTATCATATTTGATTTTTTCTATCCTCTCTATTACTGCCTCATTTGTTGCTTTAAGTGCTATTGCTTTTGCTCTTGTATCACTTAATGTTTTTATTGTTGGGCTTACTTGATTTATGAAATACAAATAAAAAAGTATGAATATTCCTGTTAATATTAAAATAAAGGCAAATGCCCTTCTTATGTGCATTTGCCCAAACAATCTATAATAGTATTTTGCTCTCATTATCCTACCTAATAATTAATATTTTTTGACCAACATCTAATTTGTTTTCATTAGATAAGTCATTAATATTAGCAATTTTTGCTACACTTGTTTTATATTTTTTTGCTATATCCCAAAGATTATCGCCTTTTTTAACTATATATATATTCATACTATCAAACATACTTGTATCTATTTTTTCTTCTTTAATATTGCCAATTTGATTTATATTTTCCACATTATCAACATCTATATTTGCTACCATTTCAATGTCTGCTTCCAAACTATTACCATTTAATCTTACTATTCCCCTTATAAGTTCAAGATTTACATTTACATACTTTTCATCAACATCTTTTGGAAGTTCAACGACAGTATCAACTAGCATATCAAATGTTTTACTTTCAACTTTTCTATTATCTTGCACCTCATACATTAAATTTATTTTAATATTACCATTAATGTACACATTAGAACCCGATATTTTAGTTGTTAAATTTGATATATCTACTGTATAGTCAAGTAATCTTGCTCCATCTGGAACTACACCTATATTATCCTTTAAAGATATGTTCTTCTCTATTTTTTCTTTATTCTTAATAATTGACACATTATTTTTATCGTATTCTAAATTATCCTCCATACTATAAAAATCTTCAATATATTCTAACTCTTTTTCTTCATACATCATAACATCTGCTATAACTTCTGCTGATATGTTTATCATTCTTGGGTTTTCACTTGAAGTGTCTAGCGTTACATCAAAGTTTTTAAGTAAATACTGTATATCAAATTTAGAAGAATCTGATATATTAGAAAACTCTACCATCCCTGTAAACGGTATATTTGTTTCGTAGCTATATATTTCTTTATTATCATTTATCGCAGTATAAATAATTGTTGTTTTTATCTCACCTTTTATTAATATCTTGTTATAACTTACTTTGTATTCAGCATTTACTATATCAGTTGATACTCTAAGTATTTCATAAATAGCAGGAAGTCCCTCAGGAATCATAATATCTTCTCTTGTATCAAATGTTTCTTTCTTATATTCTATAATATTAAAGAAACTATCCTTTACTTTTTTACATTCAAGTCCTTTACAATCATCTATTCTATTTAATATTTCTACTTCCCCTATTTCAGACAATTTGTATTTAAACAAAACCTCAGTCTTTATAGCTATTTTTCTTTCATTAGGTACTGAGTAAATTATATTTTTAACGACAGGTTTAATTCTTATTCTCATAACATTTGTTATATTCTTATCTTCAATTACTTTAACAAATGGGTATATAGTATTTATTCCTCTTACTTCTCCTTCTTCTGATGTATATATAATGTAGTATGCAATTTGACCACTTACTCTAATACTCCCGTTCATAACCTCAGTAGATGTTATATATACATTACCATCTACTCTAATAATTTTCATAACATCAGGTTTTGTATCAGGTACCAGCAAATCTTGTTCTATCCAAGTAGAAACCGCTCCCTTAATTATATTTTTATTTACTATTATTTTTTGTTTATCTATGTTTATTGGCATAAAGACCCTCCTTATTTATTTAGTACATATATATTAAGCTTATTTTGTTTTTATACCAATAAAAAACAAACATTACCAATAATTTGATAATGTTTGAATATATCTACTATTTATATTTTTTATAGTCTAGTATATTTTTTAGGAACTTCTACTTGATAATCTATTACTGGTTCCCCAGTATCTAACATTGTTATTTCAAGATTATTAGTTAAAATATCAGCATATGTGTATGACATTTTATGCTCGGTGTCTTGCTCTTTTATAACAAAAAGATTTGAGAAAACGCCGTCAATAGTCCCTTTCTTTTCTATTTGTTTATTTCTGCCAAGATTTGCTTTAACATATATCTCTTGGCCTATACAACCTTCCATATGTTTTTTTACTTCAAGTAATGAATTCTTAGAAATCATATCATCACCTCATAACCTCTTGCTAAGGCGAATTATAGCATAAAGGGCTAAAAATGTCAAAAAAAGGGCTTTAACAAAAGCCCTTTTATTTCAATATTATGTAAGGTTTAAACAATATTTTCACCAACACCCAATTAATAATTACACTTATTTAATATTTGTGTTACATTCTATTTTTTACTGTTTATAATATCAATTGCCTTTCTCAATTGTTCATCTTGGTTAAAATCTACTGTAAGTCCTCTATTTGCATCTGATATATCTATTTCAATATCAGGTTTTATTCCATTTCCATGTATTTCTATTCCAGATGCTGTATAATACTTAGCAGTTGTTACGCTTACAGCAGCTCCATCACTTAAAGGTACTATTGATTGAACTACTCCTTTTCCAAAGGTATTTTTTCCTACTAGTGTACCTTGTTTTAAATCTTTTATAGCACCAGCTAAAATCTCTGCTGCACTTGCACTATTCTCATTTACTAATACCACTATTGGAATATCTGCTTTTTTAGCATCTGACATGTATACTTTTTTTGTACCATCTCTATATATTGTCTCTACTATTTTACCTTCTGGACATAATAAATCTGCTATCTTAACTGTTTCTGATACTATCCCACCTGGGTTATTTCTTACATCTATTACTAGTCCACTAACTTTTTTATTATTTACAAGTTCTTCATATTCTGCCTTAAACTGATTATATATGTTGTTTTCAAATTCTAATATTCTGATATACCCAATATCACTTGATATTACAGAAGACTCTACATTATTTGCATTTATTTTCTTTCTTGTAACTGTCTTCTCTATTTTTTCTTCTCCTCTTTGTATAATAACCTTTGCTGTCGTTCCTTCTTCACCTTTTAAAGCAGATACTCTTTCTGAATAATTTTCTTTTGTCACCTCTACATTATCTACACTTGTTATAATGTCACCTGATATAATTCCAGCCTCTTTAGCCGGAGAATTAGGCATTACACTTATTATAACCATAGCACCTGTGTTTGAATTTTGTGCTATATGCACTCCAATTCCTACATATTCTTCATTTCCAGACTCTAACATATCTGCATATTCTTCTGCTGATATATATCTTGTATAACTATCTTCTACCGAATTAAATATTCCTTCTATTGCTCCATCTACCAAATCATTTACATCTACATCTTCCATGTATTTACTTTGTATTATTGATAGAACTTCTTCTATTTTATTTGTTCCTTTTATAGCATCTACTTTTTGACTACTATTATATACATCCACATCTTGATCTGATATTACAATGAATGAATAGATCGCAATACCTGATATTATAATAATAAGTGATGCTGTTATTACTTCTGATATTATCTTTCTATAATCTAAATTTAATTTCATTTAACTTCCCCCATTAATTATATATCTTACTATATCCAGTTTTCAAAGTCAATGTAAATTAGCCTATAAGACAAAATTCTTACTCAGTATATGTATAATGTAGTTTAGTACAAATTATGTTTATTTATGGAGTATAAATTGTTCAAAACGCTTGACTTGTTTATACATATATAGTATAATTTATGAGTAGATTTGAAATACTTTAATAAATTGTATAAAACATAAGTATTTCCCACTGAAGGGAGGGAATATATATGCCAGGAATAAAAATAAAAGATAATGAAAGTTTAGATAACGCATTGCAACGTTTCAAAAAACAATGTGCTAAATATGGTGTGCTTGCTGAAATAAAGAAAAGAGAACACTATGAAAAACCAAGTGTAAAGAGAAAGAAAAAAGCTGAAGCAGCTAGAAAAAGAAAACATTAGTATATGTGTAAAACACTCAAAAGTTTGTATACTTTTGAGTGCTCTTTTTTATTTAAATACTTTTTCTATAAATGCTTTATTTACATACATGTATTCACCTTGTTTAAGTTTTCTTAGGTAAAGACCACCGATCTTAGTTCTATTTAATGTTTTTACTTTATTATCTATTGCTTCTATCATTTTTCTAACTTGTCTATTTTTTCCTTCATGTATTGATATTTCAAGTTTTGTATCTGATATTTTTTTAACTATTGCAGGTGCTGTAATATATTCGCCAATATCTACTCCATTTTTTAGTTTTGTTACATCTTCATTTTCTACTTTTTTATATGTTGTTACTTCATATGTTTTGTATATATGATTTTTTGGATGTGTTATTTTGTTTGTTAGCTCTCCATCATTTGTTAATATTAAGAGTCCTGATGTATCCATATCAAGTCTTCCTACCGGGTATACTCTAATATTTTCTTTTATTAAATCAGTAACACAAGGTCTACCCATTTGTTCTTTGACTGTTGTTACATATCCAACTGGTTTATTCATTATAATATACTTTTTGCTTTGTATAATGTTTATCTTCTTGCCATCTACTTCTACAACATCTTTTTTAGGGTCTATTACTATACCTTTTTCTAGTTGCAATTTACCATTTACTTTTACTCTTTTTTCATCTATTAATTTATCTGCTTGCCTTCTAGAACAAACTCCTGACTCAGCTATAAATTTATTCAATCTTTTGTCCATTTTTACTCACCACCAAATTTATTCTTCATATACTATATTATCATAAGCTTATGTTCATATAGATTTGTTTGGCATATTTGATATGCCAAACCTTTTATATTTTTTCTGCTATTGTTCTCTTTCTCTAAGAATTTGTACTACATCTTCAAATTCTTTTGGAGGATTAACACTCCATTCCATATATTTATTTGTTATGGGATGATTAAATCCTAATACTTTTGCATGTAACATTTGCCCTTCTACATCAAATTCGTTTTTACCTTTGCTATATGTAGTATCACCTAGTATAGGATGACCAATGTATGACATATGTACCCTTATTTGATGTGTTCTTCCTGTTTCTAATTTTGCACTCACCAATGTATAATTAGACTTTTTAAATCTTTCTAATACTTCTATATGTGTTATTGCCTCCCTTGCATTTTTATTTGTTACTGCCATTTTCTTTCTATCGTTTTGTGCTCTACCTATTGGAAGTTTAATAGTAATTTTATCTTTCTGAACTATACCTTTAACAACACATATATATTCTCTTGTGATATCATGAACTTTAAATTTATCAGATAATATCTTATGTGCTTTGTCATTTTTAGCTACAACAATTAGTCCACTCGTATCTTTATCTATTCTATGCACTATTCCTGGCCTTACAACACCATTAATAGTTGATAGCTTATCTTTATGAGAATGCATAAGTGAATTTACCATTGTTCCACTGTAATTACCATTTCCAGGATGTACAACCATTCCCTTAGGTTTATTGACTATCGCTATATCGTCATCTTCATATATAATTTCAAGAGGAATATCCTCTGGAAGTATATCTGTTTCTTTTATATCTATATCTTCTATATCAATTATATCGTTTTCCTTTACTTTATACGAACTTTTAATATTTTTTCCATTTACTTTAATGCTACCTTCTGCAATAAGTTTTTGAATAAATGAACGAGTAAGTTCACTATCTTGCATATTTAGGTATTGATCAATTCTAATATTACAATTTTCTTCAACTATTATCTTTTTCATTTCAAAACTCCCTACATATATGATACCATTTATTATGTAAATTTGCAAGAAAAATAACACATATATAAATGTGTTATTTTGTATATATATTATCTATTACTATATCTTCTAATGTTATAGGAGTAACTTGTAATTTATTAAGTATCCTTATTGCCTTAATCATTTTTTCTCTACTTTGAAAAATGTTAGGTATACATTTCGTATCAACTAACTCATTATCTGCACTATACTTATCTATTTTTATTCCATACATTTCATTATTTGTATTATCTAATGGCTCTACCAAATAATATTTAAAGTTATATTCTAAAATACTATTCTCACAAATTATTTTTTCATTCATCATTTGTTTCTCCTTTTATATTATTTGTTTGTTTTATATTTAGCCTCTTTGTCATTGTTATTTTTGTTCCTTGGTCTACATCAGAATCAATTATCACTTCATCCATAAATGTTTCCATTATAGTAAATCCCATACCAGCATGCTCCATTTCTGGTTTTGTAGTATATCCAGGTGTTGTTGCAATTTCAACATCTTCTATGCCGCTGCCATAGTCTTCGATAGTTATGGATATATATTTCATTTTATCAATTTCTAATATTTTAGCGATTACCACTACTATATTTTCCTCTTTATCATAGGCATGCTCTATACTGTTTGTAACGGCTTCTGATACCGCTGTTTTTATCTCCATTATCTCATCTAAGGATAGACCTTCATTAGATATAAAAGATGTAAGTGCAACTCTTACAATAGATACATTAGAAAGCAAATTGTTTATTTCTATTTTAATTTTATTATTCATTTTATCACCTATATTATTTTTATATCTTTATCAAGTTCTGTCATCGATAGAATTTTCTTTATTGGTTCTCCTGGATTAAGTAATGTCATTTTAGAGTTTAACATCTTTATTAGGTTATATCTTCCCATTATTAAGCCCAAGCCAGAACTATCCATAAAACTTACATTTTCCATATCTAATATACATTCTTTTGGACTGTACTTAATTATATATCCATCCATTATATTTCTTAACACCTTGCAACTACTCATATCTATTTCTTCTGTTAGTTCTATTTTTAAACTTTCTGTTTCTTTATTATATTCATGCTTCATATGTTCCACCTCTTGTAATATTATACATATATTTCAAGTAATTATTTGTCGAAACTTGAAAACATAAAAGAAAAATCTTGTCTAAACATGTTAGACAAGATTTAAATTTTACTCTGCTACTACGGTAACACCGAATGTCGCATTTCCATATTCAAACTCATACCAGCCTACTTTTTTGAATATAAGGTAAATTTTGTTACCTTTGCTGTAATCAAACGAAACATACTGGGGGAGTTCAAGTTTGCTTTCTGATATTGTGTTTACACCTTTAATAGTAAATGCCACCGATTCTCCCATAACAACTTCATCATCGCCTGATATTGTTATTTTACCATAGTTGTTATATGAATCACCATAATAACCATTGTTGTAACCATAGCCATTGCCATAATTAGGAACAGTTGGATCACCGTAAAAATTAATAGTCGGATTTGAATTAGGAGTTGTTGTTTGAACGGGAACTTCTTTTTCCACTTCAACTATTTTTTCAACTATAACTTCTTTCTCAACTATTTTCTCTACTGGTACTTCTTTTTCAACTATTTTTTCAACTACTTTTTCAACAGTTACAGGAACCTCTTTTTCAACCACTTTAACATTTTCTGTTTTTGTTGTTTCTTCTGATTCTTGCTGTTTTTCTTCTTCAATATCAGTTATTACCATTTGAGAGTTTAAATCAGTTTCTTCCTCTTTTTCACAGTTAGTAATTTGATTCTGCGCTAGTGTATCCGCATTGTCCATTACACACTTGCAAATTGAAATTTTAACAAGAAAGATTGCTAAAACAATTAGAATAATAATAGGAATCCATCTTGCATTTGCAATATTCCTTAAAAGGAAACTTGCTATCAATATTCCAGCAACACTTAAAAGAGTAAATACAATGGCTCCTATCCATCCTGTAAACAAGCCACATACCAACGATAAAGCAAAGCAAATAATGCTAAAAATAAGTAAAAATTTTTTCATAAGGTCTTTCCTCCATAATTTATATTTTTTATATTACTTATTATCTATATTAAAATGTACAATCGTACATACATAAAAAAAATTATAATTATATATATTTACGCTATAAAACATATATACTTATTATAGCACACTTTACATAAAAAATCAACACCGTATATCTGGTGTTGATTTAAATTTGTATTTTTATTTTACACTTGTTATTTTCTGCCATAATGTATCTGTATAACTATATACATATGTATTTGAAGCGCCTACTATATCATAGAAATATGAGTTGTTTTCATCAATATCCACAAACTTTAATACATTACTTTCCATTTGATGTACATAAGGTCCTCTAAATGTTAAAGCATTTATTATCTCTACTGCTTCTTTCCTTAATGTGTATTCATCTGGTCTTACATCTTGTTTCTTTATAACATTAATTCTAATAAGTTCCATAATATAATCTTTATTTGAACATATTGCCTTATCCTTATCATCTATAATGTCTGTATATATAAATGTTGGTTTGTTTGTTTCTAATTTACCGTTTGATACATACTTTGCTGCTTTTGCAACTATCTTAAAGAATTCATCCCTTACAATTGGATTGTTAGGTTTAAATTCAGAATCGGAAAACTCCTCTATTATACCTGTATTATATAATGCTGATACGGCATCTCTCGCATATGCTGGAATTTCTTCTGCATCTTTATATTTTTTGTAATCTGTATTCGAATTTTTTACTTGTATTATTCCGGTGTCAACTAATAATTTAGCAAGTTCTGCTCTTGTTATTTTATCATCTGGTCTTATTGAATTAGTACTATCAATTGCAGTTAAATATTTGTTAATTGTTGCTGTTTTATTTGGATTGTTGTCTATAAATAATTGTCTTAAATATGTACTTTCATTTTTAGAATCATGTTTAGTATTTACAGTTACATAGAATTCTTCTGAAATTCTATCTGATTTTTCCAATAACATATTTTGTAAATATTTAACTTTAACATATAATCTACATTTTGCTTCTTTTTTTATAGTGCCTTTATCCCATTCAATTACTGTTTGAGATGCAGTTTGAGATGATATTTTACCACCTGCATTTATTTCTAATACATCTACATTATATGGTATTACTAATTTTATATTTACATTTTTTGCATCTTTATCTTTTCCATTATAATAATCAACTATATATGTTATTTCTTCATTTTTTGCAACATAATTGTTTTCTTGAGCATAAGTTGTTAAACTTTTTTCTGATGTAAATCTTGTTGAAAAAGTTTTTATCTCTTTATTAACATCTCCTAAAACTTCTGCACTATCCTCGCATGTATTTATTATTTTAGGTGTGCTTTTTACAACAGATGCAATTGTTGATTGAATTAATGTTGTGTTATTATTTGAAGATATATTAATATTATTTGAATTATTACTTGCTGTTACTTTATTGCTATTTTGAGTAGGTTTTGTTGCTTGTTTTTCTACTATTTCAAATGATACTGAATTTGAAGTTGCTAAGCTGCTATTCCCTGCGCTATCTAACGCTGCTCCTGCTTTTATGCTGATACTTTTTTTACCTGCTACTCCTTGTATATTTGATAATGTTATTAACCTATTTAATCCCTTTCCTGTTATATTAACATTAGCTGTGAATCCATTTAAATTAATATATGCATCTGATAAGTTAATCTTATCTACACCTTTATTATCTGCAAAACTTACTGTATATGTTAATGAAGAACCTTTATATACTTTATTTGCACTTGGCGAACTTATACTAACAGAAGGTCTAGTGTTGTCTATGTTTTGTGTTCCCGAATTTGTATTGTTATTATTTGTACTATTATTATTTACATTTAAATTAAATGATACTGTTGAATCTATGGCTGCTGCTAAATTCCCTGCGCTATCTAACGCTGTTCCAGCTTTTATACTAATACTTTTTCTACCTGCTGCTCCTTGTACATTTGATAATGTTATTACACTTTTATTATATGTATTTGATACATAAATATCTGCTGTAAATCCATTTAAAGTTATATATGATGCAGATGTATTTACTCTGGCAACTGATACATTATCTGTAAACGAAAGTGTATATGAAACAGTATCTCCTACATTAACTGTGGTTTTACTTGGTGAACTCACTGATATCGATGGTCTTATACTGTCTGTATTATTGTTTAATATAAATGCAACAGAATTTGGAGTCGTTGGAGTATATCCGTTTTCATTTTCAGCTGATCCATATTGTATACTAATACTTTTTCTACCTGCTGATCCTTGTATATTTGATAGTGTTATAGTTCTACTATCACCATTACCTGATACATAAATATTTGCGTTAAATCCGTTTAGCGTTACATATGAAGATGATAAGTTTATATAATCAGCATCGCTATATGTAACTGTATATGAAACCGAATCACCGTTATTTACAGATGATTTACTTGGTGAACTTATAGCTATAGATGGTCTTACATATGCTAATATTGCTCCTAATGGCAAATTAGAAAATACTAAACTTATTAATAAAAAAATTGATACTATTTTATTTATATATTTTTTCATCTATTATTACCTCCACATAACGCAATAGATAAGTATATTATAGCATACTTTACATAAAAAATCAATTTTTTATTAATTATTATACCTTTATTTTTAAAAAATATTTGAAATATTATTTACTATTTATTTCCAGTATTAAATTACTTATTTTTTCACACATTAATATTGTAAAACTTATTTGTTTTATAATTAACAAAAACAGGAGGTGAATTATAATGGCATCTAGAAATTCATATGTTAACCCAAACGCTAAAGCTGCTTTACAAAAAATGAAATACGAAGTAGCTTCTGAAGTTGGTGTAAACTTAAAAGAAGGATACAATGGTGATTTAACATCTAGACAAGCGGGAGCTATAGGTGGTCAAATGGTTAAAAAACTTATAGAAAGAGCTGAAAGCAATATGTAATTTAAGTTTTAATTTGTATTAAATCAATAGTATATTAAATACTAAAAGAGGCGAATTTAAACTCGCCTCTTTATATTATTAATTATACAGATTATAATAATATTTCACTGTTTTTTCATATAATTCTTTTTCTATACTTTTTGTATAAAAAGTATCTTTAATTATTTTATGAATTTCAGCTTTATTCATATTTTCAAATATATATTTTACAATTAAATATGATATTTCATAGCCATTGTATTTTCCTGGAATCACAAATTGCTTATCATGTGATATATTTTCAATATTTATATCTTCTTTATTAATAATAGTGTTAATAATATTTTTAATCTTATCTTGTGTTAAACCATCTTTTTCACCAGAAAAATATATTGAGAATCCCTCATCTAACCAATCTAATCTTTCTCCGTTTTTTTATATATTCATTATATAATATATGTATGTACTCATGAACTATTTGGCAAACATATAAAGGTTTTCTTTCATCATAATTTTGATCTAAAAAGTAATATATTTCCCCTTCTTGTATAGTACCCTTGCAATATTCCGGAACTGAATTTTCTCTATAAAATTTTGATATATCAGATATAAATTTTTTTCTATCCGTATAAATATTTATTTTTATTTCTCTTATATTTGGTATACCTGCATATTGATTTATTTTTTTTGTTACTTTTTCTATTTTATCTAATACTTTTAATACAAATTCTTGGTCATCGATTTTTGTTATACTAATATTTTTATCATTCATATACATAAAATTCACCTTCACGATTATTATATCAAAAGAGAGTAGAAATATCTACCCTCTTTTGATCCTAATCAGAAATTGCGCAATCGCTATCTACACAGTTACAATCTAACATAGTTGAATTTTCTGGTCTCAAACCATTAGCACTAGGCGCTGATTGATTAGTACCCTTGTACATATCTAACAATTCTTTCAACATAACGACGCTCTCCTTTCTTTTATTTTATATAATCATCAGGATCATCATAAAGCCATCTAGTAAAGCATCCTCCTCCACAATAATCCCAAAGACTACACGACTTACATTTTAAACTTGGATAACAGCTTACTTTTTTTCTAAACTCTATTATTTCTTTGTTATTAGAAAATATATCTGCAATATTACTTTGTAAAATTTCATTTTTTTCTATACTAAAAGGATAATTTGCAAAATGATTGCAAGGAAGTATATTAAAATTTGTATCAAATATCAGCCCTGTTCCTTTTTGTATATGGCAACATGTTGAAATACACTTCTCTTTCATCATTTGTTCAAGAACTTCTTTCTTTATCAAACAAAGAGGAAATGAGATTTCAAAAGAAAAATCAATGGCAGTCTTTCTTAATTTTGTAAATATGTATTCGCAAAACATACCCATTCTGTCTAATTCTTGCTTATCTTGTTTTTCTTCTAATGTCAATGCTGGTTTTACAAACTGAAAACACACATCATATATGTTATTTTCTATGAGCATATCTATAAGATTATCAAAATTTTCTTTATTATCGTCAACTATAACATACGAAACTACTGGTTTAATTCCCAAGTTTTTTAAATTATTATATCCTCTTAGAAATTCTGATAATCCATTTTTACGATTTGTATATTTTGTGTATTGATCTTCATTATTACCTTTTAATGACATATTAAAATTTTTAATACCACTAGAAACCAGTTTTTTGCAAAAATCATAATCCTTTAAAAGAATACCATTAGTTGTTACTGATTGATTTATTCCTAAACCGTTAATAAACGCGACTAATTCAATTATATTTTTATATAATAACGGTTCTCCTCCTATTAATATAATTTTTTTAATACCTTGCCTTTCTAGTCTTATAATTTGTTTCTTAACTTCCTCAAAATTCATGTTTTCATTTTTATTAGAATATTTTGAATAACACCATTGACATTGTAAATTACACTTCCGATTTAAAGTAAGCCATACTGTCTTAATCAATATAATCACTCCTTTAATATAGTTATATTATAGCCTAATATTTTTTCGAATATTATATCACAATTATGTAAAATGTCAATTCATATTAGAGTGCACTGAAAGCAATATGTAATTTAAGCCCGAGTTTGTATTAAATCAATAGTATATTAAATACTAAAAACACGAAGTATTATTTTTTACTTCGTGTTTTATATTCTATACTACGATAATCTATTTTTTAATACTATAATTTTATCCAAGCTTCTTTGTTATTGTATAATATTTGACTATCAGATAGTTTTTCTATGTTATACATACCATTTCCTTTTAATTCTTCATATATTTGTTTTCTAGTTTTATTATAATGGCAAATTATTATTCCATTATATAAATTTAGTCCTTCATAATCAGAAATTTTTACACTATTATCATCAAATGCTTGTACATGTTTAATACTAGATGTTGCAATATGTGTTCCTGCACTTGCACCTAAATATATAACACCGTCTATTTTTTACATATTCTATTATGTCTGGTTCAAAATTGGATTTTTCCAGACAATCTTTAAGCAAAAAAGTATTCCCACCGCATACATATATTAAATCTATATCTAGGTTCCTATATAAATCCGGATTATCATCATCAAAAAAATAAACATTCTCTTCTTTAAATCCCAATTTAATATAATCACTAGTGTATTTTTCTTTTCTATATTCATACTTACGCGCCAATGGTATAACTAACATTTTTATAGTTTGAAACGGTGTACCTACTATTTTCTTTATTTTATCTAATGATTCTATATCTTCGAATCCTGTTGAGGTTAAAATTACTTTCATATTATTTATATGGCTAAATAGATATTATTTGTATTTAGCATTTTCTCCCTTCTATTATATACTATTTTTTACCATTAATTTATCTTTTTTTCTATACTCTTACCAAATAGAAACTACCCATTAACGGGTAGTTTCTATTTGGGTTATTCTTCTATTTCTAGCTCTTTTTCTTCTTTGTCAAATCCTTCTCTTCTTGATTTTTCCATTTTAGTTTTTTCTTTTCTAATTTGACTTAAAAGTTTTTCAGATAATTCATCCATACCTTTATATATATCTTCTGTTTCTATTTCTGCCATGTATGTTTTTGATTTATATTCAATTCGTATATCCATATTTTGTTTTTCTTTTCTAGCAGAAACTGTAACATGAACTATTGTGTCTTCATCAAAAAATTTATCAAATTTTTTAACTTTTTTTTCAACAAATTCATGCAAACCTTCTGTAATTTCAATTTGTCTACCAGTTAAATCTAATTTCATAATATCATCTCCTCACTATGGCATTATTATATATTATTTTTCTTTAATTTTCAACTATTTCACCAATTTTATACATAATATCCATAATTAATCAAACAAATTCATTTGCATTGAATTTGGCATATCTTTCAAACAATTGTTGTTTTCAAGTATTTCCATAGCGGATTTACCTAGTTTTGCTCTAAGCATAAGTTCTTCTTTTGACGCAAAAGAGCCTTTTTCTCTTTCTTTTACTAGATTTATGGCATTGACCGTACCAAACCCAGTAAGTGCTGAAAGTGGTGGTCTAACACTCTTTTCACCGACTTTAAATTTAGTTGCATCTGATTCATATATGTCTACTGGAAGGAATGTTATTCCCCTTTCTAACATCTCGTTTACAACTTCTAAAATTGTATGTACATCTTTTTCAGTTTGTGTTGGCTTTTGAAGTTCTTCATATTGCTTGATTGTTTCTTTAATTTTTTCTTTTGATACACACATTATATCAGTACTAAAATTATCTGCTCTTACTGTATAATATACAGCATAAAAAGCCTCTGGATAATACACCTTAAAATATGCTATCCTATATGCCATCATAACATAAGCTGCCGCATGGGCTTTGGGGAACATGTACTTAATTTTAAAGCATGAATCTATATACCAATCTGGTACATCATTTTTCTTCATTTCCTCTACTAAGTCTTCTGTAAGCATTTTGCTAGCTTTACCTTTTCTAACTATCTCCATTATTTTAAACGCTAGACCTGGATCCATACCTTTTTGTATCAAATAAATCATAATGTCATCCCTTGTACAAATTGCCTCTTTAAGTGTTACTATTCCTTCTTCGATAAGTGTTTGTGCGTTATTTAACCACACATCAGTACCATGTGATAATCCAGATATTCTAACCAACTCTCCAAATGTTGTAGGTTTTGTATCTACTAGCATTTGTCTTACAAATTTAGTTCCAAACTCAGGTACAGCATATGTACCAACTGGCGAATTGATTTGTTCAGGTGTTACACCAAGTGCATCTGTTGATTTAAATAACGACATTACTTTTTGTTCATCAAGTGGAATCTTTTTAGGATCTACACCTGTAATATCTTCAAGCATACGAATGACCGTAGGATCATCATGGCCCAGTATATCAAGTTTTAAAAGGTTATCGTGTATTGAGTGGAAATCAAAATGTGTTGTTATTGTTTTAGTTTTTACATCATCTGCTGGTCTTTGAACAGGTGTAAAATCATAGATTTCTTTATCCCTTGGAACAACAATAATTCCACCTGGATGCTGACCAGTCGTTCTTTTTATACCAGTACATCCAATAGCCAGTCTATTTATCTCACATCCTGGTACATTTTTTTCTCTTTCCTCATAATATTTTTTTACATATCCATATGCTGTTTTATCAGCAAGTGTACTTATGGTTCCTGCTCTAAATGTTTTAGATTTACCAAACATCTCTTCCGTAAATGCATGTGCTACCGGTTGATAATCACCTGAGAAGTTTAAGTCGATATCAGGTACTTTATCTCCTTTAAAGCCTAAGAATGTTTCAAACGGAATATCCATACCATTCTTTTTCATAGGAATGTTACAATGTGGGCAATCTTTATCTTCCATATCTATTCCTGTTGTAACAATAGTATTTGGAAATTCACTATATTTACACTGTGTACATACATAGTGCGCTGGTAGTGGATTTACCTCTGTTATCCCTGTCATTGTTGCAACAAATGATGAACCAACAGAACCTCTGGAACCAACCAGATATCCATCAGAGTTTGACTTCTTAACAAGTTTATGTGCTATTAAATACATAACGGAAAATCCATTTGTAATTATAGAATTAAGTTCTTTTTTTATTCTAGCCTCTACTATTTCAGGAAGATTATCGCCATATATAGCTCTCGCATTTTCATATGTCATTCTTTCTATTTCTTCATCGGAGCCATCTATTACAGGGTTGTATGTTCCACTTACAACTGGTGCTATTGTTTCAAACCAGTCTGCTATTTTATTTGGGTTTGTTATAACTACTTCTTTCCTCTTTTCTTCATCTAAGTATTCAAATTCTTTTAACATCTCATCAGTAGTTCTAAAATATAGCGGTGCTTGATTATCTGCATCATCAAAACCTTGTCCTGCCATTATAATTCGTCTATATATTTCATCTTCTTCATTTAAGAAGTGAGTATCACATGTAGCAGCACAAAGTTTACCTAACTTATCCCCAACTTCCACAATTTTTTTGTTTATATTAATTAATTCTTCGAGCGAACTAACTTCACCATTTCTTAAATAGAATTCATTGTTTCCAAGTGGTTGTATTTCTAGATAGTCATAATAGTTTGCAATATTTTCTATATCTTCTTCTGGCGCTTTATTTAATATCGCTTGATAAAGCTCTCCTCTTTCACAAGCAGAGCCAATTATTAATCCCTTTCTATACCTATTAATCATAGAACGATTAACTCTTGGTCTTCTATAGAAATAATGAAGATTTGAGTATGATACTATCTTATATAAATTTTTAAGACCCACTAAATCTTTTGCAAATATGATAACATGGTTAGCCTGTCCTTGTTTGTAATCTAATTTATCTGCGTCTTGAACAAATCCCATTATGTCCATATCTTTTTCTTTAAGTATTTCACACATTTTAACAAATACTTTTGCAGTTGCTCTTGTGTCGTTTATTGCTCTGTGTGCCCCTTCTAGCTCAATACCTAAATTTTCTGCTATTGTTCCTAATTTATGATTTTGATAACTTTCAAATATTTCCCTCGCAATTGCTAATGTATCCACTGCAAATTTAGGTTTTTCTAACTTCTCTTTTTCAGCAAAATAGTTTATAAATGACATATCAAATTTAGCATTATGTGCTACCATTACTGCGCCTTCGCAGAATTTTAAAAACTCCGGCAATACTTCTTCTATCGGTCTTTCATCTTTTACCATATCAGTAGTAATATGTGTAAGTTCTTGAACATTTTTAGGTATTGGTCTTTCTGGATTTACAAATGTTGTATATTCTTCTATAAACTCACCATTTTTAACTTTTACTGCTGCTATTTCAGTTATTTTATCAAGTCCTGGTTCAAATCCTGTTGTTTCTATATCAAATACAACAAAAGTGTCTTGGGCATCTAAATTTGGAACTACATCAGGTACTAAATATCCTTCCATTCCATATAGTACTTTTATCTTGTATTCACCAGATTTAAAATCATATGCTGCAAGGTGTGCTTCTGGAAATGCTTGTACTGCACCATGGTCTGTTATTGCTACCGCTTTATGTCCCCATTTAATTGCTTGTTTTACAATATCAGTTGCGCTTGTTACACCGTCCATTGAACTCATTTGAGTATGCATATGAAGCTCCACTCTTTTCTCTTCTGAGAAATCTTGCCTTGCAGGAGGAGCATCAGATTCCATTATACTATTTACCATTACGGTAAGTTCATTTGAAAACGAATCTATTTGTGATTTCCCACATACTTTAACATAGTTCCCTGCTTTTATTTTTCCCAAAACTTCATCTTTTCTTTTTTCATCTAAAAATGCCTTACAAGATATTGTGCTTGTTTTATCACTTACATCTATCATTAAAAGTGTTTTTCCAGATTTTAGTTCTCTTGTATCCATGGTAATTATTTTACCATCAATACATAGTCTAGGAATATCTGGAACAATATTTTCAACTTTGGTAACCATTTCCCTTGACACATCTCTACCATATATAACTTTTTCGTTATTTACTGATATATCCTCTAAGACCTGTTCATTTATTTGGTTAGGTTCTTCGTGAGCTATATTTTCTGGTTGTGCAATATTTTGAACTTGCTCTTCATTAGGTATTGTAGGTGGTGTTTCTGGTTCTTTTTGCTTTGGTTCTTGTTTTGTATATTCTAACTTAACTTCTCTATTTCTGTCTTCTAATTCTTGTTTTCTTTTTTCTCTTGCTTCTTTTGAATCAGTTATTAAAACGGTATAGTTTTTACCATATATTGTTTTAATTATATTTGATATTTTTTCGTCTAACTTCTTTAATCTTAAAAAACTGGATTGTGCTGTTTTTAATTCTATTGTTATATTGTTATCCTCTACTGTCATTTTATTTGACTCAAGCATAGGTTTTAAATATTCTTCCCTTTTTGCACAAAAACTTATTACATTTATTATATCTCTTTCTGTCACTTCAATATCTTTTACTGTAAGATGAGGTATAACTTTAAAACTTTTTAGTGTAAATATTTGGAGTGCTCTTTCTTCAAGCTCAGCAATATCTAATGGATTTATTTTTCTATCAACAACAATAGTTACAATAGCTGCATTTTGCTTTTTAGAAAACTTCACTTCTTCTACCATTAAATCTTCTAATGTACTACATCTTTGAACAGCATGTCCAAAAAGTTCTCTAACACTTTTCATTTTAGTTACACCTCTTTTCTCTCTTTATATATACTTCTTATCTAATTTGAATATTATCTATTTAATTTTATGAAATACCATAAAATCCAAAATGAAGGAAAATATCATTTTGGATTTTATTATCATTCGTTAAATAATTATTACAATATTTATTTAATTAAAATATTCTAACAATATCGTTATATGTTACATATAGCGTCAGTCCAAGTAAAAGTGCTAACCCTATATAACTTAGTATAGCCTCTAATTTTATAGACACTTTCTTTCTTGTTATAGCCTCTGCTAAAACAAGAACTACTTTTCCTCCATCAAGTGGTGGGAATGGCATTATATTTGCAACGCCTACTGCCATAGAAATTATTGCAAGTAAATTTAAGAAATCTAGCCATCCCTCTGTTTTTGAAACTACTTCTCCCATTCCAACTATACCAGATAATTGATTTACTGATACATTACCTTTAAATAAATCAACATATGAACCTATTATTTGTTTTACACTTGTTCCGGCTTTACAAAAAGCATAGTATAGATTTGTATCAACCTTTTCAGCAGAGAAATTTCCTATTGCAAATACTTCTTTTGATGAAGGTGTTATTTTTTTGGTAAATTCTTCTTCATCTCTTGTATATGTAATTTCTATTTCTTTTCCTGGATTTACATATATTATGCTTATAACATCAGAAGAAAGTTCTGTTTTTTGTCCATTTACTGCTGTTATGACATCTCCTGATTTAAGTCCTGCTTTTTGAGCAGCACTTCCGCCTTCTACCATATCAACTTTACTTGTTATTATTTCCTGACTAGCATCAAAATACACGCCTATATATCCTATTGTTTGAACTAACTTATCAGTTATTATTGTTTTTTCTTCTCCGTCTCTTTCGTATACTATTTCTACTTGCTTTTCTGATACATCATTAAATGTAGATATATCTTGAAGTATATGTATATTATTTCCGTTTATTTCTTTAATTTTATCTCCATTTCTTAGTCCTAATTCGTATGCAATTGATGTTTCATCGATATCCGTTATTACATTTGTATAAGTATCACCTGGAAGGTTGATAGAAACAAATATAACCATGGCAAGTATAGCATTAAATACAACACCTGCAACTAACACTATAAGTCTTTTCCACCATGCTTTATTACAAAAGGCTGCTTCGTTATCTGACTCTCCATCTTCTCCATCAATTGCACAATATCCACCTAGTGGAAGGCATCTTAAAGAAAATTTAGTTCCTTTATATTCTTTACTCCATATTGCTTTACCAAATCCTATTGCAAATTCATCTACTTTCATTTTAAAAAGTTTGGCAAATATAAAATGGCCAAACTCATGAATAGATGCAACTACTCCAAGTATTATAATTAATTTAAGTACTGTAAGTATTATTCCCAATTCTTTTCACCTTTTACTTTCTTTTTAGCACTATATAATTATACATATAATATTATAAATATATACACAATTGGTGCAACAAACATTAAACTATCAAATCTATCTAATATTCCGCCATGACCAGGGATAAGATTTCCAGAATCTTTAACTCCGCAATATCTTTTAATAGCAGATTCTGTTAAATCACCTAATTGTCCTACTATACTAGATACTATCGCTATTAATATCCAATATACTATATTCATATTAAAGTTAAAATATGTATTTCCTATAACTGTCAAAATAACATATGATACTATAACTCCACATATTCCGCCTATTGATCCCTCTACTGATTTTTTAGGGCTTATAGTTGGGCACAATTTGTGTTTTCCAAATTTGCACCCTATAAAATACGCAAAGGTATCACTTGCAAAAGCACCAAGTACAACATACCATATTAATATTCTTCCATTTTCAAGCATTAATACTCTTTTTATAAAAGAAAATAATGTCGGAATATATATTAACGACATAACAGTAACTGCAATATCTCTAATATTTCTATTTAATTTGCCAATTACCATATATGCAAATATACTTACAGCAAATATAGATATTGCCATTTTGTATATTAATATTTTATACTCTTCTGCAATATGATTATCAATTAACATTATCCCTAGACATCCTGAATATGCTATCCACTGGATTCCATTTATCTCCTTGCTTTTAAACATTCTAAAAAACTCATAACAAGCAAATATAGCAAGTCCAGTTATAAATATACTATCTATTAATGCGTTATTAAGTATTACAATACCTAAACATATAATTGTTATAACAATCCCAGATAAAATTCTTGTTTTCATAACTACCCACTTTCGTTATATTTCCATAACCTCTTTTTCTTTTCCTGTTACTAATTCGTCTACTTTAGCAACATATTTATCTGTTATCTTTTGTACTTTTTCTTCAACACCTCTTAGGTCATCTTCACTCATCTCGCCTGCTTTTTGTGCTTTTTTAGCTTCATCTATTGCATCTCTTCTTGCATTTCTTATACCTACTTTTGTGTCTTCACCTAATGATTTAACTGTTTTTACTATCTCTTTTCTTCTTTCTTCATTAAGCTCAGGGAATGTAAGTCTTATTCCATTTCCATCATTCATAGGATTTATACCAAGCTCTGCTACTTGTATAGCTTTCATTATTGGTCCTATTAAACTTTTATCCCAAGGTGCAATTACAAGTTGTCTTGCTTCTGGAACTGATATAGACGCTACTTGATTAAGTGGTGTCATTGTTCCGTAATATTCTACTGATATTTTATTTAGTATTTGTGGATTAGCACGACCTGCTCTTATATTTCCAAGTTCTGATACTAAATATTCAATTCTTTCATTCATTTTATTTTCTACTACATTATAATCCATAAAAAATCTTCCTCCAAACCCTTATTTTAATCTTCTATTATTATACTATATATATGCGTAAAATCAAGTATTTTGGTAATTATTTTATAAAAGAAAAAGTATAGAAATATTGAAAATATCTCTATACTTTTATATATCTTTTTAACTATAATTAACCATTAATTTGTTTCATTACTTCTTCAGCAAAGTTTTCTTCTTTTTTCTCGATTCCTTCGCCTCTTTCAAATCTAACAAATCTTCTGATTACTATGTTTTCACCAATTGTAGCTATTTTTTCAGTTAATAATTGTCCAATAGTTTTGTCTGGATCTTTTACGAAAGGTTGATCTAATAAACAAATTTCTGCCAAGTATTTATTAATTCTTCCTTCTACCATTTTTTCTACAACTGCTTCTGGTTTACCTTCATTTAATGCTTGTGCTTTTATAACTTCTTTTTCAGCGTCAATAACATTTTGAGGTACTTCTTCTCTAGAAACATATAAAGGATTTGATGCTGCTATATGCATAGCTACATCTCTTACAAAAGTTTTAAATTCTTCATTCTTAGAAACGAAGTCTGTTTCACTGTTTACTTCTACCATAGCGCCATATTTACCGTTATGGATGTATGCTTCTACTAATCCTTCTGAAGCAATTCTTCCAGCTTTTTTTGCAGCCTTTGCTATTCCTCTTTCACGAAGAGTTTCAACTGCTTTTTTGATGTCTCCATCAACTTCTACTAAAACTTTTTTGCAGTCCATTATTCCTGCACCAGTCATATCTCTTAATTCTTTAACTTGTTCAGCTGTTACTGCCATATTAATCCCTCCTATTTATTTTCTTCTGTTTCTTTAGCTTCTTCTACTTCTGCTTTTTCTTCTTTTTTATCATTATTTCTTGGTTGTCTTGGTTTTCTAGGTTTTCTTTCTATTTTGTCTTCTCCAACTTCTTTAACTAATTGTTCCATTGATGTTTCTTCTTCATCATCAAAAGCAACAGGTGCTTCACCATCTCTACCATGGATAACTGCGTCTGCCATTTTTGCTGTTATTAATTTTACAGCTCTTACAGCATCATCATTTCCTGGGATAACATGATCAACATCATTTGGATTACAGTTAGAATCTATTAGACCAATTGTAGGTATGTTTAATTTTCTAGCTTCTTGTGTACAAATAAATTCTTTCTTTGAATCTACTAAGAATATTAAAGATGGTACTTTATCCATTTCTTTTATTCCGCCTAGGTTCTTTTCTAATTTTTCCATTTCAAGTTTTAATTTGATAACTTCTTTTTTAGGTAAAACATCAAATGTTCCATCTTCTTGCATTTCTTCTAATTGTTTTAATCTTGCTACTCTCTTTTTGATTGTAGTAAAGTTCGTTAATGTTCCACCAAGCCATCTGCTGTTAATGTAGTACATTCCACATCTTTCAGCTTCTTCTTTGATGCAATCAGCTATTTGTCTTTTTGTTCCAACAAATAGAACTGTTCCACCTTGCTCAACAGTAGTTCTTACTACTTCGTAAGCATCTTTAACTTTCTTTAAAGTTTTTTGCAAGTCTAGTATATAGATACCATTTCTTGCTGTGAAGATATATGGAGCCATTCTTGGATCCCATCTTCTTGTTTGATGTCCAAAATGAACACCGGCTTCTAGTAATGATCTCATAGGTATAATTGCCATTTAAAATTCCTCCTTCTTATTTCCTCCATAAATATTATCGTTTATTTTACTCTAATTTTTTAGAGAGAAGTATAAACTATATCTATGTGTGTATTTTGCTTATAACAAGCTAGTATATTATAACATAAAAGCGCCAGCTAATCAATAGCTGGCGCTAAATTTTAAAGAAGTTTTATACTCCGAGAATCAAGAAATATTCTCCCTCACTTTTTTCAACAAGCTCTTTTATTTCTAATGTATATATATCTCCTTTTGTTCTTAATTTTTCCACCTTGTCTTCAATCTTCTTAACAGGATGATTTGTATAAATCTCAAATCTGTCCGAATCAATAAGCTCATCTGTTTTCCTGTTTACCAACCTAACCTCTAACATGCTATGCATTCTGTCTGGGTGGTTTGTAAGCATACTGTGTAACTGACTCACTAATCCTTTTTTGTAATTAACCATCTTGTTCTACTCCTTTATATATATTATTTATAATATACGGCAACTGCCGTTATTACCCAAGAGATAATTATATATCTTCCTTTTTATTTACTACTCTTCTATTATACTCCATTACCAGTATTATGTCAATATGTTTTCATGAATTTGTATATATTTTCATAAAAAGGCAGCGTATATATCAACACCACCTTTTTTAATATTATCTAAATCATATTATTTATTTTAGTTATACTTAACTTCTACCATATATAACCCACAAGCCGCTACAGTTTGCCCGCCTAATGCTCTATCTCCTGTTTCTATCATGTTTTTTATAGTACACATATCTAATTTACCCGAACCTATATCTAAAAGTGTTCCTACTATAATTCTAACCATGTTATACATGAATCCATTTCCAATTATATCTATAATTACCCTATTTCCCATTCTATTTATTGATATATCATACATCTCCCTTTGAGTATTTTCTATATCACTTCCAGCAGATTTAAATGCTGCAAAATCATGTTTTCCTATTAAATCCTGACTTGCTAATCTCATTGCTTCATCATTTAAATTATACTTAAACAGATATTCTCTATTCATATTTAACGCCGAATGAATTTTAGAGTTATTTATAACATACCTATAATGTTTTGCCTTAGCAGATTTTCTTGCATGAAAATCATTATCCACATCTTCCACATTAAGAATTGTTATATCTTTTGGTATTATGCTGTTTATAGCCATGTATAACTCTTTACAACCTATTGTTTTATCAGTATGAAAATTAGCAACCTGTCCTATGGCATGAACTCCACTATCTGTTCTTCCTGCACCGTTTATTTTAACTTCTTCCTTTAAAATAGCAGCAAGTGCATTTTCTATTTCTTCTTGAACAGTTCTTTTATCAGGTTGTATTTGCCAACCGCAGAAATTTGTTCCATCATATTCTATTGTTAATTTTATATTTCTCATACATTTCTCCTTAAAACATAAGCGAACACCATAAAGGTATTCGCCATCAATAATATTCTTAGTTTCCTCTTGGATGAGCTTTTAAATATTCATCTCTTAACTTCATGTCTGCCATTTGAGTGTACATTAATGTTGATGCTACATCAGTATGTCCAAGTATTTCTTGTACCATTTTAACTTCTGCACCATTTTGTAATAAATGTACAGCAAATGAGTGTCTTATAGTGTGTGGTGTTAATTCTTTGTCTATTTTAGCTTGATCCTTATATTGTTTTAGTATTTTCCAGAATCCTTGTCTTGTCATCTTTTGTCCGTTCGCATTTATAAATAAAGTTTCTTCTTCCTCAGTTTTTATTAGAAGTGGTCTAACATTTTCTACATATTCTTTTAAGCATTTTAAAGCAACATTCCCAACAGGAATTGTTCTTTCTTTATTTTTCTTTTTAACTTTGATATATCCAGCATTAAGATTAACATCTGCAATTCTAATAGAAATCAATTCTGTTACTCTTATTCCAGTAGCATACAACACTTCAAGCATCGCTTTATCTCTTTGACCTTTTAAGTCATCTGAACTTGGTTGTTCAAGTAAGCACTCTACTTCCTTTGGAGTAAGTATTGATAGCTCTTTTTTCTCTACTTTTGGAGCCACTAATCCCTCTGTGATATTTTCTTCAATTACTTTATTTTTTAATAAATACTTATAAAATGCTTTTATAGAAGCCACACTTCTAGAAATAGTAGCATTTGATTTTCCAACTGTTTGCATGTATACAACATAGTTTTGTAAATCTTCTTCTTTGGCATCTACCATTTTTTTACCAACTTGATTTAAATGTGCTACTAACTGATTAATATCTCTTTCGTAAGATACTAATGTGTTTTTTGATACTTGTCTACTTTTCAAGTATTCAATAAAATCTTGAATAATAAGTTCCATTGCTTTTACCTCATTCAATACATTACACAACTTTATATTACGGTGTTATGCTTACCTTATTTATTTTCTACATTATTTTACACCATTTTATTTAATTTTGCAACTACTTTTTCATTTTTTATGTAATGTTCCCCAATATTTTTTAAAATACTTGGCAAAATACCTTTAAAAACCAACTATTTTTGAATACAATTATATATTTTTATAGCAATATTACTCAATAATTGTTCTATTATTATACTAGAAAATATTATTACCATACCACAAAACACTTTAAAAAGAACCTTAGATATAGAATCAACTTTTCTAATTTCATTTTTATACTCTAATACATTTAAGTTATAATTTACAAATGTACTACCTATAAATATGATTCCTGGTAAATAAACTATATTTACTAATATAATTAATACAAGTATTGCTAAAATACCCCACCAAAACCCAAAAACGCCAAACAATGTACCTATATATATTCCAATAGCAGTTCCCTTAATAATATAAAGTAAATATATTAAAATTGTGCCATATAACATTATGCTAAACAAAAACATAAAAAGCACTAATATAATGTTATTTTTCATTCCATTATATACCATGTTTGTTTTTATAACTTCTCCTTCACCAGATGCTTTTATTGACTGTGTCATTTGCTCTACTAAAACATCTTTTATTTCCTTATCTGAAAAGTTATATACTAACAAACCCGCTACCATTCCCGCTAATATACATATAAACAAACCTGTTACTATCTTTCTATTTTGATTTATATATTCTTTAACCATGTTCTTTAACAAAATAAATCACCTACCACATCATATGTGTTAAGTGATTTATTTATACAAGCATATGTATTTTATTACATGAATTTTTTAGATTCTTCTACTGCCATTTTATCACATCTATTGTTATATTCATTATCGCTATGTCCTTTTACCTTAATAAACTCTACATTATGAATATTAATCTGTCTATCTAACCTTTCCCACAACTCTCTATTTTTTACTTCTTTTTTATTACTGTTTTTCCAACCATTCTTTTTCCATCCATCTATCCATTTCTGGTTATATGCATTTATTAGATATGCACTATCACTATATAATTTAACATTGCAAGGCTCTTTTAACATTTCCAATGCCACTATCGCAGCCATTAGTTCCATTTTATTATTAGTAGTATTTGCTTCTCCCCCAGATATTTCTTTTATATTATCACCATACATAAGTATTGCACCATAACCACCTGGTCCAGGGTTACCGCTACACGCTCCATCTGTATATATTGTAACTTCTTTATTCATTATATATCACCTACATATAAATCAACTCTAATTGATTATTTTCAATATTTATGATATCATATTATATCTAGAATTAGATAATATTTCAATATATCAAGGAGAAAAAATGAAAACAGTTGGAATAATAGCAGAGTATAACCCATTTCATAATGGTCATAAATATCAAATTAAAAAAGCAAAAGAATTAACAGGTGCAGATACCGTTATAGTCATTATGTCAGGCTCTTTTACTCAGCAAGGAAATATTGCAATTACAGATAAATTTAAAAGAGCAGAAATGGCAATAAAAAATGGTGCAGATTTAGTTATTGAACTACCAACAATATTTGCTGTATCAAGTGCTGAAATGTTTGCATATGGGGCAGTTAGCATATTAGATAAATTAAACATAGTTGACTATTTAGTATTTGGAACTGAGTGTGATAATATAGATATATTAAATAGCATTGCAACTAAGCTATTAACAAACAATGATGCAATTAATACTGCTATAAAAAACAAAATCAAAAACGGCATATCTTATGCTGTTGCAAGAGATAATACCTTAAAATCAATTCTTACTGATATTGAGTATAACGAATTTTCAAAGCCTAACAACATTCTTGCAATAGAATATCTAAAATCTCTAAAACTATTAAACAGTAAAATAATACCTGTTGGTATAACTAGAAAAGATTCAA
This sequence comes from Clostridia bacterium, assembly GCA_045536565.1. Lineage (GTDB taxonomy): Bacteria > Bacillota > Clostridia > TANB77 > CAG-465 > CALXJE01. The sequence goes on along the minus strand of JAZSNU010000003.1, from coordinate 71,588 downwards.
ATCACAATGATAACAATCTGAACAACGAGAGTATTTTTACAAGTGCTACAAGTATAAGAAATAAATTAGAGGAAACAAAAAATATAAATGATATCGTAAATTTTATACCTAACGAAACTTATGAAATATTAAATAATTCAAATATATCATTCAATGAAGACATGTCTAAATTATTAAGATACAAAATCCTTACTCTTGGAAAAGAAAATATACATAATATATACGATGTATCAGAGGGATTAGAAAACAAAATATATGAAGAGGCTATTAATTCTAAAACTTATGATGAATTAATTAATAATATAAAAAGTAAAAGATATGCTATGAGCAGAATAAAACGCATCTTAGTCCATATATTACTAGATATAACAAAGGAAAAATATGATGCATTAAATAGTAAATATTACGCTAGAATATTAAAAGTAAATAAAGATAATAATATTTTAAGTACACTTAACAAAAGCTCTTCTATTCCAATTCTAGCGAATATAAACGATAATAATATAGATAACTTAGAACAAAAAACTAAGGAAAGTTTACTACTTGATTTTAATTCTACAAATATATATGAAATTATTTGTAACAGTAATTTAAATAATGATAAAACAAACATGCTGTAATATTTAGCATGTTTGTTTTGTTATAATAAATATTCACTTGTTTCTTGTAAACCATCAAAATTACATTGTTTCATTACTTCATATGCTACTATCGCAACAGAATTAGAAAGATTTAAAGAACGAATATTATATCCCATAGGAATACGAATTGTTTTTTCCAAATTCGATTTTAAAAGACTTTCTGGTAGTCCCTTTGTTTCTTTTCCAAAAAGCAAAAATATTTCATCCTTATTTGAATAATTCACATCACTATATACATGTGTTGCTTTTGTTGATACTAAATACATATCTTGTTTATTTATATCATACTTTTCCAAAAACTTATCTAAACTTTCATGTTCTTCTATATCTAATTTATCCCAGTAATCTAGTCCCGCTCTTTTAACTTGTTTTTCAGATATATCAAAACCAAGCGGATGCACTAAATGCAGTTTCGCTCCTATCGCCGCACAAGTTCTTGCTATATTTCCTGTGTTTTGTGGTATTTCAGGTTCCACCAATACTATATTAAGTTTCATTTTAACATCTCCATAATATTTAAATTATATTAATTATTATACTCTTTTTTACTAAAATATCAAGTATACTAGTGTATGCTTGATATTTTATGTTAACTATGGTATAATAGTAATGTATTAATGTAAAAAATAAAATATATAATTATACTTTTTTAGGAGGTTTTTTTATGATTGTAGTAAAAACTATTGGTGTTGTCACTTTAATTCTAGTATGGATATCTTTATTTATCAATTTAGACAAAAACACAGATACCATTAAAATCAATTCCAAGCACCCATGGCCACTGATATTTTTAGCCATAGGAACTATATGTACTATAATTTCAAGTTTCTAATAAAAATTTAAGGAGTGATGTAACATGATTTTAGCTAAAATTATAGCAATTATACTTGCCCTTGTAACCTTGATATGTCTTGCAACTTGGCTAGCATCTAAGAAAGAGAATTGGGGATTTGCTACAATTGCAAGTGTTATAGGCTTCGCCATTATGGTGATTGTAACAAAAATTGCCAACACATTATTTTAATACAAAAAAAACGGAATCTTAATTGATTCCGTTTCTTTGTTTTACAATGTTAATTATATTAATTCAACAACTGCCATTTCAGCACCGTCACCTTTTCTAGCAACTAATTTAGTTATTCTAGTATAACCACCTTTGTTTGCTTCATATTTTGGTGCGATTTCATCGAATAATTTATCTGTTAAATCAATAGTTTTTCCATTATTGTCTTTTATTTTGTTGATTAATTTAAACATTTTCTTTCTAGCTGCAAGTTTAGATGGAGCGTCAACTTTAACAGTTACTTTCTTAATTTCTCTCTCTATAACTTCATATTTTTTACCGTTTTTAGATGTTTTTTCAACTTTAACTTTTTTACCGTTTTTATCAAGTTTTGCACTTGAAATTGTTTTTTCTTTTTCAACAACGTTATCTTTTTCTGCTATTGCAAGACTAACTATGCTATCTGCTAAAGGTTTAAGAGCTTTAGCTTTAGCAAGAGTAGTTTCAACTCTACCATTTAAGATAAGACTTGTAACTAGCCCTTTTAATAGTGCATTTCTTTGTGATTCTGTTCTTGATAGTCTATTTGTTTTAGGCATTTTAAATTCCTCCTACTCTTCAATAGTTTTAAATTGTAAACCAAGTGATTTTACTTTGTTTATAACTTCATCTAATGATTTCTTTCCTAAATTTCTAACTTTCATCATATCATGTTCTGTTCTAGCAACTATATCACCAACAGTGTGTATACCTGCTCTTTTTAAACAGTTATATGATCTTACTGAAAATTCTAATTCTTCAATTGCTGTTTCTAACATTTTATCTCTTTCAGATAATTCTTTTTGAGACATTATAGACATGTTTTTAGCTATTTCAGATAAATCTATAAATAGTTCTAAATGTTCGTCTAATATTCTTGCTGCCATAGATAATGCTTCATATGGCTCGATTACACCATTTGTCCAAATCTCTAATGTTAATTTGTCGTAATCTATATCTTGACCAACTCTTGTTTTTTCAACAGTAAAGTTTGCTTTTTTAACTGGTGTAAATATTGAATCTATTGGAAGAGTATTTACAACACCACTTTCTGCTTTATTAACATTTCCTGGTGTATAACCTCTACCTCTTATAGCAGTCATATCTGCTTTAAGTTCTCCGCCTTCATCAACATATGCAATATGTAAATCTTTATTGATGATTTCAACTGTTGAATCACCGATGATGTCAGCTGCTGTAACTTCACAAGGCCCCTTAACATCAATTTTAAGTTCTTTCATATCTTCGCCTTCTGCTTTGATACAAACTTGTTTTAAGTTAAGCATTAAATCTGTAACATCTTCTGTAACTCCTGTGATAGTTGAAAACTCATGAGCTACATTTGCTATTTTTACAGTGTTAATTGCATAACCTGGTAAAGATGATAGTAGTATTCTCCTTAATGAGTTTCCTAAAGTAATTCCGAACCCTCTTTCTAAAGGCTCTACCTCAAACCTCGCATAATATGTGTCAACATCAATTTCAACACAATTAATATTTGGTCTCTTCATTTCAACCATTTTTATCCTCCTTCTAATACGCTCTGATTACACGTATTATAAACAAATGATTTTTATTAGTTCTTAGAGTATAACTCAATAATTAAGTTTTCTTGTACATCTAAATCTACTTCTTCTCTTGCAGGTAATCTTAAGATTTTAACTTCTGTTCTTTCTTTATTTGCTTCCATCCATGCTGGGATATTTCTAGAAGCTGTTTTTTCTAAAGCTACCTTAACAGCGTTATTGTCTTTTTTAGCGTCTCTTATTTTTATAACATCCCCAACTCTTACGATGTATGATGGGATATTAACTTTTTTACCATTTACTTCAAGCATTCCATAGCTAACTAATTGTCTTGCTTCTGCTCTTGAAGCTCCAAGTCCCATTCTGTATGCTACATTATCTAATCTTGTTTCTAAGTATTGGAATAATACTTCAGAAGTAACTCCTTTACTTGCGAATGCTTTTTCATAATATTTTCTAAATTGTGATTCTGATACTCTGTAATATGTCTTTGTTTTTTGTTTTGCACGAAGTTGAAGACCATATTCAGATAATTTAGATTTGTTTTTTCCATGTTGTCCAGGTGCATAAGCTCTTCTTTCGATAGCACATTTACCTGTATTACATCTTTCCCCCTTAAGGAATAATTTAGCACCTTCTCTTCTGCATTTTTTGCATAGTGCGTCAGTATATCTTGCCATTTATCTTCACCCCCGATTAAACTCTTCTTCTCTTTGGTGGTCTGCAACCATTGTGTGGTATTGGACTTACATCTTTAATCATACTGATTTCAAGTCCAGCAGTTTGAAGTGCTCTTATAGCTGCTTCTCTACCTGCTCCAGGCCCTTTTATATATACTTGAACTGATTTTAAACCATGTTCTTTAGCTGCATTTGCTGCAACTGTTGCTGCTTCTGATGCAGCGAATGGAGTATTTTTTCTTGAACCTTTAAATCCAAGTCCTCCAGCACTTGCCCATGATAAAACATTTCCGTTTTCATCACTCATTGTAACAATAGTATTGTTAAAAGATGAGTGTATGTGAGCAACACCATTTGGTACATTCTTTTTAACTTTTCTTTTTGTTGTTGTTTTCTTTCTAGGTGCCATTTACTATACCCCCTTCTTTCCAGCCACAACTTTTCTTGGGCCTTTTCTTGTTCTTGCGTTAGTTTTTGTTCTTTGACCTCTGACTGGTAATTTTCTCTTATGTCTTTGTCCTCTAAAACAGTTTATTTCCATAAGTCTCTTAATATTTAAAGAAACTTCTCTTTTAAGGTCGCCTTCAACTGTATAATCTCTATCGATTATAGCTCTTATTTTAGCTACTTCATCATCAGTTAAATCTTTGATTCTTTTTGATAAATCAATTTTAGCTTCTTCTAATATTTTTAATGAAGAAGTTCTACCAATACCGTAGATATAAGTTAAACCTATTTCTACTTTTTTGTTTTTAGGTAAGTCTATTCCTGCTATTCTTGCCACTTTAAATTACCCCCTTAACCTTGTCTTTGCTTGTGTTTAGGATTTTCGCATATTACCCTAACCACACCTGCTCTTTTAATAACTTTACATTTTTCGCAAATCTTTTTTACAGATGGTCTTACTTTCATAGTTATCCTCCTTAAAAATTCCTATCTACTTTGCGTATGATTATATATATAAAACAAAAACTAAGAAATTGAGATTGTACACATTTATCTCAACAGCCGCTCCCGTTTTTTGTTTTAAGCAAATTAATTATTTATCTCTCCAAATGATTCTACCTTTTTGTAAATCATAAGTTGATAATTCTAGTTTTACTTTATCACCTGGTAATATTTTAATATAATGCATTCTTAATTTACCAGATATATGAGCTAATACTTGATGTCCGTTTTCTAATTCTACTTTAAATGTAGCATTAGGTAGTGCTTCTGTTACTACTCCATCAACTTCTATAACATCATCTTTTGCCATATTTTCCTCCCAATATAACTATATAGTACAATGTATTTTACCACGCAGGCAAAATACCACAGTCTAACATGTTTATTATAAAACAAAAACAGCCCAAAGTCAACTGTTTTTGTTAACTTTTGGGCTATTTTATGTAATTTTTAGACTACATATTATTTTGTTTTTATAAATATAAAATTATATACTATTTTTATATTATTCTATCATTAATATCCTAATTCACTTACAATATTTTTTACTACATCTTTGTATTCCTCTGCAACATCCATATATATAAATGTATTATCTACTCTACATATATATTTATATTTTCCATTTGTTGTTAAAGTATATGTATTGTAATTACCTTTGCTTACAGTAGAATACGATGATGTACCACCTTTTTGACTTTCAAATATGTTTTTATTAGTATTATACATATCCATTGCATTTGCCACAGTAGATAATTCGTAAAATTCTATTTGGTGAGTACTTGTTCTAGCACCATATGCTTTTTTCATATAATCACCATATTGAGCAAATTGAATAGTAACATCACCAACTTCATAACCTTTTTGTTGCATTATTTCAGCGAATGTATCTGCTGTTATAGCAGTTTTGGTATTAGCAGAATTTTTAATTGATGTTGCAGTATCTTTTATATTGCTTTGTACTTGATTTGCTATATCAGATGAATTATCCATAGCATCATCTACAAGTGATGTTCCTAAGCCAACTATTGAGTCTACTGCATTTGACATCATAGAACGCACAAACAAGAAACCTGCTATACCAATTAATGCTAAAAATATTAATACTCCTACTACTATTTTAACAATCATTTTTTTATCAGAGCTTTTTGATTTTTCTTCTACTGATATGTTATTTACTTCTCCACCAACATTTTCATTTTCCATATTTTTCACCTCTTTTCCGTATATATGTTACACTAAAAAGGCAAAAATTGTCAACACTTGTTATTTTGATATTGCTATGAAAAACAACCAAATTATTAACTCATCTATTAATAATTTGTGTATTATTTATGTTATAGTGTTAGTATTTCCGGCTCACCATCTGTTATAACTATCGTATTTTCATAATATGCTGTAAGTTTACCATCTTGTGTTTTTATAGTCCATTTATCTTTTGCAACATATACATCTGCACTTCCCTCTGTAACCATAGGTTCAATGGCAAGAGCCATGCCTTTTTGTAGTCTTTCACCTCTTCCTTTTTTACCTATATTTGGCACACCAGGATCCTCATGCATTTCTCTTCCTATACCATGACCTTGGAACTCACGAAGAAGATTAAATCCTGCTTTTTCTACATATGTTTGAATAGCGTTTGATATATCACCTATTCTATTTCCAGGTACTGCCTGTGCTACTCCTTCAAAAAATGCTGCTTCTGTTACCTGTACTAATTTCTTAGCAATTTTACTTCCTTCACCTACAATAAATGTTCTTCCGGCATCAGAGTGAAAACCATTTTTGTATACACCAACATCAACCGATACCACATCTCCGTTTTTTAGTACTCTTCCTGATGGTATTCCATGTATTATTTCATCATTTACTGATACGCATATTGCATGTGTGTATGTTTTGCCTCCTCTATATGGACACTCTACTCCTCTAAACGATGGAGTAGCACCATTTTCTTTCATTACCTTTTCAGCAACAAAATCTAGATATGAAGTGGTTACTCCTTCTTTAATTTCTTCTTTTATTGCTTTTAAAACTTTTTTCATAACTTCTGCACTTTGTCTCATTAGTTCAATTTCTTTTTCCGATTTTATATGTATCATTTTATTTTACCCTTTCTATTATTTTATTTGGATCTTCATTTGCATCAACTATTTCTAATATTTTTTTCTCAGAATAGTATTCTTTTATCTCATCTATATTTTCATGATATAAATTAATTCTGTTTTTTAGTGTTGCAACATTATCATCTAATCTTAAAGTTAGTTCTTTTCCACATTTTCCACATTTATTATTGTTTTCTTTTGCATACTTTTCGTTATATATATTTCCACAAGAGCTGCAAACTGTTCTACTTAATATTCTTGAATATATAGTATCAATATCCGCTTCTAGCAAGAAAACTCTCTCTATTTTTCTACCTATCTCTGTTAGCATTTTATCTAGTATATATGCTTGTTTTAAAGTCCTTGGATATCCATCAATTATACAGGTTTTACCTGCACAATCTCTTTCTAGTTTTCTTTTTAATATATCACTAATTACCTCATCAGAAAGCAGATGTCCTTTTTCTAATTCCTCTTTATATTTTTCATACATCTCAGCATCTTCTCTTATAAGGCTACCAGTAGAAATATGAATTATTCCTAATTTTTCTTCTAAAATTTTTGACCTTGTTCCTTTCCCGGAACCTGGTGCTCCTAATATAACAAATACCATTATAAAATCTCCTTATACACATATATATTATTACATAAATGGCAAAAAAAGTAAAGATGATATTTTTATCATCTTTACTTTGTAGTTTTAAAAACTAACCTTACGGTGTGGTGACATTGGAATCATTAAATCAAGTGACATATCTTTGTTTGCTTCAATAACAGATTTTGAAATGACCATAGCATTGCACAGAAAAAACTCTTTGAGTTCTGAAAAAACTAAGTTAGTATCATTGCCATATATTGCTTCATATTCACTCTTTTTAATTTTAATTGGTATTATAACTGTATCTACTCCCTGACAAATATTATCAATATATCTTTCCACAATTGTTGGCCATAAAGTAGTAATGAATAAATCCAATAGTAATATGTTTACAGTTTTATCTTTATACATATCTCCTGTTACTGCACCAATTCCTACCATTTTCCGGGTATACTTATACATAATCCGTTGAAATTCAGAAGACATGGATAGTCCCATCAGCGTTTTATATTTAGGTGCGTCTTCTATCAAAAAGTCTTTAAGTTCTCTTCTTGCTTCTATGTTTTGAAGAATATCACTATTTTCTTGTAACAAAACACACCCAACACCAATTAGTATCTCACCATACTTCGGAATCACCTCTAACAATATGCTTATACTTTTTATCATAACAATCTCCTCACTTTAAATGTCTTACTGTAATATTTGGATTAATTTTCTTTAACTGGTTTATTAATGTGTTTCTATGGCATTTTTTGTAATCTTCCTCATATCCTAATAAACATACCCCTTCAAGTCCATCAGATATCAAGGAAAGTATGGAATTGCTTCCCGATATTTCTTCTTCATATATTCTGAGATATCTAGCAAAAGAGTGAAACTCCCTTACACACAAAGCTCGCGATGAAGGTATAAGGTCTTTATATTTCTCATATTCTATACCATTAAGTTTTAAGTAGTATGATATATCTTCTGGTTTTGCAAAAGCCACTTTTTTCATAACCATATGGTCTCTTACATCAACCACTTTTTTAACCTTGTGCTTTTTAAGTAGTTCAAAAAATGTTTCAGCAGATTTACTTTTAGTGCCAATACAATATACCTTTGCCTTAGGAACAGCATCTTCTTTAATACCTTGTGATAACAAAGTTATTACTTTTTCACTTACATATGCAGATTTGATACTTTGTTCCCTATATACTTTGTCTAATATACTTTCCAGACTTTGATTATCTAGCATAGTTATTTGATTTAAATTACCATACAAATCTAACATTTGTCTTTCAAGTTCCTCGTTTTTAACAAGAGAACCATCTGGCATTATATGATATATGTTATATTTTTTCATATAACGAGATATAAGTAAAAAGCGATGACTTTTAAGAGGATCTTGCCGTGAATCTAACACACACACATTATATCTCGTTATCATTTTTTCAAGTTCTTTTACACCTTCAATAAATGTCTCAGACTGTGCCACCTTGTCATAATCAACTCTTCCTTTTTCATCACAATATTTTATCTTATCATATTTTGCACCAAGTTTGTTGCCGAACCAAAAGTATGATATTCCTGCATCGCTTAACCTTTCTCTTAATTCTTCTTTGTTAAACGATATATTGTATTTGCTATATGGCCGTGTTCTTACATCAATTATGCAATTTACCCGAAGCTTTTTTATTCTGCTTACTAAATCTTTTGCTCCCATGTTTCCATAGCCTATTGTCATGAATCCCTTTTTAGTCATAATATTCTCTCCTTTCATATATATTATTAAATAATATGTATTTATTAATTTATGCATAAATTATATCATACATATGCAACCTTGTAAAGTTATGTTAACATCCCAAGGCATATATAATAACAGTATTATATACAGAAAAAAGAGGCTATTTAAGCCTCTTTCTCTACATTTTTGTTATAATCACTTAATTATTAGAATCATACTTTTGGTCGCTGTAATACGAACTGAATATCATCAAAACAGTTTTTTCATCCAAATTACAATTTTCTGTTATTCTAACATTAAAATCATTAAAGCCTACTCTCGAATTAAAATCTGCTATCAACTTTCCGTCACTATCGTACATTTCACCATCAGTATTTAAAGCGTTGAATTTAACATTTGCTACTTTTTTGCCATCTCTGTTGTAAATATCGTATTCTTCTCCGAAAACCTCAACTTTACCTACCATTTCTACACTGACTTTATCATTCACAAAAATAGCATGAGAATCTTGTGCTATAAGGTGATATGTATCACCAGCATAAGCCATTTTGTTTCCTTCATAATCAGTCATTGTAAGGGGGTCAGTAACAAATTTAAACAAATTCCCTGCAACTTCTGAAAAATATTTACCATCCTTACTAATTTCTATTGTCGTTGCTAACCGAAAATTTTTCACATCACATTTATATTCTGTGCATGGACCAATATCTCCTTTTGAACCTAAAGAAAATAACATTACAGACAACAAACAGACAATTACTATACATGCCATAATAACAATAACGCGTTTCTTCATTTTTATAAAATCTCCTTTATAATGATAGTTATTATTTTTGTTTTTCAACTACTTTCATCTCAGATACAACGAATTTATCATCCAACTCTACAATTTCAGGATATATACATTCCAAAATAGTTTTTCCCTCGCTGTCAGCTAATCCATATTTTCCGTTCCTTTTTAACACATAATAATTACCTGTTTTTTCAATTTCATGATATTTGGTTGGGATTATTACATTGCCATCTAAGTCCATAATACCCCAATATTCAGATAAATCTTCGTCTTTCGATGAATAGCCATTAGTTGATTTAGAAGTTATGATTCCTACCTTAAATAGCATTTCTATATCGGGAATATATGCTGTTTCATGACATTCAAAAGGCTCTCCTATATAATTACCTTTTTTGTCTATAATAACACATTTATCTTTATCTATTTCTACAATAGCTCTATTATGAAGGAAGAAAGTTTTTATACTTAAAAATTTGGGCTCAATTATCCAATTTAAATTTTCATCTGTAAAACCACTTTTATCATTAATTTGAACCGCACACATTCCTTCTTGCTCTAAATAAAGGTAAATATACATATCATCACCAATTAACTTCCCTTCTTTATTATAAGTTAAGTTAATTTGCTTATCGTCAACGCCTGTTGAAACACTATAATATTTTTTGTTAACATCGTTAATAAAAGGTCTTTCTTCCGAATAAAAATAGCGATCAGGTGTTATAACAAGATAACCAATTTGGCTATCATTCTTATATGCCATCATTAAACATTTAATTGGGCCATACTCATAATCCAAATGCTTTACAAACTTTTTGGTTATTCTCTTTCCATTATCATCTACTAGCCAATGCCATTTGCTAAATTTACTTTTTACTAATTTCATACTCTATTTCTCCTTTATTAATTATAATAATAGTTTTTAAAATACTGCGTTAATATTATATCACGTCATCCGCATTATGTCAACTTAGCAAATATCGTATTTGCCGTAAAAAAATCGCTTAAAGTTTTAAACTCTAAGCAATCTTTTTTATATATTTTATTCTTATTCCAAGAATCCTTTATAATGTCTGCTAACCATTTGACCTTCAACATTTTTAAGCATTTCAAGTGCAACAGATACTACGATAAGTACTGATGTACCACCAAATCCAATTGTTAGACCTTTCATTCCAAATTGGATAAGTGCAGGTAATATTGCAACTGCTGCTAAGAATATTCCTCCAGCCCATGTAACGCTTTTTAATACCTTTGAAATATAGTCTGCTGTATTTTTTCCAGCTCTTATACCAGGTATAAAGCCACCATTTTTCTTTAATTGGTTTGACATTTCTACTGGATTTACCATAAACATTGTGTATACAAATGTGAACATTATAATTAATGCTGTATATATTACAACATATATAAGTACAAACCAGATATTTTCAGATTGACCAGAACAAATTTCTGCTACAACCTTCCAAAATCCTGTTGCTTGACCTTTTGTAGCTATTCCAATTATTGTACTTGGAAGTACCATAAATGACATAGCAAAGATTATTGGCATAACTCCTGCCATTGCAACTTTAATAGGAATATGAGTATTTTGACCACCCATCATTTTTCTTCCTACTACTCTTTTTGCATAGTTTACAGGAATTCTTCTTTCAGCTTGTTGTACAAGTACAACTCCACCTACTACAATTACCATAGCAATTACCAAAGCTGATACGATTATAGCTTTTGTAACTGATAGACTTGCATATCTAACAAGTGCTAAGAATGCATCTGGTGCACTTGCTACTATACCTGTAAAGATTATTACAGATACACCATTACCAATTCCATATTCAGTAATCTTATCTGCTAGCCACATAAGTATTGAAGTACCAGCAGTAAGTGATACTACAAATAGTATCATACCAAATGGTTTACCAATACCAGTTTTAAGTGGTGCTAATAAATAATCTTTATATGTGAAATATAATCCTACTGATTGAACAACAGCAAAAGCTATTGTTAAATATTTAGTATATTTCATTAATTGTTGTTTACCAGTTTCTCCTTCTTTTGCTAATCTTTCTAAACTTGGAATTACAACTTGAAGCAAGTTTAAAACGATTGATGCTGTAATATAAGGAGAAATAGTCATTGCAAATATTGAAAATCTTTGGAATGCACCACCAGCAATTATATTTATTGTACTAAATATACCATTTGATGATGCTGTAACTGCTTCATTAAATGCAATTTTATTTATTCCTGGAACAACTATGTATGATCCTACTCTAAATAGGATTACTATTAACAAAGTGTATAAGATTTTCTTTCTTAAATCTTTAAGTGAGAATAAATCTTTCAATGTTTGAAACATATTACTTCACCTCTGTCTTTCCACCTGCAGCTTCTATTTTTTCTATAGCTGATGCAGAGAACTTAGTTGCCTCAACTGTTAATTTCTTAGTTAAATTTCCATTTCCTAATACTTTAAGGCCATCTAATTCTTTTCTTATTATTCCTTCGTTTAATAATAATTCAATATTTACAACTGTTCCATCTTCAAATCTTTCTAAATCTGAAACATTAATTGTTGCATATTCTTTTGCAAAAATGTTGTTAAATCCTCTTTTAGGAATTCTTCTCATTAATGGAGTTTGTCCTCCTTCGAATCCTCTTCTGATTGTTCCACCAGTTCTTGCTTTTTGTCCTTTATGACCTTTTCCTGCTGTTTTACCAAGTCCAGAACCAATACCTCTACCAACTCTTTTAACAGTTGTTTTTGCTCCTGCACCAGGTCCCAATTCGTGTATTTTCATTTGGTTTTTCCTCCTCTCTAAAACATTTCTTATTAATTATATAATTCTGCTACTGTTTTTCCTCTAAGTCTAGCTATTTCTTCTGGAGTTCTCATTTCTTTTAAAGCTTTCATAGTTGCTAGAACTATGTTTCTGCTATTACGAGAACCTAATGTTTTAGCTGTAACATTTTTTACTCCAGCAAGTTCTAATACTGGTCTTACTGCTCCACCAGCGATAACACCTGTACCTTCAACAGCTGGTTTAATTATTACTTTTGATGAACCAAAGTTAGTTGTATATTCATGTGGTAATGTGCCATTAACGATTGGAACATTTATGATATTTCTTTTAGCTTCTTCTGTAGCTTTCTTTATTGCTTCTGGTACTTCAGATGCTTTTCCAGAACCTACTCCAACTCTACCTTTTTCGTCACCAACAACTACTAGTACGCTGAATCTAAAAGTTCTTCCACCTTTAACAACTTTTGCTACACGGCCTACATAAACAACTTTTTCTTTGAATTCTTGTTTTGATTCTACCATACTTTTTCTCCTTTACTTAGAATTTAAGTCCTGCCTCTCTTGCAGCTTCTGCAAGGGCTTTTACTTTACCATGATATAAATATCCGTTTCTATCGAATACTACAGTATCTATTTTCTTCTCAATAGCTCTTTTAGCAATTAATGTTCCAACTTCTGTTGCTGCTGCTATGTTTGAAGCTTTTGTATTTACTTCTTTATCTAAAGTAGATGCTTCTGCAAGTGTTACACCTTTTGTATCATCGATAATTTGAGCATATATATTGTTCAAACTTCTGAATACGCAAAGTCTTGGTCTTGCTTCTGTACCTTTAACTTTAGCTCTTACTCTTTTTTGTCTAGCTACTCTTTTAGCTGTTTTATCTCTTTTACTTATCACAGTTTTTCCCTCCTTTACATTTTGGGTTTATTATTTTTTACCGCCAGCTTTACCTTCTTTTCTGATTATTCTTTCACCAGCGTATTTTATACCTTTACCTTTATATGGTTCAGGTGGTTTCTTAGCTCTTATATTAGCTGCCATTTGACCAACTTTTTGATTATCAATACCTTTTACAAGAATTGTAGTTTGGTCTGGTACTTCGATTTTAACATCTTCACTATCTTCAAATTCTACTGGATGAGAGAATCCTAAAGTAAGTACTAATTTATTTCCTTGTTTAGCTGCTCTATATCCAACACCAGCAATTTCTAATTTCTTTTCATAACCAGCTGTTACACCTGTTATCATATTAGAAATTAATGTTCTAGTAAGACCATGAAGTGCTTTGTAATCATCAGATTCTCTGTTTACAGTAAGAATGTTGTTTTCTAAACTTGCTGTAATGTGATTATCTATTGTTCTTGATAAAGTTCCTTTTGGACCTTTAACTGTTATATCAGATCCATTAATTGTTACTTCAACACCTTGAGGAACTTCGATTGGTTTCTTTCCTATTCTAGACACTTTTCATTTCCTCCTTACCATACATATGCCATTACTTCTCCACCTACGTTAAGGTTTCTTGCTTTTCTATCAGTCATGATACCTTTTGATGTAGAAATAATTGCTATTCCTAAACCATTTAATACTCTTGGAAGTTCTTGTGCTTCTGCGTATATTCTTAATCCTGGTTTAGATATTCTTTTTAAACCTTGAATTACAGGTTTGTTTGAATCGTATTTAAGTTCTATTCTTAATGTTTTATGACTTCCATTTTCAGCTACTTCAAAATTTGAAACATAACCTTCTTCTAGAAGTATTTTTGCTATTTCATTTTTAACTTTTGAATAAGGAACATCAACAGTTTGATGTTTTTGTTTGTTAGCGTTTCTTATTCTAGTTAACATATCTGCAATAGAGTCTGTTACGTTTACGTTCATTCTCTGTTACCTCCTTTTCCTTATTATTACCAGCTTGCTTTTTTAACGCCTGGTATTTCTCCGTTATATGCTAATTTTCTAAAGCAAAGACGACAGATACCATATTTTCTCATATATGAATGTGGTCTTCCACATAATTTACATCTATTATAGTATCTTGTGCTGAACTTTGGTTCACGTTGTTGCTTAGCAATCATTGATTTTTTTGCCATGCTCAATACCTCCTAGTGTTTTGCGAAAGGCAATCCAAGCATTTCAAGTAATGCCATAGCCTCTTCGTTACTTTTAGCAGTAGTTACGAATATAACGTCCATACCTCTTGCTTTATCAACTTTATCATATTCTATTTCAGGGAATATCATTTGCTCTTTAATTCCTAAAGCATAGTTTCCTCTTCCATCAAATGATTTTGGAGATACGCCTTTGAAATCTCTAACTCTTGGAAGTGCAACGTTGAATAATCTTGTAGCGAATTCATACATTTTTTCACTTCTTAAAGTTACTTTACAACCGATATTCATTCCTTCTCTTAATTTAAATGCAGCTATTGATTTTTTAGCTCTAGTTGCAACTGGTTTTTGACCTGATATAGTTTCTAAATCTCTCATAGCAATTTCTAATGCTTTAGAGCTTTCTTTTACATCAGATACTCCCATGTTGATAACTATTTTTTCTAATTTTGGCACTTGCATTATTGATTTGTATCCAAATTTTTCTTTTAATGCAGGTACAACTTCTTTTTTGTATCTTTCTTGAAGATTCATTTAGGTTTTCCCCCCTTACTAACTTATTTTATTTCTTCTTTACATTTTCTGCAAAATCTTATTCTTTTTCCGTCAACAATCTTAATTCCTAATTTTGCTCCTCTTTCACATTTTGGACAAAAATAGCTAACTTTTGATATGTTTACAGGTGCTTCTCTTTTTATAATTCCAGATTCTTCGCCTTGTCTTCTTGGTTTAACATGTCTTGTTCTTACGTTTATACCTTCAACAAGAACTTTGTTTTCTTTTCTTAAAACTGAAAGCACTTTACCTTTTTTTCTTTCTTCTTTATTTTTAACATCAAGTATTACAGTGTCTCCAACTCTTAATTTTACTTTTGATGTGTTAACTACGTTTTTCTTCACCTTTCGTCACCTCCATATTATAGTACTTCTGGTGCTAGAGATATGATTTTCATGTAATCATCATCTCTTAATTCTCTTGCAACAGGCCCAAAGATACGTGTACCTCTTGGAGTCTTGTCATCTTTTATTATAACTGCTGCATTTTCGTCGAATCTGATATATGATCCGTCTTCTCTTCTAAGACCTCTTTTAGATCTTACTATAACAGCTTTAACTACGTCACCTTTTTTTACAACGCCTCCTGGTATTGCTTTTTTAACTGAAGCCACTACTACGTCTCCGATGTTACCCCATTTTCTGTGGTGTCCACCTAAAACTCTAATACACATTAATTCTTTTGCCCCAGTATTATCAGCTACCTTTAATAATGATTGTTGTTGTATCATAGCGCGTTTTACCTCCTTTTCTATTACTTAGCCTTTTCAACTATTCTAACAAGTCTATATCTTTTATCACGGCTAAGTGGTCTTGTTTCCATTACTTCTACAATATCACCGATGCCACATTCGTTATTTTCATCATGAGCTTTTATTTTTAATGTCTCATTTTGAATTTTGTTATAAAGCGGATGTTTAAACTTAGTGTCTATTCTTACAACTATTGTCTTATCCATTTTATTTGATACTACTTTACCAATTTTTGTTTTTCTAGCATTTCTTTCCACTAAACTTACCTCCTATTCTTTACTTCCTTTTTCTAATGTTGTTAATACTGTATTTACTCTTGCTATGTTTTTCTTAGTTTCCTTTATTTTATTTGGGTTGTCTAATCCATTCATTGCAAGACCAAATCTTAATTTGAACAACTCTTGTTTTAATTCTTTTAATTCTTTTAGTAAATCTTCTTTACTCATTTTATTGTATTTTTCCATATTTTTATTCATGAGCTATACCTCCCACGTCTTCTTTAGATACTATTTTACATCTAATAGGAAGTTTGTGAATAGCTTTTCTTAACGCTTCTCTAGCATCTGCTTCTGGAAGACCTGCTACTTCGAATAATATTCTTCCAGCTTTAACTGGTGCTACGAAGTATTCTGGGTTACCTTTACCAGATCCCATACGAGTTTCAGCAGCTTTCTTAGTTATTGGTTTATCTGGGAAAATCTTGATGTATGTTTTACCAACTTTTTTAGTATATCTTGAAAGTGTTATTCTGGCTGATTCGATTTGGTTAGCTGTTATCCATGCTGGTTCTAATGCTTGAATACCATAATCTCCAAATGCTAATTTAGTTCCACGAGTAGCTTTTCCTTTTCCAACTCCCTTTTGAACTTTTCTATGTTTTACTCTTTTTGGTGATAACATGATTATTTACCTCCTTTTACTTCTTTTTTAGCAGGTAAAACTTCACCTTTGTATATCCAAACTTTAACACCGATTATTCCATATGTTGTTTTTGCTTCCGCAAATCCATAATCAATATCTGCTCTTAAAGTTTGAAGAGGAATTGTTCCTTCACTATAATGTTCGCTTCTTGCGATTTCAGCACCGCCAAGTCTTCCAGAAACTTGAGTTTTAATACCTAAAGCTCCTGCTTTCATTGTTCTTGACATGCATTGTTTCATAGCTCTTCTGAAAGATATTCTCTTTTCAAGTTGTAATGCTATGTTTTCTGCAACAAGTGTAGCGTCCATATCAATGTTTTTGATTTCTACTATATTTATTGATACGTTTTTACCTGTCATTTTGTCTAATTTAGTTTTTAATTCTTCTATTGCTGCTCCACCTTTTCCGATTATCATTCCAGGTTTTGCTGTGTATAGATTAACTTTTACTTCTTCATTTTTTCTTTCAATATCTATTTGAGATATTCCAGCTGGCTTTAAAAGTTTCTTTAAGTATACACGGATTTTGTTATCTTCTACTAAGTTGTCTGCAAAATCTTGTTTGTTTGCATACCATTTAGAAGACCAATCTTTTATAATTCCAACTCTTAAACCATGTGGACTTACTTTTTGACCCATAAATAGTTCCTCCTTTTATTAGTTAGCCTCTTTTAATACGATTGTTATATGGCTAGTTCTTTTTCTTATTTGATAAGCTCTACCTTGAGCTCTTGGCATAATTCTCTTTAATGTAGGTCCTTGATTAGCATATGCTTCTGCAACAACTAATTTAGTTTCATCCATGTTATGGTTGTTTGTTGCATTTGCAATAGCTGATTTTAATAATTTTCCTACTATTGGTGCTGCAGCTTTATTAGTATATTTTAATATTGTAGCTGCTTCTTTAGCAGGTTTACCTTTTATAAGGTCAATTACTATCTTAACTTTTCTGCTACTTATTCTAGCATATTTAAGTTCTGCTCTTGCTTCCATTTAAGGCTCCTCCTTACTTAATTTCTTATTTCTTTAATTTGCTTTTTTTATCTCCCGCATGACCTCTGAAAAATCTTGTTGGAGCAAATTCTCCTAATTTGTGTCCTACCATTTCCTCAGTTACATATACTGGAACATGTTTTCTTCCATCATGTACTGCGATTGTGTGACCAATCATTTGAGGATAAATTGTAGAAGATCTTGACCATGTTTTTAAAGCTACTTTTTTATCTTCTTCGTTCATTTTTTCGATTCTTGCAAGTAACTTAGCGTCAACATAAGGTCCTTTTTTAAGCGATCTTGACATAGACTTTACCTCCCAATCTATTATTTACTATTTCTTCTCTTAACGATATATTTATCTGTTCTATGGTTTTTCTTACGCGTTTTATAACCAAGTGCTGGTTTACCCCAAGGAGTAACTGGTCCTGGTCTTCCTACTGGTGCTTTACCTTCACCACCACCATGAGGGTGATCGCAAGGGTTCATTACGCTACCTCTTACAGTAGGTCTTATTCCCATATGTCTTGTTCTTCCTGCTTTACCTAAAACAACATTTGAGTGATCAGTGTTTCCTACTGTTCCGATTGTTGCTTTACAATCAACAGGTATTAATCTCATTTCGCCAGAAGGCATTCTTACATGTGCGTATTTTCCTTCTTTTGCCATAAGTTGTGCTGCATCTCCTGCACTTCTTACAAGTTGTGCACCTTTACCTTTGTGCATTTCAATGTTGTGTATCATTGTACCAACAGGGATTGATTTTATTGGCATACAGTTACCTGGTTTTATATCAGCTGTTTCTGCAGATATAACTTTATCACCATCTGTTAAACCAATTGGAGCAATTATATATGCTCTTGTTTTATCTTCATATTCTATTAAAGCAATATTTGCACTTCTGTTTGGATCATATTCGATACCAATTACAGTAGCTTCCATATCAACTTTGTTTCTTTTAAAATCAATTATTCTATATTTTCTTCTAGCACCGCCACCTTGATGTCTAACAGTTATTCTTCCTGATGAGTTTCTACCAGCATTTTTCTTAACTTTTGAAAGTAAAGCTTTTTCTGGTTCATGTTTTGTTATTTCATCATAAGTTAAAACTGTCATTTGTCTTCTAGATGGAGTAACTGGTTTAAATGATTTTATTCCCACTTTGATTTCCTCCTTTTACTACTTAGCAAATGCTGAGCTGATTTCTTCTATTTCTGTTTTATATTTTTTATTACTTGTTACTACTTTTCCACCTTTAGTCATATATTTTTCTTCAGATGGGTTAGTATCAATTTGTACTATTGCTTTTTTCCAAGCTTTTGTTTTTCCTAGGTGTGCTCCAACTCTTTTCATTTTACCATCGTATCTAAGAGTGTTAACTTTTTTAACTTTAACAGAAAATAATTTTTCAACTGCATTTTTTATTTCTAACTTAGTAGCGTTTACTGCTACTTCAAAAGTATATTTACCATCTGCCATTGCTTCATAACTTTTTTCAGTTATTATTGGTCTTACGATTATATCTTCTGCGTATTTCATCTTATGCGTACACCTCCTCTAGGCTCTTTACAGCTTGAACGTCAATAACTAATTTTTCGTATTTTAATAAATCATAAACATTTATTGTATTTACTAATGTAGTTTTAACGTTTTCTATGTTTCTGCTAGATGCTTGAACATTTAAGTTCTTTTCATTTAACATTACTAAAGCTTTTTCAGCTTTTAAAGCTTTAAGCGCTTTTACCATAGCCGCTGTTTTAATTTCTTTTAATTCTATTTTATCTACTACTACTAAATTACCTTCAGATAATTTTGAAGTAAGTATTGATTTTATAGCAAGCATTCTTACTTTCTTTGGAATTGAGTATCTGTATGATCTTGGTTTTGGTCCAAGTGCGATACCACCTTTTATCCATTGTGGAGCTCTTATGCTTCCTTGTCTTGCTCTACCAGTTCCTTTTTGTCTCCATGGTTTTTTACCACCACCACGAACTTCTGCTCTTGTTTTTGTGCTTTGAGTTCCTTGTCTTTGATTAGCTAAGAAATTAACTAATGCTTCATGAACTGCAATTTCATTTACTTCTACACCAAAAACTGCATCACTTAGTTCGATGTCTGATACTTTTTTACCCTTCATATCTAATACGTCTGTTTTAAGCATTATATTTCCTCCTCCCTATTAGTTTGATTTTACACTTTTCTTAATATTTAATGTTGCTCCTTTAGCACCAGGTACTGAACCTTTAACTAAAATTGCTTTTTTGTCAGTATCTACTTTAACTACTTTTAAGTTAAGCACTGCTCTGTTTACGTTACCCATATGTCCTGGAAGTTTTTTACCTTTAAATACTCTACCTGGAGTAGAAGTTGCTCCCATAGAACCTGGTCTTCTATGATAGTTAGAACCATGTGATGAAGGTCCTCTATGTTGACCATGTCTTTTAATGTTTCCTTGGAATCCTTTACCTTTTGAAACACCTCTAACATCAACCATGTCACCATCTTCAAATACTGTTAGGTCAATTTCTGCACCTATTTCGTATTCATCAACGTTATCTAATTTAATTTCTTTTAGATTTCTTTTTACAGGTACTCCTGCTTTTGCAAATATTCCTTTTTGTGGTTTATTTACATTCTTTTCTTTGATTTCTCCAAAGCTTACTACTATTGCATTGTAACCTTCTTTTTCAACTGTTTTTTTAGCTACAACTGTCATAGGTTCAACTTCGATTACAGTTACTGGAATAGCTACACCATCTTGATCAAAGATTTGAGTCATTCCTAATTTTTTACCGTAAATCTCTTTCATGTTTTTTCCTCCCTTTTAAATACTCTAAACTTTTAAGTTATTCTTTTATGCCATATTTAGTATAGGGTATGTCACTTGCCTGAACTATTCAGGATGACTACTAAATATTATTAAAGTTTAACTTCGATTTCAACACCAGCTGGCATATCTATTGCCATTAACGCATCAACTGTTGCTTGGTTTGGTGCTACAACATCGATAACTCTTTTGTGAGTTCTCATTTCAAATTGTTCTCTTGAATCTTTGTGTTTGTGAGGACTACGTAAGATTGTTATGATTTCCTTTTTAGTTGGTAGTGGAATTGGACCAGAAACTGCTGCTCCAGAATTTTTAGCCACGTCAACTATCTTAGATGCTGTTTGCTCTAGCACTACGTGATCATAAGCTTTTAATCTTATTCTCATTTTAGATACATTTGTTTTTGCCATTTTTATCTCTCCTTTACTATGATTTCAAGGACTCGCAAGTTTTACACTACCCCGTGTGTTTCGTAACTAATCCGTAAAGAAAGCCAAATCTAAATAACAGTTTTTAAATTTGGCAAATACAAATTATATACTTGCCGCCCGATTTTAAATCAGACATGCTCCATGGAAGTTCCCTATCTCTCAGGATAGCCACATCCCACTTCTACGCAAATCAATACTCATATTATAAACTATAAAAAGTAAAAAATCAAGTGTTTTTGCCCAAAAAATTAGCATATTTTTATACTTTGTAATATTTTTGTAACATTTGTCATTTACAATTATCTAAACATATGATATAATATAGCTAAATTTGAACATTTAGTCTAAAAAATAATTTTGAAAGGAGAAAATAAAATGTTAACTGTTCAGCGAATCAATAACAAAGAAATCTATACTGTTTATGAGATAAGACCTAGTCACACTTGTCCTTTATTCTTGGTATACAATAAAAATGATAAAATTTTTTGTTGGGTCGATGCCAATAATTTCAAACCACAATGTAAAGAATTATTCGAGATAACCAAAAAAGATGATAAAAAAATCATAAATAAAGTTTACGCTGTTCATCAAGAAACAAGTTTCGATCCCACAAAATATTTGATATATGAAAATAAAATGTGGAATTTGGTATATGCAAATATCTATGAAATAATTTCACCAAACGAAACAAACTAGATTATTTTATATCAAAAGGAGAAATTTTATGTTTAAAGTTAAGCGAATAGACAAGAAGGATGATAATTCAATTTATGATGTTTATTCAGTAGAGTCAAGGTTTGGAAGAATTTTCTTTTTAACAATTGTCAATAATAAATTAAAATGGATCGATTCTGCACAGGTTATACCATACTCGAATGACGAACTACTTCAAAGAAGATGCAGGTTCATTGATACAAACCAAGTCGTTTTTTTCCAAGCAATCGAACTCATTCATAATCACTATTCCACGGCTATGGACTCAACAAACTTCAATGTGATTTATTTTTCTAAAAACGGAAAATGGTATAGTGTACCACATGATAAATGCATCATTTTAGATGAATGAAAAGCAAATAGTATACGCTATTAATTGGCGTATACTTTTTTACTTATAATAACTCTTTTATATACTTATCTAACAATTTTTGATACTGATCTTGCGCATTTAAACAAGTATCTATTAAATATCCTTTTTCTTTTTCATATTCTTTTAGTCCTCTATAATAAAACATCTTATCCTTGTCTAGAATTATAAATGGTACTATATTATTTTTTAAACACTCTTTAAACATTATAATACGACCTACCCTACCATTTCCATCTTGGAATGGATGTATTTTTTCAAAATCATTATGAAATTTTATTATATCTACAACGGTAACTTTTTCCAAAGCATTAAATTCTTCTATTATTTTTTTCATCATATTAGATACATCTTTTGGGTTTGCTGTTGGATTTCCTCCCACCTCATTAGCTAACTTTTTGTAATCTCCAACATTAAACCAATCTTTTCTCTCATCAGATGTACCGTGATTTTAATATTCTATGGAATTCTTTAATCATATCTTCCGTTAATTCTTTATCTGCGACATCTAACATATAATCAACTAATTTAAAATGATTTGACATTTCAATTATATCATCAACATTCGCTATCTTTTCTCCATCTTCTAACATCAATGTGTTAGTTTCATATATATATCTAGTTTGTTCTTTCGTTAAAGTACCTCCTTCAATTTTATTATTGTTATATGCAAAATTAATTTGTGTTATATAATATATATTTCCTTTTAATTTTATTCCTTTTTGTTCTCTTAAAATATCTAAAACTATACTCATACAAACATTACCCCTCTTTTATACCTATATAGTATACCATAAAACATACTTAAATACCGTACTTTTAATTCATTTAATCTTGACTTTTTGCACTACAAAATATATAATATATTAAGATTTTATGTAAATCTAACAAATAATTTTGAAGGGAGCAGATTTATGTTTAAAATTAAATATCATGACAATATTTATAAAGTGCTTTCAACCCGGTATGATGATGGGTATACATACTTTTTGATATGGAGGGACTTTACATTTTCATGGATTGATTCGGACCATTGCGAGTATGTAGATGATACTGCTGAATTAGGCGATATAGTCAACTAAAACTTAAAGAAAGGAATTTTTAAACATGTTATTTAAAGTTATATCAAAATACGATACTAGCAAACATACCACTGTATACAAAGTATATGCTGTAACCACAGATGGTTGTTCACCTAAGTTTCTGTTATACAAAAACAACGATTGGGACTGGGACTATGCATGGAGATACAAACCCGTAGAAGAAATAGCAGATGAGTGTAGCGAACTTAAAGGAATGGTTTAAAAATCATTCCTTTTTGTATATATCATTTTAATAAACTTGATTTTTGTACCTTGTAATAGTATAATCATTTTGTAAGATATATAAAATTTCTTAATAAATTTATTATAGAAGGAAGTGATTTTATGGATACGAGTGAATGGGGAATTACATTATCTCCACCAAGGCCAGAATTTTTTTATTCAGCAAAAGACACAGACGGTGTTGTCAAAACCAGAATAGTAAGTAAATTAAGCGATAAAAACATTGAAAAGGTAAATGCATATTTATTACAACAATTTTATTCTTTATCAATTGAAGCTTCTCATATTCTGGAAAACTATACGATAGAAAAATTATATAAAACGCATTATAAAAGAAAATCATCTGGTGGTCTTCGGCGAATGGATGAGCCTTGTGAATTCTTAAAGGATTTTATGAAAAGATTTGTAAATTTGTTTGTTAATGATTTCAATTTACTATTCCCATGTTCTTCTTATGCGTATGTTCCAGGTAAAAATACGAAAGAACTTGTTAAAGTGCATAAAGGAAATAAACTTATCTTACATTACGACTTAAAAGATTTCTTTAGAAATTGTTCTTTTGAAAGCATAATGACTGCAATGGAAAAAGTTTATCCTTTTTGTGTACTAGACACAACATATTTAGAACCTATCGTTAGAGTTTGCATGTATGATTTTGGAGGAAAAGTAGGTCTAGCCCAAGGTGCACCATCTTCTCCATTTCTAAGTAATGTTTTAATGATACCTTTTGATTACTATGTGACAAACGATATGGGAAGATATCATTACACAAGATATGCAGATGATATATTTGTTTCGTTTGATAATCCGTATAAAGCAAAAAGAGATTTTACTAATACAAAGAAAACACTAATAACTAGACTTAATATGTGTTTACCTTCTCAAAAACTCAATAACAAAAAGTGTAAATATTATGATTTATATTATTCAAATGGTTGTTGGATTACGGGAATTATGCTAAACAGCAATGGCGATATAACAATAGGTCATAATAACAAACAAATTTTAAAAGCTACAATTTTTAGTTTTCTTATGGATTACAAAAACGGTAAAACATGGAATAAAAAAGAAACACAAAAAATGCAAGGTAAAGTTGCACACTATGAGTATATCGAACCTGAATATGTAAAAATGATTATAGCAAAATACGAAGAGAAAACAGGTGTTAGGTTTAAACAAAGTATCAACGATATAATCCATTCTTAAATACCAATCGAATTTTATTCATGTTATAGTTTGATTTTTTAACATGTCTAGTTTTAATGTTATTAAAACTTATTTTTAATTTGGTGTCCGTAATTTTTCGCACCCAGAATAATTATATTTTTAGTTTTGTTAGCGAAAAATTAAAACCTCTTATCGCAAAGACACCAAATCTACCCTTGATTCAAAGTTTCAAGTTTGCTTCTCAAACTTCTCAACTTTTCATCAGGGCGGATTGCTATTTAAGAATTTAAAAGAAGGTATTTTAGGCCTTCGAAAGTGGTCATGAATTTGACCACTTTTTATATGCCAAGCGTTTTTGTAACACTTATGTAATATACATTTAACACAAATGTAGTTGATTTTGTTATAAAATAAGTATACTATCTAAGTGTAAGAAGGACATTTGCGGATTTATTCCTTTCCCGCAAATATGTTTAACCGCCCTTGTTAAATCGTTCTTCTTTTAAGTAAGTCTTTGAGTAACTTAATCTTAATAGATTAAACCTAAGATGGTATGTTTTAAACAGAATACATACGACTTGTATAAGAAAAGAGATGCTTTTGTTTCACTTAAAGCATCTCTTTTTGTATTACTTATTCTTTCTTTCCCAACGGGTATGACTTACTCTAATTCCACTAGATATATATTCTTTTTCCATATCAGCATACCAATCACCCGGATTAAACTTTGGAAAATACACATCAGCCTCTTTATCTTCTGCATCTATTCTTGTAAGGTACATTTTATCACATATATCAACAAACATTGTATACATGCTTGCGCCACCTACAATAAATGCATCTTCATCTTTAAGTTCTGTGTTTATATATTCCATAAGATCATCTTTGTTATAGAAAACTATAGAATCACAAATGTCTTTATTAAAGTCGTCATCTTCTGAAAGAATCACATGTTTTCTACCTGGCAAAAGTTTAGGTAATGAGTTAAAAGTATTTTTACCCATTATTATTGTTTTCCCCATGGTCTTTTCCTTAAAATATTTTAAATCTTCCGGAATATGCCAAATAAGGTCGCCTTTTTTACCAAGTTCTCTGTTTTTACCAATAGCCGCTATAATTGTTATAGCCATATTATTACCTCCTTAGATAGATACTTCCATAGGTACTTTACCTAAATGTTCATATCCTATAAGCTTAATATCTTTAAGTTCTTTTGAATTATCAAATTTAAAGAAATCATCAATTTCAGGATTAAGCCAAAGTTTAGGTGCAAGCATTGCTTTATCTCTTCTTGATATAAGTTCTTTAATTGCAGGAATATGCTTACAGTAAATATGAGTATCTGTAATCTGATAAAGCATCTTACCAGGTTTTAAACCTGTTACTTGCGCAATCATACAGCATAACGCCGCATACTGCGTAACATTATATGGAAGGCCCAAGCCTACATCACAAGATCTTTGTGTTACTCTTATATGAAGAGTATCACCGCTTACTATAAACTGGCTACCATATACACATGGTGGAAGCACCGCCGTATCAAAATATTGAGGTTGCCAAAGATCAATTATATTTCTTCTGCTATTTGGATTATTTTTTATCTCCTCAATATTCTTTTCAGGCCAACCGAACTTACCAGTCACATAACCATATGCTGTACCTATTGTTCCTGCAAATTCTTTTCCTATCATTCTATTTGAGCCATCCTGTCTATACACACCGTCACTATCTACTTCCCATTCATCCCATATAGTAACGCCTCTATCACGAAGCCATGATACATCATTACTATGTGCTTGATAAATCCAAAGAAGTTCAATAACAGGGCCTTTAATACCAACCTGTTTTACAGTAAGAATAGGAAATTCCTCTGATAAATCAAACTCAAAAGTATGTCCAAGAATTCTTAATGTGTCATCTCCTGTACGATTATGATGAAGTTCTCCTTCATTTAAAATCTTTTCGCACAAATCTAAATACATGTTATCCCATTTTGCCATTTTTAATTCCTCCTGTTTATATTTTATTTTTTACAATAGTATATACTTCCTCTGCAATATCTTCGATTGTTCTCATAGAATCGTCTTTTACACATTCTACAACATTCCAACCTAGCATATCTGCTGCCATCATGCCTGACATTCCCGCATTCTTTAAATGATTTGTATCTGCTTCATGTATATCTTGTTTTTCACCTCCGGTAAATTTGTTATTTCTGCCTTCTCTTAGTTTTATTGTGTATTCGACTGGTACTCTTAGATAAATAGTAACATCTGCTCTTGGAATTCCAAAATCATTATGTTCTAAATTATCAAGCCAAGATATGAACTGCTGTAATTTTTCTTTTTTCTCATCCTCGTCAGATAACTCAGATATGATTTTTGAGCCTTGATGAATAATATTTGATCCGACATATCTATCAAATACCATTGTCTTTCCTTCATGATATTCTTTCTCGATTTGCTGCTTGTATGTTATATATCTATCTGCTGCATAAAATATAGATGCAGCCTTTGCGCTTACTCCATTTGCATCAGGAGTTATATTACCCGCCAAATACATTTTTACAAGCGCTGATGAATCACCATCATAATTTGGAAAAGAAGTAGTGTATACATCATAGCCTTCTTTTTTAAGTCTTTCCATGAGTAGTTTTGTTTGAGTTTGTTTTCCGCTACCATCTGTACCTTCAATAACAATTATTTTGCTATCTTTCATATTATTTACCTCCTAATTAGTTTATTGTAGCTTAAATTTATTATTGCCCTTATCTATTTTTACTTCTACCCAATAATATCACGGCACCATTTAAAAGTAAATAATTTTGTAAAAAATTGTGGTTTTTGTAATTATTTCACCCCAAGTAACAACAAATTATGTAATATTACTTGATTTTCAAAAAAACATGTGTTAAAATAACGGATGTAAAAAATGACTTTATGATTACTTAAGGAGGTGCAAACATTGCCTAACATTAAATCAGCAAAGAAAAGAGTAAAAGTTAACGATACAAAAGCTCTTGAAAACAGAAAAATAAAAAGAGAATATAGAGAAGCTGTTAAAGCATTTGAAGCTGCTATTGAAAGCGGTGACAAAAAAGCTAATGAATTATTTACAGCTGCATCTAGTGCCGTTGATAAAGCATGGTCAAAAGGTGTATTAAAAAGAAATACTGCATCTAGAAAGATCGCTAATATGGCTAAAAAATTAAGCAAATAATTTTAAAGAGATTAAACTTATTACAGTTTAATCTCTTTTTGTATTCTACATTTGAACTTTAAACATAACCATTACAAATATTATAAATACAATCATATAATAGTTTGATAGTATTCCTTTTATTGTTATATCTGATTTTGTTATATTCTCAATATTAAATACTTTCTTATTTTTTAATATGTTATATACAAGAAGTAATCCCCCTATAACAACAAGTGATATATCTACATATGATATTATATTACATGCTAGTATATTACCTTCATTTATCATAAATAACGCTTGTGTGCCATTATTTAATAAATGTAATATCATCGCAGGAATTATACTACCTGTTTTTATTGTTAAATACGCAAATATTAACCCTATAAGAAAAGCATTTATTGCTTGTGGCACATTCATATGTATTAAGCCAAACATAACAGCTGTAAATATAATCCCAAATACCGTGCCATACTTTTTAGCACCATCTAACATTACTTTTCTAAATAATAGTTCTTCAAATATCGCGGGTAATATTGCAATTTCTATAAAGAATAATATAGCTCCTAATAAACTCTTATCAAAAACTAATGCGTTTTCTAACATTGTTGGATTCATATCCATCTTTGATATTACAAGTTCAACAATATATGTAGATAAGTACATAACAGGAATTGCCATTATCGTCCATAGTAATATTTTTTTAATATCCTTCTTTTCTTCTTTATTCTTTTTGTTATATGATATATTAAGTATACCTTTTAATGTTACAATTGGTATTAAGAATGATAATATAAATATTATGGACATAGCTACTGTATTTTGATTTGGTCTTAAATTTGGCATTAAAAATGATATAGCTACTCCTAAAACAGATTGTATTAATATAACCATAAGTAGTGCAAGCGACACGCCAGTTGCAAAGCTTTTAGTATTGTTCTTTTTAACTTTATTTAATTCTTCTTCCATTATTTCAAGATTTTCATCTCTTTTTTCTTCTTTTCTTGGTCCTAAATCAAGAATATCTTGTTTGAAGTTTTTACTTACTACTTTCATTGCTATAACGATAGATATTACTAATATTGCAATTGATAATACTACTTCCCAAATACTTGTTACACCATTTATATAATTAGACGGCATTGCAAACATCGAAAACACAGGTATATTACCTATTATTTTAGTAAATATGTTATTAAACTCTGATGTTGTAAATGATACAACATATGCAATTATAATAAGAGTAAGGGTAATAGATTGAGAATTATCCATTTCATTTATGCTTTTTACCTTAGCTGTCATTGCAGCTTGTATATATGAAAGCAGTGTTGATGTAAGTAATATATATACAAATGATAACACCACATATTTTATTACAAGTGGATCTATATTAAATATCATACTAGCCATTTGAGTTGTTTCTGGACTTACATTCTGCACTGGATTTACTCCAAATATTTGTATAATAGCAGAGTTTACTAAAAGTCCTAATAATAGATATAGAACCATAAAAGCCATATTTGCTATTGTCTTTAAATTAGCACCTATTACTTTTCCGTTTAAATAATCTTTTGCTGATACTGATGTAAATATATACTCTGCACTTTTTGAAGTTTTCTCATTTGCAATTTGTGATGCAACCGCTGACGTTCCAAAAACAATCAAACTATATATAATCATAATCATTATAGTTTTTATTAGATAATAGTCGCTATTTACAACACTATCTGTATCTAATATTTTCTTTTCTATATACACATCCGAATTGTATTTTTCAATGTCTTCTGCTGAAATACCATATTTGGTTTCTATCTCATGATTTCTTACTTCTTTTAATGCAGATGAAATAAGTGTATACATTTTCCCATCTAATGATTCTTTTGATACTATTTGCAAGTATTTTTCCGAATCTTTTTCTAACACCTTAACAACTATTTCATCTTTTTTAATATCTTCTTCTGAATATTCGTTAATATTAGAAATTTTTTCTACCTTGTCCACATTTTCCACATTAAGAGATTCTTCTAATGTTTCATAAATATATCCTTGTTCATCTATCACCTTTACATTATATATTGTACCTTTAAACATGTCATGGCTTTGGAAAATATCTTTTACAGTCGTGAAGTTTGTTGCAATAAGTATAACTACTAACAGTATTGCGTTGTATATTATGAAACCTTTGCTCTTAATAGCATTTATGAAACTAAATTTTGCTATGTTCATACTATTTTTATTTATCATCATGTGCACCTACCTTATCTATGAATATATCATTTAAAGATAATGTTTCTACTTTTATACTATCTTTGTTATCCACACCTGCTATATACTCTTCTACCTTTTCTTTTGATATCACGACTTCTTTTTTTATACCATTTTCCATATATATAACTTTTTGTTTAGAATAGTTTTTCTTAATATCTAATAAATCTCCATAACAAAGTGTTTTCCCTTTATCTATTAATAGTATATCATCACAAAACATCTCAACATGTTCCATTCTATGTGAAGAAAATATTATTGCTTTTCCTTCTCTTTTTAATTCAAGTAGTATTTCTTTAAACATTTCAACACCTAACGGATCAAGTCCAGAAAAAGGCTCATCTAGTATTATTAAGTCTGGGTTGTGCAATATAGAAACAATAAATTGTATTCTCTGTCTATTTCCTTTACTTAATTCCTTTATCTTTCTATTCATATATTCTACTATGTCAAATTTTACAAGCCATTTACTTAAACTTTCCAATACTTCTTCATTTGACATACCTTTAAGACTGCCGTAAAAGCATAATTGTTCATATACTGTTAACTCTTGTGACAAACTCCCCTCTTCTGGCAAAAAGCCAATCTTCTTACTATCTTTTATGCTGTATTTTTTGCCATCTATTAACACTTGTCCATTATCCGCTTCTAATATTCCAAGTATAATTCTAAATATTGTTGACTTACCTGCTCCATTTTTCCCAAGAAGTCCTAGTATTTTTCCCTTTTGCAAATTAAAACTTACATCATCTACCGCTACAACTTCTGCAAATTTTTTTCTTACATTTTTAACCTCTAGCATATTATCTTCCTTTCTTTTTATTTATTATATATTTTTTCTTAGCAAATGTATAGCAAATTATATCATTCTGTTATTTTAGTGTCAAATCTATTATTTTTTAATTCATACCATATAAAAAAAATAGCCACCGAATATTAAATAATATTCAGTGGTGGTGTGTGTAATATCAATATTAATATTAATTAAAATAATTCTTCTTTTTTACCTTCTCTTTTAATTCATTTAAAACTATATTGGATACTCGTCCTACTGGCGCAATAACTTTATCAATTTCAAATTTATATACATTTTCTATATTTACATATGTTTCTCTGGTTTTATCGCCTCTAACTTTTGCTTTCTTAATATGAATATGGTTCTTTCTCCGTTTATTCTTTTCATTTGATGAACAAATCAAACAAAATGCTACTTCACCAAAATCATCCACATCATTTAATATTATATATGGATGACCATTAATTCTAGTATCTAGCACTTTTAAACCATTATATTGAATTAATTTCACATTCTTAAAAAACACAATATCGCCAGGACTATAAATCTTTCCCATATTCATTCACCTTCTTTATTAAAATAATGATAACTAATTGATATATTAATATATTATTACACACTTCCTATACATATATATTAACATAAATATATGATTTTTTCAACCATACTTTTTATAATCCTGGCATTCCCTCTCTATATTGACCTCTTGTTTGTACTCCACCTATACCTTTTAATCCTTCTCTGGTATTCGAGATAATAGAAGCAAGTGGCACAAATTTATCTACTGGTGTATATGCAACTGATTCTGCAACAATTATTGGATCAAGCATGTCGATAAGTACTCTTTTAGGAGCACTTGCAAAGTTCGCACCTGCACTTAGTATTGCTTCATAATATGACTGACATGCTCCAGCAAATATAACTAAATTATCAAGATTGTGTTCATATCTTCTTGCCTCTAATACTGCTTCAACAAAATACCTTGAATTTTTGTAATTATCTATATTATATATATCGTTTCTCTTACGAATAAACGCATCATGACCTGTCATTACGAGAATATTCGGTCTAATTCTTGTTAGTAAATTATATACATACTTAGGTTGTTCTGATTCCTTTACATGATATGCATGTGCTGTAAGACCCATTTTTCTATATGTTTCTTTACATTTTATAGCATATTCCTTGTCCCCATCTAAATGCATAATAACACCCGGTTTTTTGTATATACTTTCTTTTTGGTAAGTATCTATTCTCCCCATTTTTTGATACTTGTTATAGTTATAACTATTTGAAAAATCACGAATATTAAACCTACTTGTTAAATTTGAATAACACCTATTTACCTTTATTCTTGTATGGTCATCTTGCAATTTAACTACTCTATTTATTTCATCTGGACTCATTATCTTCAAATCATATATTGGTGCATCTGCTAAAATACGCACCGTCATACCCACTAAATCCACCATATCATCATATATATTAACTACTTTAAAAAGTACATCATATCCATAAGATTTTCTTGCTACTACATCTCCTACCTTTAATTTTAACATTAAAAATCACCTCATATCATATTTTATGATATAAGGTGATAGTTTGTTAATTTTATACACTCTCTTATTTTGTATTATATTTTTTTATTGACTTGCTTGTTATTATCAAACTAAATACTGATACAAACAGAATTACAACAAACAGTAATATATTATCGCTTGTTTGAGGATTATTATCTATTTCACTGTTCCCATCTTCTAAAATTGGCCCATCTGCTTGACTTGAATTCTCTTCCCAATGTGCATAGAAAGTTAGATCTTTATCAATACCTGCTTCTGCAATATAGCTTTCTAATTTTGTTCCACCTATTCTTTCTGTGTAATATCCTAAAAATTTATATCCTTCTCTAATTGGCTCTTCAAGTGTTTTTTCATCTCCACTTTTCCATTCTTGAATTATAAATGTTTTTATATTTTCTTTAAATACTCCATCGTTTGCATCAAACTCAACTTTATAACTAAGTTGCACAGCCGTAGCATCAATAGTAATGTCTCCTGTAATATTATCTTTATCTATAACAATTTCTCCTGTTTGAGAGTTGTATGTATATTCCGAATTATCTAATGCTAACTCGCCTACTTTAATGTTAATAATGTCAGGTAATTTATATCCTTGATTTGCTTCTAATTTTGCCGTGAAGTTCTCAGTTATTGAAACAATATAAGTATTATTTCCTAAATCCCCATCTGTAATTACATTATTTGTAGTTACTTTTAAATTAGTTATATTATATTGAACTTTAAAGTTATTTTTTAACATTAAAACTATATTAACCGTGTCTTGTATTTCAATATTGTAATCTGCCAAAGTTCTTCCAGCTTCTAATTCTTTCTCATCAAAAATAAGTATTTGCTCCTCTGGTGGTATTCCCTCTTTATCTTGGATTTTAGTCTTCACTGCTTCAATAGTATCACTAGTTTCTACTTCTACAATAATTTGTTTCCCTGTTAAAGTATGTACATATATTGGCATAGCAAAAATTCTAGGTATAGTTAAAAATATAAAGGATAATAAAATTATTGTGCGTATCAAAAATTTTCTTTTCATATATATTCCCTTTCATCTTATGTTTTTTAAACGAAATTTCTTAACTTACTTATATCATATTACATTCTTTTTTACAACAAATTATATAATCTTTTTAAATAGTTTCAATATATAGTATTTGCATTTTTTTTAAAATTATTTATATATAAAAATTACTGTATATATTTATATACAGTAATTATATTTAAACATCATTTTATTATTTTATAAAATCACTAGGCCTTACTTTTTCTTTGGCTTGTTCTTCCGCTTTATATAATTCATAAGTATTTCTAAAACCTAATATTCCTGCAAATATAACATTAGGAAAACTTTGTATTCCGTTTCTATAACTTTGAACATTGTTATTATAATTTCTTCTTGCAGCATTTATTTGATTTTCTACTTCTACATTCGCATTCATTGCCACTGTAACGGCTTCAATTGACCTTAATTCAGGATAATTTTCACAAACAATTAAATATTCTTTATTTAACTTTGAAATTTCTTTATCCATAACAACAACATTTTTGTTTTCTTTATTATATTCTTCTTTTAATGCTTCTTGTTTAGTTCTTAGTTCAACAATTTCTTTATACAATTTACTTTCATGATCAAAAGCTATATCTACTTGTTCAAATAAATTACTCATTAGATCTAGTCTAGTTTGCAAACAAGTATCTATCGTAGATAAAGCATTATCTACTGAATTTCTTTTATTAATCAAACTATTATAGCTTATTATAGCTAGTAAAACCACTATACCTATTACTACTATTATCCACATAATTACATACCCCCTACAATTTGCCTATATGTTTCTTGAACAGACTTGTCCATTTCATAATCACTTAATTTATTACTTTCTATAGCTTCTTTTAATCCATTAACATCATCTTCTGTTATTAAGTATTTTTCAGGATAACAATTTAAATATTTTAATATTAATTTTTGTATTTCGATAAGTTCATAAAATCTATACAAATAACTTATCTTTAAGTCATTATTACTAAATAATGTAGGTTTTATGATTATATCTTTATAATGTTTTTTATTTCCACCTACCATACTTGTATTTAAAAGCTCTATATCTATTTTATTATTTGTAATTGCCATATTAAATCTACCATATTTTTTTCTAATATATGATATTAAATCTTCAACAACTGGTGTAACAATTTGCAGTGCTTCTACTTTTACATCTTTGTTTTTATCCTCGCTAAAAGCATAAAAATCAAAACTTTTATTTAAATCAATCCTATTAAATTTTATCTCATTTTTGTTTTCTTTTAAATTATCAATAGTATTTTCAGTTAAACGAGAAAGTAATGTGTCATCATCTTTTATTAATATTCTAAAATCTTTTAAATTTATATTATGCAGATTTTCAAATGTAAACACTACTCCGGATGTTAGAATTTTTTCTTTTCTCTCGGTATATGTCACATACTTATCATCACCACTATAATTTTCAGCATTTGCTCTTTTTCTTCTTCGTTTTACTTTCTCTACTTTCATAGCAGTAGCATAATAAAAATCAATAGTTGTATCAGTATTATTGTGCTTAAATCTTGCTATATTAGAAGTATAATATTCATCTGCAAGAGCAATTTTAGAAGTTTCAAATTGCTTTGTATTTATAATACTCATTTTGTGTATATTATCATCTAATTCTTCTAAGTATTTTTTTGTTTTTTCACCTTTTGCACCTTCTTTAAATTGTTCCGACATAGTCATATTATTATATTCTTCTTCATTAAAATATTTCTTCTCCGGTACATCAACTGTTGATAACTCTATATCACTTAATTTTGCTATCATAAAAGGTATTTCAGTTCTATAAAAGTTAGGATATGTTATTATAAATTTCTTACCAAATACTATAATTTCAAATATAATACCTACTGCCATTAAACCAAATCCAAGTAATGGTGCTAGCATCATTAAAAATATTGCAGGTATTCCCCATATAAGTGTGATTATAACAAGTTTTCTATATTGTTTTTTTACTTTATTTGCTTTCTTTAACAATTCTTTAAATTCAGCAGAATTATATATTTCTTTAAATTCTTCAAATGTTTTTATATTTTGATTCATCTATATGCTCCTTTATTGTTCGGTATATATTAATTTTCCATCATAGTTATATATTTTATTATCTACCCTAATATAATTTTCACATAATATTGCTATTGACTCCTCTAATGACAATATTACTTTTTCCTTTGATAAATCATATATATCTACACCATTATCTTTATTAAATATAACAACTGGTACATTATCATATAAAATCATATCTCTTTGTACACCAGTATATTTAAACTCTACTATATTATTTCCCTTATTATCTATTAAGCCATATTTTTCGTTTTTATCCATTAATAATATGTAGTTTTTTCCTGTCAATCTATATGTAAAATCTAAAACATTATTAGCAGAATAATATGCTCTACATTCCACATCCTCAGATATTTTGTTTAAATTAGAATCTACAATATATTCATATTCTTTTAAGTTTGGATCTGCGTTATATTCATTATTGATTAAATGTTCATTTTCTTTTATATAATAAAGGCCTTCATAAACTTCACCATAAAGATTTTCTAATGAATTTTGTACTGATATATAATGTCCTACTTCTCTTATATTTTTCTTTGATTCAATATCCATAATAATATAATTATATTTGTCGTCACCAAGAACTACTATATTGTCACCTATTCCTGCTTCCAACTTTTTCCCACTTATATTTGAAATTTTTGTTTTATTTCCATTTTTATCTACACTATAAAGTTCCTCATTTTCTTCATATACCACTAATTTATTTAGCAATACAGCGGTGTTTGATAATCTAGCTTCTTCGTCTTTTGGAATTTCCAAAATATTTTTATTGATTTTTAAACTATAATATATATCTCCATAAATATACCTATTATCTTCATCAATATTGTAACTATCTATACCTTGCAAATGTACTATTTCATCTTCGTTTATATCTATAATACTGTGATGTTCATCTCCTGTATAAACAACTTTATTATCCTTTATTATTACTATATTTTGTACTTCATAATAATCCCCATGTTTACTAATACTAGCATATGACTCTGCTTCAATTTCTTTTAGTACTTTACCTGTAGTATTATTTATTATTTTATTACAATTATCAAAGCTTAATACAGAGAGCGAGTCGCAAGTATCTTCAACATCAAATTCTTCATTACTAGTAAGTATCTCTTTACCATTTACATCTAATAATCCATATTTACCATTGTTTTCAAAATATACTATGCCATTTTTTTCATCAATGTCCTCATAAGCATTTGATGTTACAACTTTTCCATCTTTATTTATTAACTTCTTTTGTCCATCATCAGTAGTAGCTATAAATATATTTGAATATTCACTGATTACATTTTGAGATTCATTATATCTATAAATATTACTAAACTCACCAAATTTAACTACTTCATTACCTTTTGTGTCAATAATACCTTCCTCATAATCTTCATTATGTACAATTGCTAACCCGTTAATATAATCTTCTGCATACTCATATTTAAAATCAATTTTTTGATTCCCATTAGTATCTATAAAACCATACTTTTCATCTTTGTTTTTAACTGCTATATAGTTTTCTTTATTATTAAAAGAATAGCTTATTTCACCATTTTTACTTTCTCCTATATTAAATAGGCTATCGCTATTTGGTGATAAAGAATGTTTTACAAAAAACATTATTCCTACCCCAATACCTAGTATAATTAAAATTATTAATAATATAGATATTTTTGAAATCCCCTTTTTACTTTTCACCTTCAATATATTACCCCCTTATATTTTATAACAAATATATTTTCTAAATAACATGATATATTTTTTGTTTTTTAGCACAATATATTTATTAAAGTCAAATCGTGTGTCTTACACACGCTCTTTTGATTATTTTAGTATAAAATAAAAAATAAGTCAATTAGTTGGAGGAATTATATTTGAAAAAATATGAAAACCAAAGTAATGTTATTGGAAGCATTATAAAAAAATATAGATTAAAGAAAAAATTATCTAAATCAGATGTAAGCAGACAATTACAATTACATGCTGTTTATATCGATAGAATTCAACTATATAGAATGGAAACAAATCAAATGATTATAAAAGACTTTGAATTAATCGCTTTATTTAAAGTTTTAAATATACCCTTTGAAGAATTAGATAATATTTTAGATTAAGTGTTTTATACTTAAACAATATATTATTTTTGCATACAAAAAGTACAGCTATTATTTGCTGTACTTTTTTCTTTACATATTTGCTAAACTTTCTTCTATCTTCTCTAATATTTCAGTATATTTCTTAACTTTTTCTTTTTCACTTGCTATAAGTTTTTCTGGTGCTTTTGCAACGAACGATTCGTTTGAAAGCATTTTATTTGCTCTTGCAAGTTCACTTTCTGCTTTTTTCTTTTCTTCTAATAGTTTTTCCCTTTCTTTGTCTTTATCTATTACAGAAGATAAATCTAAGTATGCATCTATATTTTGTGTATGCATCGCTGTCATATTAGTTATTTTGCTTGCATCTATACTCTCTAATATTTCTAAACCTTCTATATATGCCATTTTACAAATCATGTCAGATGATTTAGTAATCTCTTTTGCATAGTTTTGACTTACTAATATAGCATCTGCTTTTTTGCTATTTGGAATATTGTTTTCAGCTCTTACATTTCTTATTTGTCTTATAAGTTCTAACTCTTCATCAACTAATTTTTTATCTTCTTCAAAAGTATATTCTTTATTTACTTCTGGCCATTTAGCAATCATGATACTTTCATCATCATGTTTTAAATTCATGTATATTTCTTCTGTTATAAATGGCATATATGGATGTAATAGTTTTAATCCATTCATAAGTACATAGTTAAGTACACATGCTGCCTCTTTATACCCCTCTTTATTTTCATCATAAAGTCTTGGTTTACACATTTCTATATACACATCACATAGATCAGACCACATAAAGTCATATATCATTTGAAGTGCAACACCAATTTCATAATTTGCTATGTTATTTGTTACACCTTCTATAACTGAATTTAACTTAGTTAATATCCATTTATCCTCAGGCATAAGTTTTGATATGTCAATATCCACATTATCCACTTTTTCAATATAACTTAAACTAAATCTTGCTGCATTCCATATTTTGTTTGCAAAGTTTGCCCCTGCTTCAACTTTTTCTTTCATATATCTTATATCATTACCTGCTGATATATTTTGAGTTAAAGAAAATCTTAATGCGTCTGTACCAAATTCATCTATAACATCAAGTGGATCAACACCATTTCCTAATGATTTAGACATTTTTCTTCCTTGTGAGTCACGAACTAGACCATGTATATATACATCTTTAAATGGTACTTTTCCAGTATGCTCAATAGCACTGAATATCATTTTACTTACCCAGAATGTTATAATATCATATCCTGTAACAAGCATTGTTGTTGGATAGAAATATTCAAAATCTTCTGTCTTATGAGGCCATCCAAGTGTTGAGAAAGGCCAAAGCGCTGAACTAAACCAAGTATCTAATGTATCTTCATCTTGATGAATATGATTACTTCCACACTCTTTACATTTTTCTACTTTATTTCTTGATACTTCTATATGTTTACAATCTTCACAGTGATATGCTGGTATTCTATGTCCCCACCATAATTGTCTTGATATACACCAGTCTTTTATATTTTCCATCCAGTTGAAATATATCTTTTCAAATCTTTCAGGTACAAATCTAACTTCACCATCTCTTACGGCTTTAATAGCTGGCTCTGCTAAATCCTTCATTTTTACAAACCATTGTTTTGAAGCATATGGCTCAACTGTTGAATTACATCTATAACAACTACCAACATTATGTTTGTATGGTTCAACTTTTATTAAGTTTCCTAATTCTTTTAACTCTTCTACTATTGCTACTCTTGCATCTTCTCTTGTCATGCCAGAATACTTACCATATCCCTCAACTATTGTAGCATCTTCATTCATTACATTTATTACAGGTAGATTATGTCTTAATCCAACTTCAAAGTCATTTGGATCATGTGCAGGAGTTATTTTAACTACACCTGTTCCAAAATCCATTTCAACATATTCATCTGCAACAATTGGTATTGGTCTATTTACGATTGGAAGTATTACATTTTTACCAACTAATTCTTTATATCTTTCATCTTCTGGATGAACCGCAACTGCTGTATCTCCTAAAAGTGTTTCGGGTCTTGTTGTAGCAATTTCTATATATTTATCTATTCCTTCTATTTGATATCTTATATGCCAGAAAAACGAATCTTGTTCTTCGTATTCAACTTCATTATCTGATATAGAAGTTTTACATTTAGGACACCAGTTAACTATTCTTTCGCCTCTATATATTAATCCTTTTTCATATAGTTTTATAAATACTTCTTCAACTGCCTCTGTTAGCCCTTCATCCATTGTAAATCTTTCTCTTGACCAGTCGCAAGAAGCACCTAATTTTTTTAATTGTTCTAGAATTCTGCCACCATATTTTTCTTTCCAAGCCCACGCTTCTTCTAAAAATCCTTCTCTTCCTAATTCTTCTTTTGTCTTACCTTCTGCTTTTAATTTTTCAACTACTTTATTTTCAGTTGCTATACTTGCATGATCTGTTCCTGGAAGCCATAAAGTTTCTTTTCCAAGCATTCTGTTATGTCTTACAAATATATCTTGTATTGTTTCATCTAACGCATGTCCCATATGTAATTGTCCTGTTACATTTGGTGGTGGAATAACTATTGTAAACGGCTCTTTATCCTTGTTTACATTTGCTTTAAAATATCCTTTATCATTCCAATTTTTATATATTCTATCCTCTATATCATGAGGATTATATCTACTATTCATGTTCA
Organism: Clostridia bacterium; assembly: GCA_045536565.1. Classification (GTDB taxonomy): domain Bacteria; phylum Bacillota; class Clostridia; order TANB77; family CAG-465; genus CALXJE01. The sequence goes on along the minus strand of JAZSNU010000003.1, from coordinate 30,777 downwards.
TTTTTTAAACTCCTCCTAAATTACAAAAATATATTGTTACAAGTGAAATTATAACAATAAGAAAGCCGACTATTTTAACATTTCTGACGACTACATTTTCATTATCTATATTTTTCTTTCTGACGAGTTCTCTTGCTAAAAATATTGATACTACCCCTATAAATAACAATATTATAGCTGCAAGTAATATTAATTTGTCTATCATTTTGTATCACCTATTTAAAAATATTTTAACACATATATGATACCAATGAATAAAGCAAAAGTCAAGGAAAAGCACTAAACACGCAGAAAAAAGGTGCCAGCAATTTGCTAGCACCCTTACTCTTTTTGATTTTATTTTTTAAGTTTGGTTCCACATTTGTTGCAGAAGACATCATCCTGTTCAAGCTCGTTTCCACATTTTGTACAGAAAACATTACCCTTTCCTTCTAATTCTTCATCTGCAACTTCACATTCTTTTGAAACCTCAATTTCATTTAATCTTTCATTTGCCTGCTTAATATCTTCAAGCAAAGATTCAATTTCCTTGTAGATTTCTTCTGTATCCTGGACATCAGCGTTAAAAACTGCTTCTCCATATTTTGTAAAAAGTTTCTTTAACTCGTACTCCCATTTAGCGATTCTAACTTTCAATTCAACGGGTTCTTTCATTTCTTCAAAATACGGTTCTGCTTTTTCAATCTGTTCTTTTGCAAATCCAATTGCTTTATCTGCAACACCCTGGATTTTTTCCATAAAATCATTTTTTTTAGCCATGTTTTTTCTCTCCTTAATAAATTTATTTTGGATAATTTAAAAATCCAATATAATTATACCACATTTTACATAAAAATCAAGATTTAAAGTATTTGTATGAACTTTTGGAATTGTTGATTATTAATTTGCTTGCTTTCTTTTGGATTCTAGAATCTACACAGGCCACATCACATTCTTTCTTTTTAAGCCTTTTTTTATCGATATTGTAATAACAAATTTTGCCTTGCTCAAAGTAATATATAGAATTACCGAAGAAGAAAATTTTACTTTCTATTTTTTCAGGCAGTTCTATCTCTTCGTACAATGATGCCTGAGTTTTGTCTATTACAATAGCTTTTGTAACATCACCATCTAAATACTTTACAAGCCATCTTTTGCCAATACCATCAGATATGATTTTTATTCCTGTTACTGTAATACTATCTGTTTTATTAATGCTGTATACTTTACTTGCATTGCAATAAATATCAATAGTATCGTTATCTCTATTGTACTCAGCTATGACAAATTTATTTTCAGCATTTACAGAAAAATCAATTATTGGATAATTAGTTGGCTTGGTTATATGATGAGTAGAAATCTGCGATGTTTTAGAATCATATTCATCAACATATATATCAGTTTTGCTAACAGACAGATAATATATTTTATTGTTTACTGGACACATTTCTAGTGTATATTTCTTACCGAAATTTATTGCACTTCCTGTTTTTTCGTTATACACTAGTGTTTTATTATCCATAAATGCTACAAATATATCCCCTTCGTATTGTTTTATCCCAAAACCGGAATCAAATTTCAATACTACTTTTTCATTACAAATAAAATTATATTCCCCATCTACATATGCAGTTTCGCTAACTGATGCCAATACAGGCCTTTTCCTTTTTATTTCCTCAAACTTAAATGTCAAGCTACCTCCTAACTCATTATATAAATTTTGGAGTATTGGAAGCATACTTTCTCTTAAATCCCCTTCAAAAGTATTGATAAAATATGTTATCATATCGTCTGGCATAAAATCCCAACCTATGCTTATCTTAGGTTTTTTGATTCCATGATTACCAAGTATTGAATAACCTAGTTTCATTCTCTCTACTTCATTTACAGGTACTTCTTTTTGATTACTAATGCCTCTAAAAGGATGTGAATATGTCAAATAGTAGAAAGCCTGTACAGCAAAAGAATACCAATCATCATCTGCGGTGATGTTTTTGTTTTCAACAGATGGAGGATATATATATAAATGAGTATAAACGAAGTTTTTAGCATCATCAAAACTCATTCCGTCATAATCTATAAAGTATACAACCTTATCTTTTATGACAATATTTCCGCCATTCAAATCTCCAATATAACCACCAATTGAATGTAAGAATTCAATACCAATGCAAGCTTTAATTAATATCTCTAAAATATCTTTTTGAGTATATCCAAGTTCACTTACAAAGTTTTTGTCTTTAAGTGCTGAGATTTTGAAAGAACCTTCTATATATTCTTCCTCATATCCTTCCAAATTTAAAATATTATTTTCATAAGAATATAATATGTTTTTTATTTGAACGAATTTTATCCCATCGTGTTCAGCATTGAACTTCTCAAACAACTTACTCTTTTGAAGAACCTTACCAATGATTTTTGATTTAAAAGTTATATCTACAGCATCATCTTTAAATATTTTTATAATTTCATCATTATTATCCAGATGATGATATAGATTAGCTTCTCCACCTTCGTATTTAGGTGATTCACTTTCTAACTTCTTAAAGTATGAATTTTTAAGAAGCATAACTGAATCCCAAGTAATACCGTCTTCAATACATTTAGGACAAATACCTTCATTACTCGAATAATGAATTCCGTGAACTCTGCAAAAGCTATCCTTGGTTTTTATATATTCTCTTATACCCTCTACACTATACTCATATTTTTTTATACTTTCTAATGCTTTGCATATATGCTCATTACCATTTTTATATTCCTCTGCTAAGGTTTCATCACTTAGTATATATTCTTCTAAAAAGTTATTAAATATATTTAAAGTAGCATTTACCTTATCAAGACTTGGTGAATTTTTATAACTTAATATATCATCACATTTTAATAATATGATATCAGGAATAATAATTTTACCTTTTATGTTTTTATCCATAAACATGGTTTTAAATATTTTATCGCTAGATACCATAAAATCTCCTGAAAATATTAGTGGTAATATCTGTTTGTATAAGAGTAATATGACCTTTAATCTTTGCATCATTTTAAAGGTGTTAATAGGAAGAATGCTATCAAAATCGAAATCTGTATATACAATTCCATTTGCCTTTCTTCTCTTATAATCAGAAAATCTTTCGAAATATATATGTGTAGGTTTTAAAAATTCTGTGATTTTATCATACAATCTATTTTCAAGACCAATCTTAACACATTTATAATCGACTGTATATTCTGGTATATTTAAAACACCTTCATAAAATTCACGAAATACACTTGTTCCAAAATCATGTAAAACACCAGGTAACTCATTACTTTTTGTATTATCTCTTATATGATACACTTTTTTACATTTACTACACAGATCTCCTCTTTTATGCCACTCGTTATGCTCTTTGCAAAATCTTAAATCAATTGGCTCACCAGTTGAGTATAGCTCTTCGTATTCAAAGTCTGTAAAATTGTTTAAATGCATCATATATGTTAAAGCTATTGCATCTCTTAGATAATTAAAGTAATTTTTTCTGTTTTTCCTACCAGTACTATACAAAGCTTGACTGTTATCAATCAAATTACAATTAAATATAGGTGTAAGATTATCATCTACTAAAAGTTCATCAATTCCTCCTGTTCTAGACGATAATCTATAATTATATTGATCATATAACTTGATTAATTCATCCATAACTTTATATATCTGCGGTGTATTTATGCTGCCGTTTTTTATAAGTTCAGAAAACTTATATACTCTTGAATGTGTCCATACAATACCTATTACTTGATATTTATTAGCATATACTTTGTCTTTACTTATCATAACCTTTTCTGGCATAAGTAAGTTTTTCTTAATCCCCAATTTGAAGTTATACATAATTTTATCGATATTGGGTTTAGTAAGCGGAAACTCTGTTAAAGAATTATTATTAATACTTTCAATGTAATATGCTTCTTTAAAATTCTTTTTATTAAAGACAAATGGTGTTTCACATTGTGCATTAAATATTTTTCTTCCACCTTCTGGTAGTTCTTGTCTGTCAAAGAAAGTAATTCTACTTAACAATTCCTGATCATCCAAATTTATATCTTCATCAAATACAATATGATCAATATATTCATATTTGAATACATCCTTTAACTTTGTAACCATACCAGATGGATTATAACTACCATCTTTAATGTAATTAACAATATCAAGTGCAAAAGCAGGTGAAAACATTCTCATGAATACAGAGTTATATATGTCATCGACTGCCACCTTATTATTCTCTAAAAATCTTTTTATAACTTCTAAAATAATTAGAGAATGATTAAAGGCTATGTTTTCCTCTGTCTTTTTGTAGTTGATATTAAATGCATCATTAATATTAATAGCTTCATAATACTCATTAATATTAAACTGAGATAATATATCTATGCTCTTATCAACAAAAATAAGTCTTCTAAGATCAGTATTGTCTATAAACTTATCGTTTATTAGATATATAAGTTTAACAAGGCTATACTGATCATGACCTATTTTATCAACATAATCAGTAATTGTCATATACTCATCATCTGTTTGCTGCACATAATATCTTATATAAATATTATCGCTTTCAAGTGATGGTAATACATAATATGGAGCCATCATTAATCCATTATTTACTAATACATCTATTACCTCATTTATGATGTCTAAATCTTGGGGACTTTTAAGTTTTAAATACCAATAAGGTGTTTCATCGCCAAAATTTTTATTAATCACATATTTGGTAAAAAATTCATTTTCAAGAATCTCTTTTGCTGATGTTTCAAGTAATTTTTCATCAAACACAAAATCTTCCGATTCTAATTTCTGTTCTGCAAAATCAACCTTTGAACTATCAAAAATGTCATACAAATTATTAAAAGTATTTGGATTAATAGTATATTTAAATATATTTGTATATAAATAAATTGGTAACTTGTTAAATCCGTAATCATCATTCCTGTGCACATAAGCACCGTTTTTTATAAAAGGATAAACTGCTTTACTTGAATTTATTATTTCTTCTTGTAATTCTTCCTTTGTAAGACAAGAATAACTATTAACGCAATAATATAATAATTCGTTTACAATTTCATCCATTTCTAACTGTGTAAGTTCATAAGGTTCAAAAGATATTGAGAGAAGTAAGCTCATAAAAATAGAATTACTATGCCTTAATAAACATTTCATAAATTTATTAACATTTACATATATTCTATTTTCAGGTGTTGAAAAAGTATCGCAAAACCACTTTATTAAGTCATAAAAAATTGTTAAAGCATATGGTTTTTGTTTAGAGTTGTATGTCGCATCAAAATCTCTATCTGAAGTAATAAATACAACTTTTTCTTTTTTCTCAACAGCCATAAAATTAAGCAAACTTAAAACCTGTGGCATATTATTAGATGCTTTTTCGCTTTTTATGCCCCGATATAAAAGTTCAGATAAGACTTTATCCTTAATTACAAATGTAGATTTATTCATTTCATCAACATAAACAGTAATAAAATCAGTATCTACATCTATATCTTTCTTTTTTAGTTTTGACATACTTCTCATGTAAGTCCAACTACTTATCTTTTGATATTGCATACCAGTCTCTACATTATATTCTGTTAAAGAATTTAATGGTTCACCAGTAAAATCCATCATTATACAATACCTCCCTTTGCCAGGAGATAGTTCTCCTGGCAATTACAAGTGTTTTTAAATATCAAACAATTCATCATCATTGATAATCTGATCTTGAAGTTTGTCTTCGTTTGAATTTTTATCTGCCTTTGAGAAAAATTCAGATTTTAATGAATATGCACTTTTTGATTGTTCTCTGCAACTTCTTGATAACTCTTTACCCATACACTTAGACAAGTCTTTTGCATCTTTTATGTCCTTTGTACAGGTAAATCCCATCCTTTTGCCATCTTCTCTTGCTATTGCTTCTCTGAAAGCGACAAAAACGGTTGTAGCATCAAGGCTATTTAATTGTTTTATCATTTCCTTGGCTTTGTTATAATCCAAAGCAGTTCCTCTATTATCTGCGCCGTCACTAAACACCAAGAATGTTATTCTAGGTCTTACATTTAATCTTTTAACAATTTCATTATAATATGCAATTGTGTTTTTTGCTGTTTGTATAATAGCGTTATATAAAGCAGTATTTCCATATGCTCTATAACTTGTATTGAAATCTTTTATATCTCTAAAATCTCCCATTTCATAACCGTCAGCAAAAACTGCCTTTGCAATTGCAATTGAACCTTTTTCTTCAAATCCCATAAATTCGTCGTAGAAAATTTTGTTTGCTTCTTGCATCTTAGTCATATCTCCATCCATAGAAGAAGATGTGTCATACACATTAACGAATATGTTAATATTGTCTGATGCAAAATCATACTTACAATTTGATAAATTAAAACTCATAATGTTACCTCCAAATAGTTAAAATGTTATATATTCTCCAAAGTTTTCCTCTAAATTTTTAAAACCATTAAAATATGAATGATTTAAATATACATCATTACCTTTTATAACAAAGTCAAGAAATAATTCATTTAAAACTTCTGCCGCTGCCGGCAAAAATTCTTTATCAATATAAAGTAAATGAATATATTTCTTACTTTTGCTACCAGAGTAATTTAATATTTTATCTTTTTCTTTTTGAATATAACTGTCTGTATATTCCTCATATTTATTATCTAGTTTTAAAAACTTTTCGCTTATTACATTAAAAATAGTATTTGTTGCTGTTTCTATAACATCAGAATACAGTTCAAATATCTTAGTTAAGAAGAAAAATTCTCTCCATGATATTTCCTGCTTGAAGTTTTTAATAATAGCATATACTAGTTTTGATTTATTATTGTCAATTAAACTAAGTATAGAAAGTGCCATATCTATTACGCTAACAACTTCTTCGTCATTATCATTTAAATGAATAGTTCTTGGAACATTCATTTCAAATTTTATATCCGAAGATTCTGCTAAATTGTCAACTGTATTTTCAAACTTTATAACAGAAGCAAAATAATTATCATCATTAAACACTTTGTTATATTCGTCTAATTCATTTTGTAACATTTGACAATTTTTAGATATATATTGATATGTGCTTTCATTTTTGAAGTTGTTGTTTATATATATTTGTAAATCTTCTAAGTCTTCTATTAAAAAATTAAATATAAGTCTTTCATATTCTTCATGAACAAAAAGATCATAATTTTGTGAAATGTTATTCTTATATTCATCAAATTTTTTAACATTAGAACATCTAAGTAGAGATTTAAAAATAAGATATTCACAATAAACAATGTAGTTTAATATTTCTTCTTTTTTTCTAGTATCTTTATTAAAGAATTCTTGTTCTTTTGCCTCATTTACTATTTTATTTAGCGAATTTTTAGCATTATTAATTTGGTTTAAGATAACAGATATATCTATTTGTGTTCTAAATAAAGCATTATAGAATGTATTTAGTCTTCCACACAACTTAGAAAATTTATCCTTGCTAACTTTGAAACCAACTTCATTTTCAACAAATTTTTTGATTTCATTTTCCAAACTAATAACTGCTATATGTCTGCGTGATTCATGTTCAGGATCAATCGCAAATGTAATGTTTCCATCAAATCCTTTTTTATATTTTTCAAGTTCTCTTTCATATTCTGTTCTAAGACTCTGCACAGCAATTAAATATTCAGAATACTGCTTAGGAAATGTTTGAGAAAATATTTTTATATATTGTTCTAAATGATTTAATTTATCAAAAATTATATTATTTAGTTTAAAATCTATTTTTCTCTCATCATTTTCATGAGTTTCTTCTGCTACATTTTGCACTTCATCTTGAACTTCGGCTTGTGAGATACTTTTTGGAAAAAATATATCAATGAGGATTCTTTTAAATTTTTGAAGCCACATATAGATATCCTCCTTATTTGTAAAAATCATATTCTATATGCCCTATAACAGGGAATCCTAATTTAGCAGCATTAACTGTCTGACTGTCTTTCATGCAAAAATATTTCATAGTTTTTACAAGCGTTTGATTATTAATAAATTTTACTAACTCTGTAACATCCTGTTGTAAATTTTTCTCATATTCACCGGTACCAATAAAAATAATTTTGCATTTTTCAATATAAAATTCGCTTTTACCTCGGTATACTTTACCAAAAGACTTTTTAACATACTCCAAAAAATATGCAATGTTTCTAAGTGGGTCTAATAGTTTGACCGAATTTTCTGTTTTATCGTCAGATTTTAAAATGGTTTCTACCGGTTTATCTCTTTCTATCAAACTAGCACTTAGCAAATTAATCTGTGTATCTTTCCCATTTGGAACCATAAAAGAAAATAGCTCTGAGTCATTCTCTTTAATAATTCTGTTTGTTATAGCGTTTATTTGATTTGCATATTTTTTTACATCTACCGTGTCTTCAATAACAAAAAATATTACTGTCTTTTTATTAAGCCAATAACTATAATTATTGTACGGTATATATGGTTTTGATTCATTTTGTTCTTTTGTCTCTACTAGTTTTTCTAAACCATCACCTTTTTTACTACTTATAAAAGGATTCTTTTTTTCAACCTTTGAGGTATTACTTTTCTTATCATCTTTTTTTAATAAGTTTTCTTTTTCGGTTAAATTTGATTTGGAATCTTTTATATTTTTGCTATCCACATTTTTAGTATTGTTATCGTCTTTTTTTCCAAATATCATTTTTTCCCCTCCTATATTAATATCGTAACATCATCATAAAAGTTTAATTGATTAGATTTTATTATTCCTTCAACCGTATACATTGTGTTTTTCCCTAAGATTATAGGTGTAATATCTTCCGGTACTTTCTTTTCTACCAACGGCATTATTCCATCAGAAGCTATACCTACTTTCTTAAAATCATTTTTACTAAGTTCAAAAGTTTTAAATTGTAATTTGTCACTGTATGTGTTTGTAGAAATAAAGTTGTACGCATAATATGGAGGTGTTTTTCCATAGGATAATCTTGTATAACTTACCATATCAGCATTATTTACCGTAACTATATAACCATCTCCAAGATATTTAACAATAAATTTATCTTCAAATTCAAAGCATGCAAGTATTGTAAATAACATGTTATTGATTATAAAATCAGAAATACTTTTTTCATCTTTATTAGTGATAAGTGTCATGATTCTTTTAAATGTTTCATCAACATTTTTTTCAAATTCATTTACATCAAATCTATTTTCTAACAAAGAAAAACATTGGGTAAATAGTCTTGTTCCTACTTCTGAAAACTTACCTTCACTACATCCATCTGTAAGCATTTTTATATTTTTTTCCACATAACAAAAATCTTGATTATTTAGGCCATCTAAATAATGACCATTTCCTTGTCTACAAATTTGCATAATATTCCTCCTTAAATTTATTAAAATCTAATCATACTATTATAATACTCAAATATTATATCATAAAAAGCCTTTAAAATCAATATTTATGTAATCTTTTTATGTTTATATGTATAAGTTTTTTTGCCTATCTTTATATAGTTTTGAAAGCACACATATAAACATGGAAAAAGCAAGGTATTTTTATACCTTGCTTTCCGTTTGTTTAGAATGTAAGTCCTGATGTAGAAGAACTTTTTGGAGGTGCATTTAATGCTTGTGATATGCCGTCACCGTTTACATTTTCTTTGATTTGTTTTACAACTGGATCAACTTCATCAAGCAACTTTTGAACTTTTTCCATTTCTGCTTCTATCTTAGGCATAAGTTCATTTCTTGCCTGCAAAATAGCATTACAACCTTTTTTAACAGTTTCGAGTGCAACAACTGCCGCTTCCGGTGTATAAACACCATTTAATAATATACTCTCTGATTCCTCTGCTGTAAGTGCTACACCATCTGCAACCTTTTTCATAAGTTCATCATTGAGTTTAGTAATTGATTTCTGACCTTCTAATGCTTCTCTGTTTTTCATATCAAACAAAGCATTTCTAAGTTGCTGCGCAGCAACTGCCAAGCTATTTTCTTTCTGACTTGTCACTGCATGTGATATATTCTCGTTAGTTCTAACTTGCAACGCCAATTCTGTAATAGCTAGAATATTTGCTGCTCTTGATTTTTCAAGATTAACAAGTCTTACCTTTAAGTTTTCAAGTCCTCGTTTGCAATTTTCATATCTCATTTTTGCATCAGTAAGTCCTGTTTGCTCGTATTCATCTTTTAATGCAAGCATTTCATTTTCAATTCTCTCTTCTGCTATACGGCCAGCAACAATATACTCCTCAATTTCGTAACATGTATCTCTATCACTGTATGCAGAATCTACGATTTTTACACGAGTATCTGCTAAACTTTCAAGCCAAGAATCACATGAATCCCTAAGTTGTTCTAACAATTTATAGCAAGAAATAGCCTTAACTTTGGCATCCGCATCATTTCTTTCTTTGATTTTAATAAAGATTTTTTGTAATGTTTTTTCAAAGAAATTTGGTTCTTGAAGAACAAGATTAAATTCTTCCTGACTTTGATTAGCTTTCTTTGCAAGCTCACGAACAAGACTTATTACTTCTTGGTCAGCAGATGTGTTTTGAAATTCTTTTAATATTCTTCCAGATTGTTCAAATATCTTTACAAGTGGAATACTTCCATAAGACATTATTTTTTCAAACTGGTTTACATCAATAGAATCTGCAAGTGCAACAATCGCTTTCTGATCCTCTTCTTTAAAATGTGCCAGTGCTGTTGATTTAAGTTCAACAACATCTGTTGTTTCTTCTTGGTCGACTACATCGACAATTTGAGCCTCTTCTATTTCCTGTGCCTCTTTTTTGATATTTTCCACATTTGTGTTCATATATTATCCTCCTTATTATTAAATAATTTGTTTTTATTAAATTGACATAAAAATTATATCACTATTTTAGCTTTTTGTCAATAATTATGTAAAGTTTTGTGTGTAAATAGGAGGAACTGATCTCATCTCAGTTCCTCCTATTGTTATTTTTCTATCTTTTGAACATCAGTTACTATATATCTTCCACCCTTATATACAATATCTATGTTTACTTGATATTTTTTTATACTCATATTATTGTTATTATCTTTTTCTGTACTCTGACATTTAAATTGAAGTTCAATCTTATTTGATGTTATATTTTTTATACTCAGCAATTCTTGTATAAATTCTTGTTTATCATCGCTTAGCTTTATATTATATTCTTTCTTGTTTATGTCATATCCATATTCATTTTTCATTTTATATGTATCATCTATTTTTTTCTGAAACATTTTATCTGCAAATGCATTTATATCAGCCTCTAGAACAGTTATTATAGTATCATTTTCCTCATCCATCCTATTTGATACGGAATAAAATACATAATCACTTGCCAGTACATCCGTAATAGTTATCTTTTCATTCATGGGATATTTATTAGTCACATCTTGCAAAATATAATTAACATACTCTTTATAATAAGCTGAAAAGTATTCAAATGCAACATTTTGACCTATTCTTACAGTTTCTTGTCCAATTTTATTTATTATTTCTTCATCTTCTATTGATATTACATCATCTTTACTGCTTTCCTGCTTATTATCTTCTACATTATTTATTGTAAATATTCCAGTAACATCAAAGATATCTTTACTAACAAGAAATTGGCCAAGAACAAAAGCAAATGCAACGAATATAGCCACCCATAATATTAATGCTATCATTTGTATTGATTTCATAGTTTTTCACCTATTTATTCATCTTCGTTTAAAATTTTAATTTGTGCTTCAAGCATAGCGATAGTTTTTACTTTATATATTTGGAGTTGTTTTTTCTTTTCTTCTAATTCTATTTCTTTTGCCATTATATCTTTCTTTAAACCATCTAACTGAGCTGCCACTTTTTCTTCTTCATTTTTTCTAATTTCTGCTACTTCTTTCATAGCCTCTTTTTTTATTTTGTCAGCCAAGTTTAAAGCTTCTTCTTTTATATTTTCAGCCTCAGTTTGCGCATTACCCACAGTTTGATCTATTCCTACTTCTATTGATTTATAATAGGCAACTGACTCTTGTAAATTATCTATTTTATCTTTCATTTCTATATTTTCTTTATATATTTTTTCGTAATCTACTATTATTTTTTCTAAATAATCTTCAACATCGTTTATATCATATCCATTAAATTTTGTTTTCTTAAATATTTTGTTTTCTATATCTGTTGGTGTTAACATTTTATTACCCCCTTACAATTTTTATAAAAAGAGGCAAGTCATAACTTGCCTTTTTAACATTTATTATTTTAGCCAAGAAAATGATAATTTACTTCTGTATTGTGCTCTTTCAATATCATTTTGAATTTCTACAGCTTTTGGTGTCATTAAATATATTAAATTTGACACTTTTTGAATATTTCCTTCAAGTGCAAATGATGCTCCACTTAAAAAGTCAAGTATTCTTTTTCCATCTTCTTTATTTATAGATTCTAGGTTAACTATAACTGACTTTCTTTGTCTTATATATTCACCTATTTCCTCTACATCTTCATAAGCCTCTGGTTGAGTTATAACAACCTTAGATGTAGTAACTGTACTTGTCATAGGTAATATTTTTGTTTGAAGTCTTGCTTTAGATACAGCCTCATCTTCATAATCTTTTTTTGATTCATTTTTTGAAAAATACCCTGCTCTTGCTGGTCTTTTGTACGAAGTACTTTCTTCTATTGCTTCGTATTCTTCTTCCATTTCATATTCTTCTTCGTCTACATCTTCTGATATTCCTAATGCTCCTAAAAACTTATTAATAAATGCCGCGCTCATATATACCTCCCACAGTTATATATCAATGTTATATAATGACTTACTAAATATGTCAATATTTTTATTTTCTTTTATGTTAATATTTTAATATTTTAATATTTTTGTAACAATTTAATAATATTACTCCTTGCTAAATGTCACTTGATCATATCTTTCTAAAATATAATCATTGCCATTTTCTTTTTCATAATTTTCAACAATTGCATATGTTTTATTCTTTTGTTTTACCTTTACAGGAATATCAATATAGTCACCTCTTGTAATAATTTTAACATAATCTTTTCCATCTTTATCTTTTGTTATACTTTTTAAAGGTACTACTAATCCCTCGTAAGATTGCCAAACAACTTCAATCTCACATTCCCTAAGATCTACTAAATTTTCTACTCCATTTGTTATTCTAAACAGCACTTCATATCCTTGCTCTGTTTCAGTAATCTTAGTAATTGTTGCTCTTAGTGATACAAGCTCTGCACCAATAATCCTTAACTCGTACTCTTCATCTTGTTTAATATATTCACTATCTATATTACTTGCTCTAATTAAAATATACCCCTCATAATTACTTGTTATTCTTATCTTACTAGATGTTACTTCTTCCCTTGATGTCACAAATCCCTTAATATCTTCATAATTTAATGAATATATTGTTTCTTCTGTAAGTTTATCCTCTAATCCATCTACTGTATATGATATTATTCCACCAATTGGAGCTTTTAAATTAGTAGATGATGCTGTAAGTTCTGCTTCTAGATTTTTTCTTTTTGTTATTAACTCTTTAACATAAGCATCCTCTGGACTAAGTTCTGCTATAATAGAAGCTCTTTTATTTAAAATATTATCAACAGTTGTTTTACACTCCTGCATCTCTACCATAGCTGTTATTCCCATGTTGTTCATAACAGTATTTATAACTTGATTCTCTAAATTTGCTATTTCCATTGAATACTGTATATTTATATCTTTCATGGCAAGTAAAATTTCTGCATCTAAATCTTCCAATCTTTTTTTATAATCATTATACTCTTGTCCTCTATATGTTGCAATAATATTGTTTCTTGATACTCTAGAGCCCTCCGATACAGTTGGTATCAATACTTTATTAGTATCCACATCTATAACTGTTTCATCCTTTATAACATAACCAATATTTGAAGTTGTATACTCTATTTTACCTATATTAACTAAATATTTTTCTTCTTTATTATTAATTTTGTATAATAGCATTATTCCTATTGATAACAAAAATATAACTATAAACATGTGTAGTTTTTTTGGAGCACTTTTTTGAACATGCTTTTTTATATCATTTTTCATTTATCTTCCTCTTTATATCACAAATTAATTCATCTACACTTTGACCTTGTTTATATACTATATCACCGTGTAGTTTTTTAAACCAAGTTACTTGTCTTTTGGCATACCTTCTAGTTGCTAGTTTTAAATTTTCTAAACTTTCTTCCAATGTTGTTTTTCCGTCTATATAATCAAAGAACTCTTTATACCCTATTGCTTGCATAACAGTATTATCTCTTTGTAAATTCATAGATTTAAGTTTTCTGGCCTCTTCTATTACACCTAGCTCTTCCATCATGTCTACTCTTTGGTTTATTCTATTATATAGTTCTTCTCTTGGCATGTCTATATATATAACTATAAAATTATACTTACTTTCATTTTTATTCCATAAATCATTTCTTTCATTTACTGTGCTTTTGTCAGTCTCAAATTTTGCCATTTCGATTGCTCTGATTACTCTTTTTGTATTATTCATATGAATATTTGTAGCAGCCTCTTTATCAATTGAAAGGAGCATATCATATAAATATTCTTTGCCCTTTTTATCTAATATTTCTTCTAACTCTTTTCTATATTCTTCTTTTTGATTAATATAATTTTCATCTTGGATGTTGCTATCAAAGTTCATATTATTAACAACTGCATTTACATATAGCCCTGTACCACCTACTATTATAGGAGTTTTGCCTTTTGATATTATTTCATTTAGTTTTTCATAGCATTTTTCTTTATATTCTGCAACGCTAAATTTTTCTTCTATTTCACAAATATCTATCAAGTGATGTTTTATCTCTTTTTGCTCTTCTTCTGTTGCCTTAGCAGTTCCAACATCTAATCCTTTATATATTTGCATAGAGTCTGCTGATACAATTTCACCATCTAATGCTTTTGCAATATGTATACCTAAGCTTGTCTTGCCAGAAGCAGTAGGTCCAACAACTACTATTACATTTGGTTTATCTTCCTTCAAAAGTTCACCTTCTTTGTTATTTTCTTAAAAATTTTTTCTCAATATCATATTTACTTATTTCATATGCAGTTGGTCTTCCATGAGGACAAGTAAATGGATTATCCAGTTTCATCATTTCATCTAATAGTGCTATTTGTTCTTCACTTGTTATCTTCATATTCCCCTTAACTGCTGCTTTACACGCAAGTGTTGCTAAAAACCTTTTTTCCTTTTCCTCTTTTGTTGTCTTTGTTGCTCCCATAAGTTCGTCTATTCCATCTAAAAACATCTCTTTATAGTCTAAGTCATATCCAACATTTGGAACACCAGCAATCTTTATTCCATTATCTCCAAAATCTTCGATTATGTATCCTGCATTTTCAAACATTTCTTTGTTGTTTTCTACCAATTCTTTCTCAGAATTTTTTAGTTCAACAAGTGTAGGAACAAGAAGCATTTGAGTTTCTCTTGATTTAGAATAATAATTATCTTTTATTCTTTCATACAATAATCTTTCATGTGCTGCATGTTGATCAATTATATAAATTCTATCATTTATTTCTATAATAATATATGTACTAAACACATTACCAACAAATTTATACCCAATCTTTGCTTTTTCAACCTCGGCAATTTTTTCTTGGTGGTCTAATATATTAGTTTCTAAAATTGTATTTTGTATATTTGTAATATATCCATTATCATTTTCTTCGTTTACATTTATGGCTATATTTTGAGGAACATTATAACTATAATATTGATTTGTTTCTTCTTCATTATCATCTTTTTTCGCAATTCTATATATGTCTTGTATATTAGAGATTTGTTTTGTTTCATTAATTGTACTTGTCCATGCTGGCACTATTTTTTCACTTTTGTTATCCACGCTATCCACTTTGGAATTGTTATATATTACTTCTTTGTTTCTAAATGGGCTTATGCTTTCTTCATAACTTTTAACAGCATTTTTTACACCGTGATATATTGTGCTATATATTACACCTTCATCTTGAAATTTAACTTCCAATTTTGCAGGATGCACATTCACATCTACTTCTGCTGGATTAATTTGAACATTTAATATAGCAAAAGGAAATTTACCTATACTAAGTGATTGCTCAAAAGCATCTTCTAATGCTTTACTCATCATTTTATCTTTTACAAATCTACTATTTATGTATGTAAATTCATTTTGTCTGGTATTCCTTGCAAGATTAGGATTTCCTATTACTCCTGTAACTTTTCTACCTTCATATTCATAATTTACAGGTATCAAATTTTGCATTGTTTCTCTTCCAAAAATACTATATACCGCTGTCTCTATTTTAGAATCACCTGGTGTAGATATAATTTGCTTACTGTTATTTATATATTTAAAACTTATTTCGGGATGTATTAATGCAAGTCTTGTGACTATATCCTCTATATATCCTGCCTCTGTATAATCTTTCTTCAAAAATTTATATCTAGCAGGAACATTATAGAAAACATTTTCTACTATAATTGTTGTACCTTGATTTAATCCTACATCTTCGAATTGTAACTCATTACCACCTTCAATTATGTATTTTGAGCCTACTTCTTCATCTTTATGTCTTGTCATTATAGTTGCCTTGGCAATACCTGCAACTGATGCTAATGCCTCACCTCTAAACCCCATAGATGTTATATTTAAAATGTCTGATTCTTTTCTTATTTTACTAGTAGCATGTCTTTCAAATGCAATTTGTACATCATCTTTTCTAATACCGCTACCATTGTCTACAATTTTTATATATTTTATTCCACCATTTTTTATTTCTATACTAATTTGTGTTGCTCCTGCATCGATTGAGTTTTCTACTAATTCCTTTACAATAGATGCTGGTCTATCCACAACTTCACCTGCTGCTATTTTATTTATTGTATAATCATCTAACAATACGATATTTCCCATAAAACTTCCCCTATATTTAATTTAAATTCTACATTTATATTATATCAATATTATGCTATTTTTCAAGTTATTTTGCGTATCATTTAACTAGTATGTTTAAAAAAATATACAGGTTAGACTATATGTTATATGCATAATCTAACCTGTATATGTTAATTCATTTTATCTTTTAACTTATATAATGTATCTAAAGCCTCTTTTGCTGTAAGCTCGTCTAGACATATTTTATCTAGTATTTTACCTACTTCTGCTAATCTGTAATTAAACATGTCTACTTGCATGTTGTTATCAATTACTCTTGTTTCGTTTTTCTTAGCCTTCTTGGTTATATTTGTTTCTTCTAGCTTTTTAAGAAGTTCTTTTGATCTATTTAACACACTTTTTGGAACACCTGCTAATTTTGCAACATATATTCCATAAGATTCGTCTGCTGCACCTTCTACTATTTTACGAAGAAAAATTACATCATCACCTTTTTCTTTAACAGCAACAGAAAAGTTATTTATTCCTTCTTGTGTATCTCCAAGTTCTGTAAGTTCATGATAATGCGTTGCAAATAATGTCTTGGCACCCAATTTTTCTTTATTTGTTATATGCTCCACTGTAGCCCAAGCAATAGATAATCCATCATATGTTGATGTTCCTCTACCTATTTCATCTAATATTATTAATGAATTTTCTGTTGCATTATCTAGTATATTTGAAAGTTCAGACATTTCAACCATAAATGTAGACTCACCCATTGCCAAATCATCACTTGCTCCAACTCTTGTAAATATTCTATCCACTATTCCTATCTTTGCATATGACGCAGGTACATAACATCCTACTTGTGCCATATATGTTATAACGGCAACTTGTCTCATATATGTAGATTTACCTGCCATATTAGGACCTGTAATAATATGAAATCTACTATCATGTAAATCCATGTATGTATCATTTGGTATAAACTCGATATCTCTTAAAGATTTTTCTACCACAGGATGTCTACCGTCTTTTATTTCAATTACTCCATCTTCTGTTACCAACGGTTTTACATAGTTATTGCTTTCAGCAACATATGCAAAACTGCATAGAACATCAAGCGTTGCTATTATTTCTGCTGCTTGTTGAACTCTTGGTGCTTCAAGCGCAACAGTTTTCCTAATTTGAACAAACAATTTATATTCTAAATCTATTAATTTATCTTCGCTACCTAGTATTTTTTCTTCAATGTTTTTAAGTTCTTCTGTTATATATCTTTCACCACCTGATAATGTTTGTTTTCTTATATATCTATCTTCTGGAATAAGCGGTAAAAATGAATTTGTAACCTCAATATAGTAGCCAAAAACTTTGTTATATCCTACTTTTATATTCTTAATACCCGTTTTTTCTTTCTCGTCAGCCTCTAACTGCATAAGCCAGTTTTTACCCTCGGTAGATGCACTTCTTAAGATGTCTACTTCCTCGTTATATCCTCTTTTTATTATATTACCCTCTTTTATAGTGATTCCCACATCGTCCCCAATACTTGCTTCTATGAGCTCATATATATCTCTTAACTCATCAATACCACTATATAATCTAAGAAGATAAGTGTTATCTTTTCCATCGTTATATTTTATAACATTCAAAAGTTTTTCTTTTATTTCAGGCAAATGCATAATAGAATTTTTAAGTGATATTAAATCTCTTCCATTTATATTTCCAGAAACAACTTTGGCTATTATTCTTTCAATGTCATATACGCCTTTTAAAGAATCTATTAAATCATCTCTAAAAAATATATTTGCCTTTATTGCTTCTACTGCATCTAACCTATTTGTTATATCATGTGCATTTAAAAGTGGTTTTTCTAGCCACTTTTTCATTTGTCTTGCACCCATTGCTGTACTTGTTTTATCAAGCACCCAAAGTAAGCTTCCTTTTTTAGTCTTTTCTCTGTTTGATTCTAAAATTTCTAGATTTCTTCTTGTAGAAACATCTAATCTCATAAATTTTTCTAATGAATATCTTTCAATTTTGTTTATCTGGCTAACCTCTGATTTCTGGGTTTCAGATATGTACGCAAGAAGTGTTAACAACGAATTTTCTTCTATGTTGGTAATATCTAAATTGTATTTTTTTAGCACTTCCACAGTATCATTTTCTAAGGATTCATCTTGTACATATGTAGAAATGTATGTGTTTATTCTTTTTGTTATGCTATTTATTATATGTGAATTATTTAATATACTTTGTGTCAGCACAAATTCTGATGGTGCCACTCTAATAACATCGTCTATTATCTTATCAATAGCATCTATTCCTTGTGCATATGTTACATAGCATTCCCCAGTAGATACATCAGCATATGAAAATGCAAACTCTCTACCTACTCCAAATATATTTGCAACATAGTTATTTTTTCTTTCATCTAGCATATTTGTATCAAGCAATGTTCCTGGTGTTACAATTTTAACTACATCTCTTTTTACTAATCCTTTTGCTTCTTTTGGATCCTCAACCTGTTCACATATTGCTACTTTATACCCTTTTTCAATTAGTTTTTGTATATATGTTGTACTACTATGAAATGGTACTCCACACATAGGAGCCCTTTCCTCTAAACCGCAATCTTTTCCAGTTAAGGTAAGTTCTAATTCTCTACTACATAATTTTGCATCATCAAAAAACATTTCATAGAAATCACCTAATCTAAAAAATAAAATAGAATCAGGATTCTTTTCTTTTATATCTAAATATTGTTGCATCATTGGTGATAGTGCCATTTTTATTCCTCCATTTATATTGTTTTAGTGTGCTAATTATATCAAATTTTGCCATAAAAAACAACATAGCCAATGCAACGAATATATAATGCATGTCTGTTTTACAACTTGTATCTATTTGACAAGTTATTAATATGGGTATATAATTGTAACCACATATTAATTTTGAAAGGTGATATCTATGAGAATATTAAAAGATTTTAAAATACCAAACTTAAAATTTCCAAAATTCAAAATGAACGATATAGGAAATATAGAAGAATTAGATTTAAAAAACATATCTACAAAGGAAACGATGAAAAGAGACTCTAAGGGATACACTCCTGCCGAGTATAAAGATATAAAAGAGATATTTGAAAGATCTACAACCGTTTATAAAGATAATGTATGTATATTATATAAAAATGATCACAAAGAACCATATACCGAATATACATATTCAGATTTTAGAGCTGATGTAATTGGCCTTGGTACTGGGCTTTCAAAGATTCTAAAATTAGATAATAAGCCTGTTGTAATATATGGAGAAACAAGTTATAACTGGTACATTTCATATATGTCTTTACTATGTGGTACAAATATTGCTGTTCCAATGGACAAAGAATTACCATTAAATGAAGTTGAAAATGTTATTAAAAGATCGAAAGCAAAAGCAGTTATTTTTTCATCAAGGAAAAAAGATATTATAGAGAAGCTGCAAGAAAGTTTAGATGGTGTTGAATATTTTATACAAATGGATTCTGACTCTCAAATACAAGGCAGATTTGTTGGAATAGACTATATTATAGATAAAGGTAAAGATATCTGTTTATCCGGTGACAATTCGTTCATGGAAACAAAAATTGACCCAGAGGCTTTTAAGGTATTACTATTTACTTCTGGAACAACATCTTCTGCAAAGGGTGTTATGCTTTGTCATAGAAACTTAGCCGAAAATGTAAATGCAATATCTGCATATGTAAACCTAACCGAAAAGGACAGATTGTTTTCTGTACTTCCTTTGCATCATACATATGAATCAACTGTTGGTTTCTTAGAACCAATTTCTGTTGGTGCATCTATTGGTGTATGCGAAGGTTTAAAATATATTGTACCTAATTTAAAAGAGATTAAACCAACTGCAATCTTAGCCGTACCTCTTCTTGTTGAAAGTTTATACAAAAAAATATATGGAAATATAGTTAAAAGTAAAAAAGAGGGACTAGTAAACTCAATGATTACAATCACTAATGCTCTTAAAGCCACTCATATAGATATAAAGAGAAAAGTATTTGGTGAAATTTACGAAAATCTTGGCGGGAATTTAAAATACATAGTTTCTGCTGCTGCACCTATTGATCCTAAAATAGGTAAATGGTTAGAAAACATCGGAATTATATTCTTGCAAGGATATGGTCTTACTGAAACAGCACCAATAGCGGCCCTTACCCCAGAGTATGATACTAAGGTTGGTTCTGTCGGCAAACCAGTTATATGTGCAGATATAAAGATTGACAATCCAAACGAAAATGGTGAAGGTGAAATATTAATAAAAAGTTCTACTCTTATGCTTGGATATTATGAAGATGAAAAAGCAACAAAAGAAGTTATGGACGGTGAATACTTTAAATCTGGCGATGTAGGTTACATTGATAAAGATGGTTTCCTATATATAACAGGTCGTTCAAAAAATGTTATAGTAACTCAAAACGGAAAAAACATCTATCCCGAAGAAATCGAAAACCTTCTTAAAGATATAGATGAAATTTCAGAATGTATGGTATATGGTAAAGAAGTAGAAGGAGAAAAAGAACTAATTATTACTGCGCTTCTTATCCCTAACTATTCATATATAGAAGAAAATTACGGTAAAGATTTGAGCAAAGAACAAATACATGATATAGTTTGGAATAAAATAAAAGAAGTTAATAAATCATTATCAACATACAAAGCTATAAAGAAATTAGAAATAAAAGAAGATGAATTTGCTAAAACTACAACAATGAAAATAAAAAGATATGAAGAATTAAAGAAAATGAATCAAAAATAAAACAAAAAACACCTCTCACTCTTTTTGAGTGAAAGGTGTCTTTTTATTCTTCTCCCATTTTTAATCTTTCAGCCTTATCTGCTGCTTGAAGTGCTTCTACCATATCAATTATATTTCCATTCATAAATGAATCTAATTGATACATTGTATAATTAATTCTATGGTCAGTTACCCTATTTTGAGGATAATTGTATGTTCTAATTTTTTCACTTCTTGCACCACTGCCTACTTGAAGTTTTCTCTCATTTGCTTGTTCAGCCATTTGTTTTTCTTGCATATATTCATAAAGTTTAGATCTTAACATCTTCATGGCAGTTTCTCTATTTTGTATTTGAGATCTTTCAGTTTGACAAGCAACTACAAACCCAGTTGGTATATGTGTTATTCTAACTGCTGATTCTGTTTTATTAATGTGTTGTCCACCAGCTCCACTTGCTCTATATGTGTCTACTTTTAAATCACTTGTGTTTATTTCTACTTCTACATCATCTATTTCAGGAAGAACTGCTACTGTTACAGTTGATGTATGTATTCTTCCACTTGCTTCTGTTTCAGGAACTCTTTGCACTCTATGAACTCCACTTTCAAATTTAAGTTTGCTGTATGCACCTTTACCTTTAAGCATAAACGATACTTCTTTTACTCCACCAATTCCAGTTTCGTTAATGTCTAATACTTCTACTTGCCAATGCATACTATCGGCATACATTGAATACATTCTATATAAATTATACGCAAATAATGCAGCTTCTTCGCCACCTGCACCTCCACGAATTTCTATAATTACATTGTTATCATCATTTACATCCTTAGGAAGTAACAATATTTTCAACTCTTCTTCTAGCGCCGGTATCTTCTCTTTGTTTTCGTAGTATTCCATTTCCGCCATTTCTTTCATTTCAGGATCAGTCATTAATTCTTCTGCATCTTCCATAGCAGATTTAACTTTTTTGTACTCTCTAAACTTTTCTACAACATCTGTAAGCATAGATTGTTCTTTCATATATTTTTTAAAACTATTTTGATCTGATATAACTGTTGGATCAGATATTAATTTATTTAGCTCTTCATATCTTTTTTCTACTTCTTCTAATTTATCAAACATAAATACTTTCTCCTTAAATTTATTTGCTTAATATATTTTAACATTTATATGTTGTTTTTTCAATAACTGACCCATATTTTGCTAATAATAGCGAAAAAATATGGCATAGATTTGTATCTATACCATATATGTTTTATTCAACTGTATCATCTGATTTACCAAATATTTCATCAAATTTTCTTTCTAGTTCTTTTTGCAAATCCATCATCTCATCTTGTGATTCTTGTATTATATTTTGTGTTGATTCTTGCATTATTGGTGATGTTTGTGGTTTATCACTTCCTAAATCTATATCAAACGAATTATTGTTGTTTCCTCCTAAATCTATATCTGGAATTTCTTCTCTTTTAGATGTTAATATTTCTTTTGCTTTTTGTATTCTATCATTAATATGTTTTTGTACATCCATTACTCTTACTTCAACATCATCTGTTTTCGGCATTTCCGAAATATTGTGTATTTCATATTTTCTTGCTTCATCTCTCATTGGATGATACTTATAGTACCAAGCCTTTCTTGCCTTAATTGGTTTTAAACCTCTTACTAACAATATTTCTTCATCAGGATTCATTCTCTTTAACTCATCAATAGTCATAAGTTCTCTACCTTGTCTTTGTTCTCCTATCGAAATTCCCTGAGTTGTTAAGTTGTCTTTATCTCTGTTTTTAGTCTTACTTTCAAACTTAATAGTCTTTTGTCCTAAACTCTTAGAGAAATATTCACATGTTTTAATTGATTGGCTTCCTAAGAACAAGTGAGTATCACAGTTACCTAGTATATTTTCATAATTTTCTTTATATAACGCTTCAAGTTGATCCAAACTCTGTACAACTATCGATATACTAATACCTAAACTTCTTGTTGTACTTAACTTTTTGTTAAAGTCTGGTATCTGGCCAATATTTGCAAACTCATCAAGTAAGAAGTATACTTGATTATTTAGTGTTCCACCGTTTCTATCTGCTTGTACATATAGTTTTTGTAACATTTGACTGAAAAATATTGTTGATATAAAATCATATGTACTATCAGACGCAGATGTTATAACAAATAGTGCAACTTTCTTTTGTCCTAAATCATCAAAGTTTATATTGTTACTAGTTGTTATTCTTTGCATTGCTGGTGTATCAAATGCTGTTATTTTTGATATTGTAGAAACAACTATGCTTTGCATTGTTTTGTCTGCTGCTGTGCTGAAATTTTCATATTCTTTTCTACCAGGATGTTCTGGTTTTAGTTCATTTATAAATAACTTTTTAAATATATCTGGATCTGCTCCCCCTTGCCTTATTATATTAAGACAACTTGATATATTTTGTTCTTCTTTTGGAAGAACTGATATAACATAGTATATACAAGCCTTTAATAGCATTTTTGCAGTTTCATCCCAGAAAGGGTCGTTGCTTCCTGCACCTTTTGTTGCGCCTTGAACAATTGTATGTGCTATTATATCCACACTTGTATGGTCAACTATATGTGATAACGGATTGTATCTATCACTATATTCTGGATTTACAAGGTTAAATGCTCTTACTTCATATCCATTTTTTTTTAAAAACCCGGAAGTTTCTCTGTATAGCTCGCCTTTTGGATCTGTTATTACATATGACCCTAATCTTTGTAATATATTAGGTTTAATATAACAAGCAGATTTACCTGCACCTGATCCTCCGACTACTAGCACGTTTTTATTAATTCTAACTTTTTTAAGATCAGTTCCTAAATAGTGTGTTTTACTAAGTATAAAGCCATCTTTTTTATTTAATACTTCACTTCCGTCTGCTAATTTTCTATATTCTTCTCCACCTTTACTCCAATCACTTGAACCGCTTTCTATACCATCATATTCGTGTTTACTCTTGTTTTTAATAAGGAACCAAATTGTCATAACTATAAATGCTATTAAAAGCCAAAAACATCCAGTAAAAAATTGTTCAAGCACTCCTTCTTTAAATAACCCACCAATTATCTTAAATGGATTTTTCATGTACTCTCCCATTGTTGTTGCAAGTCCATTAAAATCACTAAATATACCTTGTCCTTCTTCTAAAACAACTGATTTAGCGACACAAAAGGCTCCTACTATTTCTATACATAGAATTAAGTAGAAGACTCCTATTGCTATAAGTTGTCCTTTAAATTTTCTTATTGTTTCCATATATCCTCCTCAAAACAACTAGACTATTTTTTCATCTCCGTCATTTGCTATTTTTTCCTCTTTTTTCGTTTCTTTATCGCGTTCTGGTACTTGAACTCTATCAGATATTGTTGTTTCTTTATGGTCAATATCATTAATATTTTTCCCATCTATTGTTAACTGTTCAACCCCCGCTGTTATTGTAAGTTTCTTTTCTTCCATTAAAAATCCTCCAAACTATTTTCTATCTAATCTTAACTCTAATACTATATATGGTCTTAAAGGAAGTAATTTGCACTTTCCTTTTACTTCATTTGTAACATTATCAACATATAAAGTTGGTTTTACTTCTTCGCCTGTACTTGTATCAATTATAGCGAACTGCCTTTTCATATTAGGTGTATATGCAAATTCTTTATATTCAACACCATCTTGATTAAAAACTGTTCCATATGATAAAGGAACCGCATTATCTCTTGATACAAACCCCTCTTCTGTAATTTCACCAGTACTTAAAATAGCCTTTGATTTAGTAAGAGTAAGCAGTACTACCATTTGTTTCTCTCCACCTGTTGGTAGAGTAGCAAATGTCTTTTTTATTTTCCCATCTTCTTCTCTTTGACTTGCTTCTATTTTTTGTAGTGTAAATAATGCATTACCTTTCATGTATTCAGTATCATTTCTTTCTACTAAAAAAGCTATTGTTTCCATTCCTGGCATATCAATAATTTCAAATTTATTCATTTGTAATTCCATATCATCAATCTCCCATTTAGATTACATAAATCTATTCGCAAGTATTATACTATATTCAAATAAATTTTTCAACTTTTTTTACATATGTTATATTTTTTTTACAAAAATTATACGCATATGTTATTTTTTATTTTTTCGTACTTACCTTCCCCTATTCCCTTGACTTTCATTATTTCTTCTATATTATAAAACTTGTTTTTCTTTCTATATTCTATTATATTTTCTGCTGTCTTATCTCCTATTCCCTCCAATGTTTTTAATTTATTCTTGCTAGCACTATTAATATTTACAATACTATTACTTAAAGTATCACTATACGTATTATCCTCTTTATAATCTTTGATTTTACTTGGTATAATTATTTTTTCACCATCTTTTAATACTTTATTCAAATCTATATTTTGTATATCAGCATTATCTGTTATTCCACCTATTTTATTTAACGCATATTCTAAATTTTCACCTGTTGGTATTTGTATAAAACCAGGATTTTTTATTTCACCATCTATATATACCCCTATATTATTTTTATCGCATATATTCTGTATATTTATCCCATTTATAATTAGTTTTCCATCTCCGTTTTTTGAAGGACAAAAAATTATTACTCCGAAAGTGGATAATATAACAAGAAATAGCATAATTATATATTTACTTTTTACATTATTTCTTAACATACCTTTTATTATATTTGCTATTTTGGTCTTTTTTATATAACTTATTTTAATCCTCTCCTTTATTTTTTGAGTGTTATGTAGTATAATTATTTTTATTTACAGGGGTGATTAATTAATGACTAGAAATATATTTATTAAAAGAATAAATTTAATTTTGATTTTAGCATTATCTATTTTGTTTTTCAGTTCTTCATTTGTACATGCAACTAATTATCCAGAATTAAATTGTAAAAATGCAATTTTAGTAGATAATGATAGTGGTAAAGTTTTATACGAAAACGGTGAAAATGATAGGGTGTATCCTGCTAGTACAACAAAGGTTTTAACAGCAATATTGGTTTTAGAAAATCTTGATATTAACTCTTCAACAGTTGTTACAGAATCTGCTATAAAACTACCTTACGGAAGTTCAAATGCTGCTTTAAAGCAAGGGGAAATAATGAGTATAAAAGATTTGCTATATGCTTTAATGCTTAAATCTGGTAATGACGCTGCAAATGTTCTGGCTGAAGCTGTATCTGGAAACATAGATAATTTTGTTGTTTTAATGAACGAAAAATTAAAAGAACTTAATTGTTTAGATTCCCATTTTTCAAATGCTCATGGTTATCATGAAGATAATCACTATACAACTCCGTCAGACATGATGAAAATATTGTCTTATGCTATTAAAAATGACGAATTTGTGAAAATCTTTTCAACATCATCATATACGATAGAGGCAACTAACAAAACAAACACTAAAAGAGAATATCAAAACACAAATAGATTAATACTTACAAAAGATGATAGTTATTTGTCAAGATATTATGAGTATTGTATTGGTGGAAAAACCGGCTATACAGAAGAGGCAGGAAGAACTTTACTTGCATATGGAAAAAAGGATAATAAAAACTTAATTTTAGGTGTATTTAATTCAAACCCTTCTGGAAGTGAAGATTTAAGATACACAGATGCAATTAATTTGTTTGAATATGGATTTAATAATTTTGAAAAGACTCAGCTTCTTGAAAAACAAGATTATTGTTTTTCATATTCTGATAACGATAGTAAATTAATATATACCTATACTATACCAGAAAATGTATTTGTATTATCTAACAGCGACGAAACTGCTGAGCCTCCAAATATATCTTATGAGGTTAATTTAAATTATGATAAATTAAAACAATATAATATTACTTCACAAGATTATATAAATCAAGTAGTAGGTACAATTTCTATCACTTTTATACAAAACTCTTCTTTATATGATAAAGATTTTGACCTGATTCTTACAAACATTTCAGAAATGCCACTTACAATGACTGAAATAGTATCAAACATATTGATATACATATTCATCAGTATATTAATAATTGTATTTTTTGTTATACTATTTAAAATATTTGCTAAGTCTTCTAGAAAAAAGAAAAGAAAGATGAAAAATAATGTTCAGTATAATGCAGACGATTTGTCAAAAAGGAGACATCCGGCGTATAGACCACGAAGAACTCTTAAATAACAAATTAATTTGTAATATTAAGACCTCAGCTTAAAAAAGCTGAGGTCTCTATTTATTATTCTTTTATATTATTGTTCATATTCCAATCTTCTTTAATAATTCTTCTAGCCTCTTCCTTATCAGCCATTACATATGATAAACCATTTATATATTCTGGTGAATTTGGCATTGTTAAAGATTCTATATTGTCCATATCAATTTGTTTTACTTCATCTATATATTGCATTATTTCTCTGGTTGTTGCATTAGTCTTAGTATTGTTAATTGCAGTTTTTACCAACTTAGGTATCTTGGTTATATTTTCTTTTTCTAATACTGTTTGTATAAATGCTTCTATAAACGACCTTTGTGCTTCTACTCTTCCTAAATCAGCATTTGCATATCCAGATCTAAATCTTAAAAACTGTTCTGCTTTTTTTCCATCTAGAACCTGCAAACCCTTTTCTAAATCTATTACTATTTGAGGATCTCCGCCCACATAGTACATTTTTTGAGGAACATATATTTCCACTCCTCCTATTGCATCTACTACCTCTTTTACAAAAGTACTATCAAATATTGCATAATAATCAACTTTTACATCTAAAAGTGTTTCTATCTCACCTAAAAACGCATCTAAATTTTTACCTCTATATATAGCATTTATTTTATGACCATTACACATCTCATTTGTTGTATACGTATCTCTTGGAATTGACATCATATACAATTTATTATTTACTGTATCATATTTTGCAAATATTATAGTATCTGTTAAATTATCATTTGTTCCAGCTAACAAAAATGTAACAGATTCTTTTTTTGCTTCATTTTCACTAACCAGACTATCACTTATAGCGGCTAATGTGTCTTTACTAATTACATTATTAGCACCAAACAATAGTATCCATAACCCAATACCAAAAATGCTTAATGATATAAATATTGATGATAGTTTTTTATACACATTTTTATTTCTTGCTTTTCTCAAATTATTCACCATACCCGATTATAGTAATTTTCTACCAATTATACTAACAATTATATTATTTTCAAATAACCATCTTGTTATACATGAAGCGTTTATATAATCTACCACATTTGATAGCAATTCTAGTGGTGATAGGAAAGAAATTATAGCTAAAACTATGAATATTCTAAATAACATTAGTACAAATTCCGTAATACCACCAAACAATCCGTTTAATGTTTTTAAAACCGGTAGTTCAACTACTGTATTAAGAATTAATCCTATTATTCCCATTGTAATTGCTACAACTAAAAATATAACTATAAAGCTCATGCCTTTTACAACAAAATCTGCTATTTTAGAAGAACTACTTTTTATAATAGATTGTTTTTCTTCATCTGCTGCTTTATTTATATTGTTTATTGTCTTATCCAAAATAGGTATTTGATTTTCTTTTTTAGTTCCTTCTTCATCTGATTTTGTAAAACCAACTAATTTACTTTCTATTGCTGTTGATATAGTGTTTTTAAAACCTAAATTTTCCCCTATAAACTTAGATACGCTTCCTTGAAGAATAAATGCCAATACAATCGCTAAAACTAATGTTGTTAGTTTTATTATTACTTTTACAAATCCTTTTTTATATCCTATAAAAGTTGCAATAGCAATTATCAATATTAAAGTAATATCAATAATCATATAAATTCCCCCTATTATATTCCCACTATTACTATTCTGTTAGAATAGTTTATTGCAATGTTTTTACCATTATTAAATATAACAATATTGGTTATTATACTATCAGAAGTAAATCTCTTTACATGCATACCCCATCTATTATATATATTCATTTCTTTATTACTTATCACATATGCAAGACAGTTACAATATTCAAATGCTTTTACCGTTCCACTAAATTTATATTCCCCAACATTATCATACATGTTATTTAATATTGTAACTTTATTATTATCATCCGATAACTCTTTGTGTATATATGCAATTCCTGTATCATCAAGTGCTATATTTAATATGTTTTTATCGCTAATATTATATTCTCTTAAACTACCAGCCTGTATATTATAACTATATACATTGTTTGATGTAAGTATATATACTTTCGAATTGTTTAAAATTAAATCATATATAATATCGTTATTTATTTCTAACGCTGTCTTTACCTTTTCAGAGGTTTTTAGTTCTACAACCTTTACAATTGAGTTTGCACTAATACCTTGCGTTTCAATTTCATATAACAATAAATATTTGCCATTATTCGATAATTCTATTTTGGCAATGTTTTCTTCTTTTAATGTGATTTTGTATTGTTCTCTTCCTTTTTTATCAAAAATCATTATATTTGATTTTATTCCTTCTTTGGAATAGTGTACTACACTTTGTCCTTTTTCATTGATGTTTGTTCTTTTTATAGTTCCATCTATTTTTTTTCTACTGCTTTCATATTTGTTATCAAAAGTATATATATATCCACTATCTTTGTTTACTACTTGAATATATTTCCCACTAGTAACTATCTCTGGTATAAATGTTTCATCAAATGTGTATTCCCATGTCTTTTTACCATATTTACTATATGTCATAAGCTTTCCTTTTGAATATACTAATATCTCATTTTGATATTCATATATTTTATTATCAGACATAGTCATTTCTATTACGATAGCATCTTGTTCGGTAATCTCCTTAGAAAAAGTTATGCCAATTATATGTCTATATTTAAATAACAATATTATAACTACTATTAGAAGTAAGATCAAAACATATTTTATCTTTTGCCACAACCCGTTATTTTCTTTGCCTTGCTCTTTTTCTTGTAGTTTTTTTTGTTTGAGTTCTCTTTTTTTCTCTTTTTTAGCAGCTTTACTTACTA
>JAZSNU010000013.1:0-128154 GCA_045536565.1 Clostridia bacterium | reverse complement strand
TTTCAAAGTGCAAAAATTGCACTTTGAAACAATAAAAGTATAAAAAAGAACGGTTAGTTAAATAGTTATTTATAATATATAAAATATATAGAAAGTATTATATAATTACTTGAATTATATAAAAATAATGATATACTAAATATGAATAAAACGACTTTGTTAACATAACTTGACAAAACTAAAAAAGTATTATATAATATTTGCGAAAAATATATTAAAGAGGTGACATGATTATGACTAATAAGAGTATAAATTTACTTAAAAATTTAAATCGAAATGATAAACAAAATGCAGAAAAAATATTAAATGAAATAGTTAATATAGAATTTAAAAAAATAAAATCACAAGCAAAAATTTTTAAATCAAATTTTGATGGAGAAGAATTGCATGTTGAGAAAATTTTAAATTCGAAGGACGGAAATGAATTATTTGAATATTTTAAAGATTTAACTATTTATGATATTGCATTAATATCTTCTTATGGAATAGATATTGAATTTATGTATTTATTAAAGGTGTCAGAATAATAACTGACACCTTTTAACTATTTATTCTATTATAATATCATCATTTTTGTTTTTTTGCTTACTAGCATCTCTATCTTTTTCAGTAGTTTTAATACTTGTTTGAATAAATCTGTTTTCATCAATTGTTATACCAAGGGTATCTTTTAATTTTTCAGGTTCCTGTTTTAGTAATTCTATAAACACATCTGCAATTTTAGGATCAAATTGGGTGCCTGAACATCTTTTTAGTTGTTCAATAGATTCTTCTAATGTCATAGGTTTGTTATATGTACGCTTTGTTGTCATAGCATCAAAAGAATCGGCAACACATAAAATTCTTGCTCCTAGCGGGATATCGTCACCAGCTATATTTTCAGGATAACCAGTTCCATCATATTTTGCGTGGTGATGAAGTTCATATGAAATTATATCTTTTGAATTATCATCTGGTGGAAGAATTCTATTAAGTAAATATTCACCTATTTTACAATGTGTCTTTATGTGGTTAAATTCTTCATCTGACAATTTACCATTAGTAGATTTAAGAATTTCTTTGTTAACTCCTAATTTTCCAATGTCGTGAACCCAACCACCAATTGAAATATTATCTATTTCTCTTTCTGATAATCCCATTTTTCTTGCCATTTGCTCAGCATATATAGCAACTCTTGAAGAATGATCCATTGTATAGACATCCTTAAATTCTAATGTAACAACAATTGCTTTTAATGCATTAATATAATCTTGTTTAGATTTTAATTGAAGTTGTTCTATTTTTTCAATATTTCTAATTGTTTTTCTTGAAAATGTATGTAAAACGGTATCAACAAATAGTTTTGATTCTTCTTCATCTTGAACTTTATATGGAACACATTCAGTTATATCTTTTAGAAGATCAGTTTCTTCTCTTAATGCAGTTACACTATTAAAAGTTTCATCGTTTA
Organism: Clostridia bacterium; assembly: GCA_045536565.1. Lineage (GTDB taxonomy): Bacteria > Bacillota > Clostridia > TANB77 > CAG-465 > CALXJE01. Next base: position 126,704 of record JAZSNU010000013.1, on the reverse strand, counting down.
AATCTGGAATAACTACTGGCATGACATCAAGCTCTGGGTTTTCTTGTATAATATCCATTATAAGTTCATTTGTAATCTCATTTTTGTGTAGTGCAGTATCAAATATAAAACCATTGAAAGAATTTGCATCTATATGTTCTTTATCAATACTAGATATATTTACAAACTCTATTTTTTCATTTTCTGGTAAATTGCAATAATGTATAATGTTATCTTCTAGAAATTCACAATTACCAAAATATCCTAATGTATATTTCATAATATCACCCTTATATATTTGTTTATTATATGATACATTATATAACAAAAAGTAAAATTGTAAAATAAATTTATTACTATTTGTTAAACTTTTTAATAAATAGTTGAAAAAATATTAAAATTCTGGTAAAATATGCAATATACGTAGTACTGGGGGTAGTAATAAATGGAGAACGAAAAGAAGTTTAATACAGAGATGTTTGGCTACGATAAAAAAGAAGTTGAAGAATACCTTAGAGAGATGAAGGCGGATTATGAAAGTAGTTTGCAAGCAGAAAAAGCAGAAATAAATAGATTATCTAATGAAATTACTATTATTCGTAAAAAATTAGAAAGATATGATACAGAGTATATTGAAAAGCAAGAGAAGGTTGCTAATGCTTTAATAACAGCAGAAGATCAAGCAAGGAATATATTAGAAAATGCTAGACAAGAAGCTTTAAATGAAAAGCAAAGAATTGAGTCTATTATAGAAGTAGAGAAAGAAAAGTTACTTGATATAAAAAGAGAAGTAATAGATTTAAAAGAAAGAACTGTAAGAGTGCTTGAAAAATATAACGAAACAATGACTGAATTATTAGATTAAGAAAAAATAAGTATAAAATATAATCAATTGTAATAAACATAGGACTAGGTGGTAGTAGTCTATGAAAGTTGCAGTTGATTTTTTTGATAGTAGATATAAAAAAAAAAAGATGTAAGATTTAGTTAGTATATATGGTTTTTTTAAATATATATGCTTAATAATTATTCTAACAGTTATTGTAGTATCAGTAGGAAGAATATGTTTAAATAAAGAAAAAATATATAACAATATATTATATATGGCAACAAATATAAGACAAGCAGAAAATATAAATATTGGAAAGACAGAATTAATGTTAGCAATAAATAATGTAAATTCTCCGTTTGAGAGTATCTCAAATGAGGTAAAAGATACAGGAAATAAAAATGTGGAAAATGTTGATAAATCATCAGAAGAAAAAAATGACAAATTTGATGTTTCATTGGTGGATAGTTGTGAAGTTATATCAAAAAGGCAACAGCAAAATTTAACAATAAATAATACAGACACAGTTCAAAAAGTTAATGTGTATGGTATGACTATTTCTAATTATTCTTCTAAAAGAGATATAGACTACATATCTTTGTTTGAAAAGAATATTATACTTACTAAAAAAAGTGACCCTATTTTAATATATTCAACACATACATCGGAATCATATACAAATAGTGATAGATATAAATTTGATTATTCTAGTACATATAGAACAAGAGATGCCAAATATAACATGCTATCGGTAGGAAGTATTTTAACACAAGCATTATGTGAAAAGAATATGAATGTTATATTTGATACTACACCACATGATTATGGTAGTTATGAAATTGCTTATACAAATTCTAGAAAGACAATTCAGAATCAATTGGGCAAAAATGAAAGAATAGGTCTTGCAATAGATGTACATAGAGATGCATTAGGAGATTTAACCAATGGACCAACAGTAGAGATAAATGGTCAAAAAGTAGCAAAGCTTATGTTTGTAATGGGAGTTGGAACAGATTCTTATTCAAATGAATATTGGGAAGATAATTTAGCACTAGCTTTGCAACTTCAAAAATTGGGTGAAGAAATGTATCCGGGCTTGTTTAGAGGTATGATAGTGCGTAATTCAAAATATAACCAAGATTTAATTAAACGATCTTTCTTAATAGAAGTGGGTACAACAGGAAATACATTAGAAGAAGCATATTTTGGAGCAAGATGTCTTGCAAATATATTAAATAAGTTCTATAATAACTAGTGAAGAGGTGATATAAGTTGAACGGGATAGTATTAAATTTTGATGGAGTAAAAAATGTAATACAAGATTATGATTATCAAATGGTAGAAAATGACATATACAGAGCGCATGATATGCTTATGAATAAAACTGGTGCTGGAAAAGAGATGTTAGGATGGCTTGAACTGCCAGAAAATAGAGATGAAGAAGAACTTCAAAGAATTGTTAAGTGTGCACAAAAAATAAGAAAAAAAACAGATGTATTTATTGTAGTTGGAATAGGCGGCTCATATTTAGGAGCAAGAGCAGTTATTGATTTATTTACAGATCCGTTATATAACTTGCAAAAAGATAGTAAAAGAAATGGACCTCAAATATTATATGCTGGAAATAACATGAGTCCTAAATATATTAGAAGTTTAATAGAATATATAGAGGATAAAGATGTAGTTATAAATGTAATATCTAAATCAGGAAAAACATTAGAACCTGCCGTAACATTTAGAATGTTAAAAGTATTTATGGAAGAAAAATATGGTGTAGGTGGAGCATCTGAAAGAATATATGTTACAACTGATAAAGAACAAGGCGTATTAAAAGAAATAGCAGATAAAAACTATTATGAAACATTTGTAGTACCGGACGATGTCGGTGGTAGATATTCTGTACTTAGTCCAGTAGGACTACTTCCAATTGCAGTTGCAGGGATTGATATAGAAGAACTTTTAGATGGTGCAATGTTCGCGAGACATTTGTACAATGAAAAAGATTTAGTAAATAACGATTGTTATAGATACGCAGCAATAAGAAACATATTATATAACAAAGGAAAAACAGTTGAAATAATGTCATCTTTTGAATCTCATTTCCATTATTTTATAGAATGGTTTAAACAATTATTTGGAGAAAGTGAAGGTAAAGATTTAAAGGGTATTCTTCCTTATGGAATGGATTTTTCAACAGACCTTCATTCTATGGGACAATATGTACAACAAGGAAAAAGAAACTTGTTTGAAACTATGATTAAAGTAGGACTAGATAGAAGTTTAATTGAATTACCACAAACATTTGATGATACTGATGGGTTAAATTATCTAGCAGGAAAAAGTATAGATTATATAAATAAACAAGCGTTTGAAGGAACATATAAAGCACATATAGATGGGGGTGTTCCAGTCATAACAATTACAGTTCAAGATCTTAATCCATTTAATATTGGACAGTTAATATATTTTTTTGAAAAAGCATGTGCAATAAGTGGCTATGTTCTTGGTGTTAATCCGTTTGATCAACCTGGGGTAGAGGCATATAAAAAGAATATGATGGAATTATTAGAGGATAAATAATAAATAATAAATAATAAATAAAGAGGATATTAAATAAACTAATATCCTCTTTTAAATGTATTTTAAGTAATAGCAATGAAAAGGAAAAAATGTTTCATATGCGTAAATTGCCGTATGAAACATTTAGTTGTATAAATAGTAACTACTGGAATAATTACTGATGCTATTATACTTAACGAATGTACACATGTCAATAAATTCTCAAAAAAATCGTTCGCCAAAATTCGACAAAACACTTAAAAATTCCCATGTTTGCAAAGAAAAATGGAAAATAAAAATTAATTTTTAGTATGTTAATGATTTATTGATAAAATGGTGGTATAATATAACAAAACTAAAACAGGAGGAAATAACTTGCAAGTTAATATAAATAGATATATAGACAAAATCATATCGAGATTTAGAAAAATCAGAATTAGTGGAAATGGTCTTAAAATAATAGCAATAGTAACTATGTTAATAGATCATATCGGTTATTATTTTCAAGAAAATATGCCAAGTATAATATATGTTATTTTAAGAATAATTGGTAGAATATCTATGCCACTATTTGCCTATTTAATTGTACAAGGCTTCTTTTATACAAAAGATTTGAAAAAATATATTACAAGAGTATTTTCTCTCGCTTTAATTACACAAGTTGCAATATTTGTTGTAAGTATTTTTGATGCTACCCCAGAAAGACTATCGGTTAATGTGCAACTTAACATATTATTTTCATATACACTATCATTAATAACATTGTGGGTTATACATGAAAAAAATATTATACAAAAATTTACATATAACCAAAATTTGTTTTTGAAAGTATTTATGATTTTAACAATAATAGGAATATATGTATTTATACCTATTGATTATGGTATTTATGTTCCTCTTCTAATCGTTATGCTATATTTTATTGAAAAATTAAAAGTAACAATATATTTAGAAAAGAATAATTATAATATGTCTATGAAAAAAGTAATAACATCATTTATATCTGAAAGAAATATAAAAATTGGGTATATAGCGTTAATTTTAATAGCACTTTTAATAATTATAATAGAAAGTAAAAACAGTATGTATTGGTACATGTTATTAAGTATAATACCAATTTCATTATATAACGGAGAAAGAGGAATTAAAAGTAAAAAAATAAGATGGGCTTTTTATAGTGTTTTTCCAATTCAACATTTTTTGCTATATTTATTATCGGTTATAATATAAAAAAATAAATGTATATGTGTTATGGGAAATCATAATACTTTATTTAACATAAAGTATTTACAAAATGAAATTGCTATGATATAATGACCAATATCATAGTAATTTTTTTATTGTTTAAAACATATGAATAGGTATAAAGACCAAAGGAGGAAAAAGGGTAATGGAATCAAGTTTTGAAAACAATGTAATAAAAATGGGCGGTGTAGTTGCTTCTGAGCTTGAACTAAGTCATGAAATTTATGGAGAAAAGTTTTATAAATTTTATATAGAAATTGATAGACTTAGTGGTCAAAAGGATAGAATTCCTGTTATTATATCGGAAAGATTAATTGATGTAGATGATTTTAATATTGGTAAAATTATATTTATAGAAGGGCAATATAGATCATATAACAAAATGGATGAAAGTAATAAGAGTAGACTTATACTTTCAGTATTTGTAAAGGATATAAAACAATTAGAAGTAAGTGAAAATGTAAAAACTGTAAACGAGCTTACAGTAACAGGTGTGGTTTGTAAGCAACCAATTTACAGAAAGACACCTCTTGGAAGAGATATAGCAGATATTCTTTTAGCGGTTAATAGATCATATAATAAATCAGACTATATTCCTTGTATTATATGGGGAAGAAATGCTAAATATTGTGAACATTTAGAAACTGGAACAACAGTTAAAGTAGTTGGAAGAGTTCAATCAAGAGAATATGAGAAAAAATATGAAGATGGAACAGTAGAAAAAAGAGTAGCATATGAAGTTTCTGTGTCTAAATTTGAAATTGTAGATAAATCAGAAGAAAGTAAAGAAGAAATAACTGAGTAATAGAAATTTAAAAAATATATAAAACATACAAAAAACATGGTAGAAAATACCATGTTTTTTGTATAAAAATAATATACTTGTAACTATTTTAATTTTTCTATCTTTTCTTTGGATAAGTTAGTACATTTCATTATATCTTCAATTGATATTCCTAAATCAAGCATGTTTTTTGCTGTTTGAAGAATACCTTGCTCGATTCCTTGTTCAATGCCTTGTTCAATGCCTTGTTCAATGCCTTGTTCAATACCCTCTTCTTTAGCGTACGCTAATGCTGCCTTTTCATCTCTTATATATTTTTCTTTTAATTCTGCTATTCTTCTTATTTCATAATTTCCACTAACGCTTTCTAATTCTTGCCTTGCATCTTTTATTTTCTCATTTTTATTCATGATATGTGAGACCTCCTTATTATTTGGATCATCTAAAAAGAGCATCCATTGACAAATTTTATCATTTGTGTTTTTTGCATATAATCTTCTAGCCTTTTTCAGTTCAATTATAATTAATTCAAAATTGTTTGTCAATAGACTTTTGCCAGTCTCGTCATCACGCATTTGCCATTTTACATTGAGTCTTTCAAAATCTTTTAATAGATCTAATTCATAATCTACAATAACAATGCTAATACATCTATGTAATTTATCATATTCCCCTCCACGAGACACTTGTCTAGCATATGTGTTTGCAAGATAGTATAAAAATCGTTCACATTCATATTTATGTGCGTTAAGTTGTATTTCTATGTTACATTTTATACCACCAGTAAGTTCTACTCTTAGATCCATTATACCTAATTTTTCATTAGCGTCTTTAATATTTACATGTCTATCCATATTAGCAATTATTTTTACATCTTCACCCAAAATATCAGAGATTAATGCTTCAGTTAATCTGTTATTTTCTTCACAGAATAACGCATGAAAAACTATATCTATTTTAGGTTTTAATAATTTATTACTATACATTTATCTACCTCCTTTAACAAAAATAAGCATTAACAAAAATAAAAGAAAATATAAATAAAAAAATCAAACAAAAACACAAACAAAAATTAATTAGAATACTTAAAATTAATAGATAATGGATTGATTAAAGCATTAGATTTATATAAAGTGAAATGTAAATGAGGGCCGGTAGTAAAACCATTTAGAGAACCATTTGATAAGTATTTAGGTCCAATATATGCAACTATATCTGAACTACTAACATAGGAACCAACGGAAAAAGGATAAACACCTGACATATGTCCGTATAAACTTTTATATCCATTTGTATATGTAATAACAATATAGTGACCATATGAAGAAGAAAAACCAATATATGAAATAACACCAGAAGAAATAGGATAAACAGGAGTATCAACAACAGCAGGAATATCTATACCATTATGAAAATGACTACTACCTAATGTACGATAACCATAATATGAAGAAATAGTATAACTAGAATGAATTGGAAAAAACAAATCACCAGAACTATCAAAATATGAAGATAATAAAATAACAAAAGACAAAATAGCGCCAAGAAATAAAATATAAAATGTTTTTAACATTTAAACCACCAGTAAAATTATATATTCCCCAAACCTTATTGTAAAGAAAAATCGTACTACAAAATATTACAAAAAAATATTAATATGGATTTTATATAAAAATTGTGTATAATAGCTATATAGAAAAGAGGGGTAAAAAAAAGAGAGAAAAAACATTTATAATATTGAACATTTGATTAATAATATTACGATTTTATTACATTTTAATTAAATATATAAAAATACTTGATTTTTGAAATAATAATTATATAATTTTAGTAAGGAGGGACGAAGCGTGTTTAATAAAAAACTATATAAAATATGTTCTATTCTGTTTATATTTATTATGTTTTTAGGCGTATTTTCAGTATATGCTAATAATGTACCAAAAGATCCATCAGAGGGATATACTGGTACTGGTGTTGATGCTGTTACTGGCAAAATAGGTAAAATTTGGGCAACAATTGAACGAGTAGTGCAAGTATTGGCAGTGGCGGCTGTGGTTTTTGCTGGACTTAGATATATGTTTGCATCGGCAGATGGTAAAGCAGATATAAAAAGAGAAACTGTGATTCTTATAATTGGTGCAGTTTTTGTATTTGGTGCTGTAAAGATTGCTTCATTAGTATCTGGTGTTGCTAGTGATCTTTTATAAAATATGATAAATATATTGTAAAAATAAAAAAATAGTGTATAATAATGTTATAATAAGGAGGAATTTTTTATGAAAAATTTAAGAAAAGTAGCAGTTGCTTGTACTTTTTTATTTGTAGTAGTAGCAATTGTTGGTAGTGTTTATGGGGTTTCTGGTAGTGCATCAGATTTAAACAGTGCTTTAGCTGGAACAGGAACAGGAACAGCTTCTGGCACATTAACAGGTAAAGTAACAGGAATTTGGAAAACTATATCAACTCTTGTTCAAATATTGGCAGTAGCAGCAGTTGTTTTTGCTGGTGTTAGATACATGTTTGCGTCTGCAGATGCTAAAGCTGATATAAAGAAACAAACTGTAATCCTTATAGTTGGTGCAGTTCTTGTATTTGGTGCAACAGCAATACTTGGTCTTGTATCATCAACAACTAGTGACCTTTTATAGTATAAAATTTAAATATATAAAATATTGCAAACAGAGAAATTTTGTATTGCAATATTTTTTTATTTATGTATAATATAAATAGACAAATTAGAAAGGAGGACATAATGTGCGTTTGCGCATTGTGATTTGAATATGAAAAAAGGGATTATAATAGTTGCTATATATGTATTACTTACAGTTTTTAGTAGCGATTTGTATGCTTCTAGTTTTTTGAACGATGTTTTTGGCCAAGCAAGCGATTTTGTTGATGTTACAGATCCGAGTATCGGAAAGTATGTTGAGTGTAAAGAATGTAATCAACTAAATCCTGTTAGTAATCATAAATGTCAATATTGCCAAAAGGAATTACAAAAACCTGTTGGTGCAGCATTATCAGGTATAATAAGTAATGGTACAGGTGGTTTAGATATAATTGGTACTATATTTGCAATCGGAAATGTAGTTATATTCGTTGTTACCATTGCGCTAGGTTTAAAGTATATATATTCTGGTATTGAGGGGAAGGCGGATATAAAATCAAGTTTGCCTAACTATGTGCTAGGTGTTGTGTTTTTCTATTTAGCACAATCTGTAAGAGATTTATCTAAGAGTTTTATGACTGGAGCATTAGGTGGAGGAACTAGCTATAATACATTTGCCGGTAATGTGTATTCGACTGTAAACACAATAGCAAATGTATGCGCTATTTTGGGTATAGTTCTACTAGGGTTAAAATATATGTTATCACCTGCTGAAACAAGAGCGGATGTAAAAAAACAATTAGTTCCGGTAGCGTTAGGAATAGTTTTAGTGTATTGTACATTCAAAGTAATTACATTAGTATATAGTATTGGGCAAGGAGTACTGAGTTAGATTTATATAATGTTACAAGAAAATTATTTTTTTGTAACATTTATTTTTTTTGCTAAAAAAAATGCTATATAAGTTGATAAAAATACCTAGATGTGATAAAGTATACAGAGAGTTATTGTACTAATGAAGGAGGTTGTTTTATGGGACGAACATATAGCGTTCCTAGAAGCGTAAAGGGAGAATCTAGAATATTATATGTGTTTTCAGTAAAATCTTTATTGTTTACGATAGGATTCGGTTTGGTAGGCCTTTTGATAGGATATGTATTATCAATGATAGGGTTAGGTGGCTCGGTAACTTTAATTGTAACTGGCATATTTGCTGTTATAGGATTTTGTATTGGAGCATTATCTATACCTGATTCACCAATGGTAGGTAATCTTAGAAAAGCAGGTGGAGAACCAATATCAGATATATTAATTAGAACTATTATGTTTAAAGGAAAAAAGAAAATCTATTTATATAGAGAAGGAGGAAACAAAAGATGAATTCAGTAACTATAATTTTAATATCAGCAGGTATATTTGTAGCTATATTTGCAATATTTTTATTTGGTAAAAAAGATAATAATACACAAAATGGAGGAACAGTTGCTAAACAAGTAACTACTACACCAAAAAGTGCAACACCTTCTGTTGAAAGTGCAAAAACAGTTAAAGAGAAAAATGATAAAGGAATAGCAAGAAAAGATATATTTAATTTCATGGAATTTGATAAAATAGCAGATAATATGATTCTGCAAGAAAAAGGAAATAAATTTACAATGGTTATCCAATGTAAAGGTATAAATTATGATCTTATGTCAGAAGTTGAACAAATGGCAGTTGAAGAGGGATTTATAACATTCTTAAATACTTTAAAATATCCAATTCAATTGTATGTTCAAGCAAGAGCGATTGACTTAAAACAAAGTATGAATATATATAAAGAAAGTTTAGATGTTCTTCAAGAACAATATAAATCAGCAGATGATGAGTATAGTAAACTAGCAAATAGTTTAGATGCTAACTATACAAAAATAAGAGAAGCAAAAATGGAAAGAGAGAAAAAAGCTCATATACTTGATTATGCACAAGATATAACTAAATATGTTGAAAGAATAAGCTTAAACAAACATATATTACAAAGAAAATTCTATGTTGTACTTTCTTATCATAAATCAGAGGTTACAACAACATCTGAATTTACTAAGGATGAAATATATGACATTTGTTATAGAGAACTTGCAACAAGAGCACAATCTCTAATAGGTGCTTTATCATCTTGCTCAGTACAAGGTAAAATTTTAACATCTAACGAACTTGCAGAGTTGTTATATATCTCATATAACAGAGATGATGAAAAGTTACTTGATATAAGAACAGCATTAGAATCAGGTTTCTATAGACTATATTCTACATCTAAGGATGTGTTTGCTAAAAAAGAAGAGCTAATGCAAAAACAAATTGAAGAAGCTGCCTTTGAAAGAGTAAAAGATGCATTAGTTCAAAACATGAGAATGCAAGAAGGTTTATCAGAAGATGAACTTATCGAAGAGTTTGAAGAAAGAGCAGATAGAGAAGCATTAAATATAATTAATACTGCTGATATGTCAGAAGAAGAAAGACAAGTTTTAGGCGATATAATTGCCGGAAGACATGTTATAGAGGCAGAAAAGAGAAAACAAGCAAGAGCAACTGTAAAAAAAGTAAAAGAGATAGCAAAAGAAAATAAAAGCAAATCAAAAGAAAATGACAGTATAGTAGAAGACACTGACACAGAGGAAACAGTTGTTACGGAAGATAATAAAAACGAGTCTACTGAAGAAACAGTAGACGAGAGCATTGTTTAACGAAGGAGGAAATGATTGATATGAAAAAGAATAAAAAAGAAATTACCAATGAACAAAATACAGAACAAGAGAATCTTATAACAACAGTTGACGATTCTTCTACTGTGTTTGAAATTAATAAATCTAATCTTAAAGATCTAATGGCTCCTTCTGGTATTGATGCAACACATTATGATTACTTAGAAATATTTTCTAAGGTATCTAGGTTTGTTAGAACATTTTATGTTACAACAATGCCAAGACAAGCTACCTTCCCATATTTTTTATCAGGAATATATGAGTTTGGTGATGTAAATACATCTGTATTTATTAATCCAATACCAGAGCCAATATCTCAAAAAGATTTAAATAAAACAATAGTTGAACTTCAATCTGAAAGATATGTTGCACAAGATAGAGGCGATATAAACAGAGCATCAGTCTTAGCAACAAAACAAGCAGAAGCAGAGGCTCTAAGAGATGAAATAGCTGCTGGATATAATAAACTATTTGAAGCTACAATAGTAGCAACACTATTTGCATATAGCAAAGCAGAACTAGATAAGGCATCTGAATTACTTGCAATGGAAGCGTCTAAAAATATGATAGGTGTAAAAGCAGTTTGGGCTATGCAAGAAGAGGCATTCCAAACAAACTTACCACTTAATAAAAACAAATTAAGTAGAAAACACACTTTTGATAGGGGATCAATGTCAACAGTATTCCCATTTGTTTCTTCTGATATTGGACATGATGTTGGCGTTCCTATCGGAATAAACAAACAAACAGGATTACCGTTGTTGTTTGATAACTTCCATCCATCACTTACTAACTATAACATGATTATATTTGGTAAATCTGGATCTGGTAAATCTGTTACTATAAAAACAATAATGGCAAGATCTGCTGTTCTTATGAATGTTGAAAGTTTAGTAATAGACGCAGAAGGTGAATATGTTGTAGTTGCAGAAGCATTAGATGGAATAAATATAGTTGTAAGTCCTAACAGTAATACAATTATAAACATATTTGATTTAGAGTCTGAAACTGTAAAAGATGAAATAACAGGAAGAGAAAAATTAGTACTTAATATTGAAAATAAGGTTGAAGACGTAACACAAGCATTACTTACAATGGCTCGTGGAGCAACAAGAAGTACAGAAGTTAATGAGCTTACAAAACAAATAATAGCTGAGATAGTTGCAGAGTGTTATGCAAGAAAAGGTATAAAAAGTGATATATCTTCGTTATATGAAGAAGGTGCAGATGAAAATGAAACAAACTTTGTAGGAAAAACTAAAAAATTAATGCCTACAATAAGCGAATGGTATGAAATACTTGAAGAAAAAGCAAAAGAAAATAACACTGATACATATGCATATCACTACAATTATCTGTTAAAAGTTATGAAACAATATTGTAAAAAATTTGATGGTCAAATGTCATATTTTGATGGCCAATCTACATTTGAATTAATGGATGGAAATAAATTCGTTAATATAAACTTATCTGAACTTGAAGAAAAATTTGCAAGACCACTTGCACAACAAATATTACTTTCTTGGGTTTGGGAAAAATATGTTAAAAAGAATAGTGAGAACAAACAAATAGCTAGAAAGAAAAGAGTTCTTGTTGATGAGGCATGGATGCTTTTAGATTATCCAGAAGCTGTTCAATTCTTAAATACAATGGCAAGAAGAGCGAGAAAAAGAAATGTATCTCTTGCAGTTGTTTCTCAGAAATTCCAAGATTTCTATGAGAAAAAAGAAGCACAAGCAGTTCTTACTTCATCAGAAGTAAAACTATTCTTAGCACAAGATAAATCAGAAATAGAATACTTAAAAGAAGTATTTAAACTAAGTGAAGGTGAAACAGATTTCTTATTAACATGTTCAAGAGGTGAAGGATTAATTAAGATTGGACAAGAGTCTGCAATAATTGGAATACATCCTACACAAAAAGAATTTGAATTTGTTGAAACTAACTTATCTAAATTAATTGAACAAAGGAAATAGAATAAAAAATAGACATAGAAAATTAGGGTGATAAAATGAAGTTTTTTAAAAATGGGAATATAAAAAGCAAATTATACATAATTGGGGTAGTATTATTAACATTTATGATTAGTAGCAATATCAGTTATGCAGCTTTAAATGTTCATGCAAATCAAAATGGTCCATTAGCTGATTTTATTGGATTTGTAATAGGAAAAGTTGGAACAGGAATTTTGGGGGCAGTTATTGCACCATTGGTAAATGTGTTTGGATTGTTATTATTTGTTATATTATATTTACTTTTTTTACGGTGCAGGTGTAGGAGAAAATGGTGCATTTCCATTTCCAGATCAAATTATTTTCAATAAGATAGCAATACTCGATCCTAATTTCATAAATCCCGCTGTTGGTTCTTTGGGACATAACGATATTACACATGGGCTATTTGCAAATACGTATTCATCATTTTTTGTTCTTGCAACCACTATCTTTACAATTGCAGCATTAGTCATAGGTATAAAATTGGTTTTTTCTTCAATTGCGGCAGAAAAAGCACAATACAAAAAAGCGTTAAATACATGGATAGTTGGAATAGTAATGCTGTTCTTGGTTCATTATTTGTTAGCCGGAATGTTTTATTTGAACGAAAAGATAGTTGAATCGGTTTCTGTGTTAGCTGATGGCATTGAAGTAAAGATAGATTTGTTGGCATCATTTCCGATGTTAGGCTCTACAATTGGTAAAGCGGTATCCGGTGTTATAAACTCAGTTGCTGGTTTTTTCGGGGCTAAGGAATCAATAACGGATATTACCTTATATGGATATGGTGGTATTATAATGAGATTCTTTTGCCTAGGGATCATAGGGGGAGATCTAATAGCATCAATTACTTTTCTTATTATAATAGGGCAAACATTTGGATTGGTAATAACATATTTAAAAAGAACATTTATGTGTATAGTCTTAGGAATAATGGCACCAGTTGTTGTAGCAATTGATGTAATACAAAAATCGTTAAAATAGGAGGTGTGTTGCTAGTATGGGAGGAAAAAACGGAGGAATATTTGAGGAATGGTTTAAAAATATAGGGATTTTAATTTTTATGCAGTCGTTTCATGCAATTTTTCTAGTCTTTATTATGGAAATAGTAAGACATGTATCAATAAGTGATTCGTTAGACAAATGGTCAATTAACGATGGTATGTTAGCAATTATTAGTATGGTAGCAATGCTGGCTCTTATTAAAATGGAAAAGATGATAAAGGGCATATTTGGTATTAAAGATTCTAAATTCATGGGTAATATTGGTGAGAACTTTGCTAAAGGGATGGCAGGTATAAAATCTGCTGGAAATATGGCTGCACGTACTGTTGAGCCTGCAAAACGTACAGCGAAACTTGTAGGAGATAAGGTAAGAAATAATAAAGAAATAACTGATGCCAAGGAAAAAGCTGCGTCAAAGCAAAAAACTTACGATGATCTTGTTAAAGCGGGACCAAGTGGTTCACATATGAATAGAAAACAATATATGGAAAAACTAAAAGAGGCTAGACAAGCAGCAGAAGAAGCACATAAGGATGTAGCTACAAAACAAGAAAAGGGTAGAAAGTTAACGACAGATATTAAGCATTCTGCAGTGCAGACTGGATCTACGTTTGGAAGTTCTATAGCAGCAGGTGCTTTTGGAATTGGTGCAACTGATACTATTGCTGAAGCAGCGATAGTTGCTAATATGACAGATAAAGTACTTGATTCGGTTGCAAATCCTGCATTAAAGAATACAGTATATGGAAAAGCAGCTAGACAACAACAACAACATATAGAAGAATTACCTCAAAAAATGGCAGAAGAAGAAGTTGGTAGAAGATATGGATTAAAAAAAGGAGATGCTGGATTTGATGAAAAAGTTAGATTAACATTAGATGATGCTAACTTTAAAAAACAAATAAAATCTGCTGTAGATGCAGCTTTGGATACTAAATTTGAACTTGATATGGAAATACCTTCATCAAAATTAAGACAATTAGGTAAAGTTATGGGAGATACTTGGAAAGAAGGAGCTGGGGCTTTTTCAGCTGATAGCAGAGCAGGTAGATCATATTCAAGAAATATAAGAAAAAATGGTATTGAATATAAAGGAACAAATGTAAGTAATGTAGACGATATCTAAGGAGGAATATTTAGTTGAAAAATATTTTAGATAAACTTGATATAGGTATGAAATTTTTTATAATAGCAGTATTTGGAATAGCAGTTATATATTGTATATTATCTTCTGTATTTGGGCTATTTAAAGATGAAAAAGAAGAAAAACTTGATATTGATAATATAGATAAGTATATAACTATATATTCTGAAGAAACAGGAGAAAGTGACATAGATTCTACAAAGATTGTTAGAGATTATTCTACATATTATACTATTGAATCAGCTATAAAAAATTATGTACAAGCCTTAATAGATGAAGAATATTCAAAAACATATAATATACTATCAGAAGAATTAAAATCAAAGTATTCAAAGAAAGAATATATAAGCAATATAGAAAAATTTACAAATGATAATTTTGTAGGAGATGAATCTTCATATGACATTGATTATTGTTTAAATAGAGTATATAGTATATCTAATTTAACATATTTGTGTGAATGTAATACTATTAATGATTCAAATGTGAAAATAGGTATAGAACTAGATATAATGAATAAAACATATACAGTTATCTATATAGATTTTGAATAATAGAGGTAGGAATAAGATATGGAAGATGAAAGAAAAGAAACTAAGATATTGATATTATGTGTTTTAGGTGCTATTTGTGTAATTGTAATTTCAATAATAGCACTTATTGGCATTTGGACACCTGAGGATAAAGAAGAGGTAGAACAAGAAAAACAAATGGTAAGTGATTCAATAGGTTCTTACGAGAATATACAATATAGTGTAGATGAACAAGTTGCAAAATATTCTGAGGATATAATTAATTATATAAGTACAAAAAATATCGATAAAATTTATGAAATTACTAGTCCTGAATATTTAGAATATTTTAACATGGACAAAGAAGCATTAAGAAAAGATTTGGAAAATAAAGGATTTTATGGACTTGTACTAACAAGTAATAAATATAACACATCAACTGTTGAAAATAATAGATATTTTAGACTATCGCTAAATACAAAAAATAACAATTATGTTGATGGTACAATAAATATTATTGAATATTCTCCAAATGATTATAAAATAGCGTTTGATAAATTTGTTTTCTATAAAAAAGAACCAATAAAATATGTAAGAGAAGATTTACAGATAACTGTAAGTGAACAAGTTGCGTTTGATACATTATATAATGTTAAAATTAGCATAACAAATAATTCAAATGATACAGTTTATTTAAACAATAATGAAGCATATGAATTTATATGTTTAGTAAATAATAGTGGCATCGAGATAGGTACAGCAACTCATTTATATGCAGGACAAGTTGTTGAACTACCAAGAAATAAAACAATAAATATGGAATTAAGCTTTAGCATAGATGATATGTCAATTGATACTATTAAATCAATAAAAATAAAAGATGTTGTAATGTCAAAGACAGGAATTGTTAATGATGTTAATTTAGATATTTAAAATAATTATATTAACCAGCATAGCAGGAGGTGATATTAGTGGATGATTTTGAAGATGACGAGTTATATGATGATTATGAGTATGAAGATGGTGGTCAAGAATACGAGTCTGAAAGTTTAAAAGATAAGTACGATAGAGCGAAAGAATATAAGGAAAAGTATGACAAATTAAAAGAAAAATATGGAAATAAATCTGCTAATAACACTGTGGGAAATGCTGGGAAAAATGCTGTAAAAAAAGGAAGTAAAGAAGGTACCAAACGAGCTAGCAAGGAAGGTGCGAAACAGGTAGGTAAAGAAACAGCAAAACAAGGTAGCAAGGAAGTAGCGAAGCAGGCAGGAAAGGAATCTGGTAAGCAGGTTGCAAAACAAGCAGGAAAAGCAGCTGCTAAGGAAGGTGCAAAAGTAGCAGCAGAAGGTGCTGCTGCATCAACGGGTGTTGGTGTTGTAGTAGCTGCTGCAATTGAAGCGGCAGATAAACTAAATGAATTAAAGAAGAAAGTTGATAAGAAAACCGATGCAGCAATAGAAGAGGCGACAGGAGTAAAAAATTTTAGTAAGAAAAAGAAACTTATACCATTATTACTTATTATAGCCATTATCATGCTACTATTTATCGTTCCTGCTATGGCAATGTACTCAGTTAGTGAAACAGCAACATCTGAGCTTACAACATTGGTAAGAGCAAGAGAAGAAAATAATGGTGGAAAGAAACTTATTTTATTTACTAAATCAGAATTTAATGAATTGTTAAAAAAAGATAAAGATGTTTCAGAGGATATTGCAAAAAAATTAGCTGATGAAGGATATACATTAGAGAAAAATGATGATGGAACATATAAGTCTGTTTCATATAAAAATATTTTGAAAAATTATGGTAGCGATTTGACAACTGTATTTATGCCTAATGATTTAACTGGCGCAACAGATGGTACAGAAGAATTATTAGAAGATGGTGAAACATATGATTCTTTAAAACAGCAGGATAAAGATGTTGCAGTTAGTTTAAATAATGTTAAAAAATACTTAATGGCAGAAATTGATAATTTTAATGATGGAGTAAAGTGGCAAACAACAGATTTAAGCGTAGGCTATTCGTATGCTGAATATCAGAAATTCAATAGCTATTCAGCGTATAAAAATGATCCTAATAAGATGGTTTCGGACGGTTCTGGTTATTTAGTTAGTGAAACAATTAATGACAAAAACTATACAGTTAAAGATGATAATAATAAAGACACAATGTTAAAAATGCCTAGTTTAAAAAGTTATAATGTTGATGTTGAGTCACAAGGTGGTGAAAACAAAGCAGCAAGAACTATGGTTGATATGATTGAACCATATATGCAAAAATGGATAATACCATATACTATATATATTGATACACAAGATGACGATTTTGTTGATAGTATTATGGATAATATGTATCATCCGGTAGAAGTGTCACTATTCAGATTAAAAAGACTAGCAAAGACAACTAAATACGAGTATTACATGATGTGTCATAAATATAAAGAAGTTGTTGTAGAAAGTTGTGATGATAAAGGAAATTGTACTACTACTACAACGACATATCCACCTCACATGACAGGGATTAATACTAAGGATCATCCTACTGGTGTAAAAACATTATCTAGTAGAGCTACAAAATCAGGCTCAGTTACAACATACGAAATAACAGCAGTAGATGAGCCATATGTAATAGCAACAGATTCAAGTGGTGATCCATTGGTAAAACAAGTAGCTGTTAGTAGGAAAGAAGTTTCTGCACCAACACAACCCGAATTAACATACGCAGGAAGTTTTTACGAAGTTATAGATAGAGAATATAATATTGTTCCAATTAATGAAGGAAATCAACCAAATAGTACTGATGAAGGAGATATTACTATTACGGGTAGAGGTATTGGAGAACAAACAGTTAATGAATATTGGGATGAAAGATTAGAACTTGTTTCAAGTGAAGTGGATGATTACAAGGTTTCATATTATACAGAAGAACAAATGGAAGATTTAGGAAGGAAAATATCAAGAATAGAATGGTACCAAGATACATTAGGGGTTGATATTGGTGGTATCGGTGGTATATTAGGTTTTGGTACAAATAAGTTTGACCAAGCATATAATGGAACATATAAAGAGACTATCGAAAGAATATGGGATGGCCTTAGATCGTGGGGATATACAGAGATTCAAGCAGCTGCAATACTAGGAAATATTGGTCAAGAATCAGGGTATTATACAAAAGCATATGATGGAGGACAAGCAATAGGTCTTTGCCAATGGGATGATAGAAGTGTAGATTTAAAAAGATTTGCTAATAGTCAAGGAAAAAGTTGGGAAGATTTAGATATCCAAATACAATTTTTATGTATGGAAACCGATTGGAATGCAAGATATCTACCACATGCTAAATATCAATGGACACCTGGTTATGATGAAACTTTTAGAACCGGAACGCTAGAAGAAGCAACCTTGGCTTTTAGAAAAGGTTGGGAAAGATGTTTGCCGTCAGCTGCTCGAGATGATGTTAGACTTGCATGTGCAAAAGCAGCTTACGAAAAATTATCGGGAAGAGAAATAGAATATCCTATTGAAAAAATAGAAGCATCTAGCACAACATCTGGAACAACATCATCTAGTACAAGTACGGGTGTAATAGGTGGGGGAACTACTAAATATTCATATGATGATATGTATTTTGCATATTATCAAATAGAACAATGGTATCAAAAAACAGGCGCAACATTAAATTCTAGTAATTTACAAATAGTAAATCTTCCAGAAGGTGGTTTTGGATGGCCACTAAGTACTACTGGTGATACTGCTAAGATTTATAGAATGTATGGAAGTGCTTATGGATATTCTGGAAATCATGATGGTATAGACATATATAACGGAAGTAATAAAATGTATGATAGTGATGAGGAGCTAACTATTGGAACTGATGTATATGCAACTCATTCAGGAAATGTGTATAAAATTAAACAGGTTTCAGATGAAAGCAGTTATGCGTACATTGAAATAAAGACAGAAGATGGTAATTTCAAAACACATTATGGTTGTTTATCAGTAATATCAGTTAATGAGGGTGACCCAGTAACAAAAGGACAAAAAATAGGTAAAGTTGGTAAAACAGGTGCTCATGCTGATGATACAGAATTATATTTACATTATAAAATGTATTATAAAGGTAGTGTAGTTGACCCATTACAATATTATGTTATACAAGATGCATCTGGCAATCAAGTTGATAATTATGACGAAATAGATAAAGCCACGGTTACATATAATACTTATTCATATAAATCTTCAAGGTTATATTTAATGGGTGATTCCTTTACAGAGGACGGAGATATATCTCAGGGATATTCAGGAGTATTCCATTCAAGTAGTGGAAGAACATATATAGAGTATGTTCAAGATAAAGGTCCTTGGGCAAGTCAATATATATCATGTATTTCTGCTTATATGGGAAATTCCGGCTGTTGGGTAACTGCAAGTGCTACCGTTGTATCTGGTTATGGTCATCCAGAGATAACGCCAACAGATGGTGTGAATTTAAGTAATACTTGGCAACTCGTGGCAAAGTACACCAATACTGATATTGAGACTGTTAGTAATTTATCTAAAGATAAGCAAATAATATTAGATCATTTGTTAGGTGGAAATGCAGTTATGTTTTATAGTCTGAAACCACCGGCATTTAAGAGCTGGAAACAGCACTGTATGGCTATGTTGGATGTACGACAAAATGGCTCTAAGGTGGAGGTTTATGTTTCGACTGTTAATACAGGATTAAAATCCGGGTGGTATGATTTTGACCAGGCATGTAAAGGAATGTACCATTATTGGTTAGTTAATCCTAAGTAATGATTTTGGAGGAATGATGTTAAAGATAAATAAATTATTAAATATATTGATAATTATTACAATTATATTTGGTATTAGTTATTTAATATATATGTATATGTTGCCTTATATATATAATTTGGATAATAAAAAATATGTTAAATGTAATAATGAGCAAGTATTTGAAGCAAGTAATAATATTATTGCTAAGAAATTAGAAATTATATTATATCACGATAAAGAAAATCTATTTGATTTGTATGCCTATAACAATAAAGATAAGGTAAAGGATTATATAAAATCAGCAAAATACGAAGAATTAAGAAAAAAATATCAAGGATATCAAATAAAAAGCATTAATAAATATAATAAAAATATATATTTGATAGAATATGCAATTGATTATCCAGATGAACAACTTAATGAGAAAATGATTGTAAAAATATACAAAGATTTTGCTATTATATTCCACGACAGTTTGATATAAAAGGAGCATATATATGAAAAATAAAGTAATTATAAAATGTATAGTAATACTATTAATGATTTTAATAGTATTACTAATAAAAAATATAATTGATATTTGTGTTTTAAAAATTAATTTATTAGAAATTGGCAAGACTAATATATTGATTAAGGAGAATCATAGTATTTCTAATATGTATATATCTGAATTTATAAATAAAATTAAAGAAGGTATGTATAATGAAGCATACGAAATGACTGATAAAACTAATTCTGAATATAAATTTGGAAATTATGATAATTTTGTAAGCGCTATGAAAACTAATTGTCAATATAATGGAGAGTTTAACGATAATTATATTATAAACATAATTTCTATTACTCAAAAAGAAAAATATAATAATGTAGATTTTGAGATACTCTTTTTAAACGATATTGAATATAAAAAAATAGCAGGTGTTTTAAGAGAATACAAGGATAATACTTTTAAGATTTTTATAACTGATTATACGGAGGAGTAAACTATGAAGAGTAAGATAATAATTATAGTAATAGCGGTTTTGGTACTAGTTCTTATTGTAAGCCTAAGCGATGTAAAATCAGTTAAAAATATTATACAAAATAATTATACATATAATAACTTAGATAGAGTTGAATTAAGTGAAGTTAATTTGAATAGATATAATGAAAAAATAAATATTCATAAAATAACAGAAAGTATAATAAATTTAGAAATGTTAATGCAGAATGATATTTTATCATTAGACGGTATTGTAAAGTATGCAATATATTATGCGGAAAACTTTGATTACAAATTTGAAGAAAATTCATATATTGATAACGATAAACTATACATTAATAAAAAGTATATAAAGAACATTATTGAAGAGTTGTTTAATATTAAAATGGATTTCTCAAAATTAGAGAATATTAATATTGCAGGAAAATATATTGTTATTCTTAATGAGTATTATATCAAACTTACAGATATACAAGTTTTAAATATTGAAAAACTATTGTATGATTCGGAAAGAGACCAATATATAATATATATTAATTATATTAATTCTGCTAATATAAATCTAGGAAATGTAGAGTATGACTTGAATGATATGGATAATGAGTTTATTGAAAAAACAATATGTATAAGGTATAATAAAGAAAATACAAATTATACAATACTAGATTATTTTGAAGTAAAGGAGTAATTATGGAAAAAAAGACAAATAGTAAAGCAAAAACAAATAGCAAAAAGAAAAATTACACATTAGCAGATTTACAAGAAGCTAAAAAATCAGGACAAGTATTTGATGCAATAATAAAAGAAGTGGATGAAAGTTTAAACTTACACGGGTTCTTTGCAAATGGTATAGAATGCATTGTGCCAAGAGAAGAAGTATCAAGCATTGTGGGTGATGACGGACTAGTAGAAGAAAAATTATGTGTTAATAAAAAAGATAAAATAATGCAAGTTTGTATAAAAGACATCATAGTTATAGATAATAAAATAGATAAAGTTATATTATCTAAGAAAATGTTAGAATTAAAAGTAAGAAGATGGATGTATATGCATCTAAAAGCAGGTATGAAACTTAAAGGTGTTGTAAGAGGAATGAATGACTTTGCAGCGTTTGTAGATGTTGGTGGAGGAGTAACAGGACTTTTAAAAATTGACGACATATCAAATGTAAGAATACAAAAAGTTTCAGATAAATTAAGGCTAGGTCAAAGATTACAGGTCTTAGTTAAGCATTATGATAGAGATACTGGTAAAATAGAGCTTTCTTTAAAAGATTTACATGGTACATTTAAAGAAAATGTAAAGAAAATTAAAGAAGGAGAAATAGTAGAAGGTATCGTAAGAAATAGAGAAAAAAATGGTATCTTTATAGAATTAGAACATGGTTTGGTTGGACTTTCTGAACATGTAAGTGGAGTAGAATACGGTCAAAAAGTATTAGTATATATAAAGAAAATTAATGAAGAAAAAGGTAAAATAAAACTAAAAATAATAGGTTAAATTGATTTAATTATATTAAATTTGTAAAATTTTACTAAAAACTTTACAAATATATAATATATTATGATATAATTAAATAGTAGATTATTAAAATTTTAATATGGAGGAAATTAATATGATAAATGATAAAGAAGTAAAAACAAGAGTTTCACCATTTGCTGTGAGACCAAATGAAATTAAAGTATTTGATGGTAAAGAAGGTTTTGCATCAATTAATCAAGTAGTTTTTAAAATGGATATGGGATATATCTCAGAAGACCATATCAAAGCACTAGAAGTAGTAAACGAATTTGGCTTTGTAACTTCTAGACAAGTAACACAAGTATTAGATTTTAGAGGCAAATTAGACCATATAGAAGAAGAGAAAAAGCAAGATAAAGTAGCAAAATGGTTAGAAGATCTTACTAAATCAAAAGTATTGGCTAGATACTTCTTCCAAACAGAAAGCGGAAAAAGCTCATACAGAGCATATGCACTTGATAAAATAGCTACATATATATTAAAACAAAGAAATGTTGTAACAAATTGGCAACCAACGGATAATACAAAACCAGCATATGCATTAAAAAGAAAATTAGCAGGAAACCAAATTGTAATTGCATATATGCAAAAAGTTGGGGCTTTTGAAGAAGCAAATCCTAATTTATTATTGCTTGCTAAAAAATACAATGTTAAATTTAAACCAACAGGTGGAACTGTTAAATTAAAACAAGATAAAGAAGAATTTGATGTTATATTTGAAGTAGTAAGAAGAAATGAAGAGTGGCAAACAATGCTTGCAGAAAAATTACAATTATATAGTGATTTCTATGAGAACTTTGCTAAAAATGATGCAGGATTTTATGCTCCACCAAAACTAGTATTTGTAGGTGAGGATGTAAATCATAATGCAGAAATATTTAGAATAATAAAGAAAGTTGGAATTGTTTTAAAGGATGAAGAATTATACTTTACAACTGATTTAGAACAATTAGAATCATCACTTGAAAAAACAATTAGCATGTTTGAATTTGATAAAGAAAATAACAAATATAAATTAGTACAAAAAGAAATGGATATCTTAAAACCAGGCTCAGATGATGATAAAGCAAGTAAGATAGTTAAGAAAACATTTAGTCCTAATGTTATAGTTGAATAAATAAAAAAATAACAATGGGGGAAGCACTAAACAATGCTTCCTCCATTTACATGTAATACTTGACCAGTTACATATCTAGAATCATCACATGCTAGATATAAATAAGTAGGTGCAAGTTCAAACGGTTGCCCAGCTCTTCTCATAGGGACATCAAGCCCGAATCTAGCAACTTCCTCAGCGCTAAAAGACGCAGGAGTAAGAGGTGTCCATATAGGTCCAGGGGCTACGGCATTTACCCTTATTTTCTTATCAACTAAGGAAAGAGATAATGATTTAGTAAATACTGTAACAGCGCCTTTACTAGCAGAATAATCTATTAAATTCTTTTTACCATTAAAAGCGGTAATTGATGTTGTATTAATAATACAAGAGTTTTCTTTTAAATGTGGAAGTACAGCCTTGGTTAAATAAAAATATGAGAACACATTAGTTTCAAATGTATCTTTTAGCTGTTCTTCTGAAATATCTAATATGTTTTCTTGAACAAATTGTACAGCTGCGTTATTAACTAAAATGTCAATTTTTCCAATTTTGTTAATAACTTCATTTACTATATCCGCGCAATTTTTTTCATTTCGTATATCTTTTTGAATAAGCATACATTTACCGCCATAACTGTGTATAATGGCTTCTGTGTGTTTAGCATCTTTTTCTTCGTTTAAATATACGATTATAACAAAAGCACCTTCTTTAGCAAAAAGCAAAGAAACCGCTCTACCAATACCACTATCGCCGCCAGTTATAATAGCAACTTTACCTTTTAATTTTCCGCTGGGTATGTAATAAGGATTATCAAAAATTGGTTTAGGATTCATTAAATATTCCATTCCAGGCTGTATGTCTTGATGTTGAGGTGGGAATGTAACTGGTATATTAAAGCAATCATTTGTATAACTATAATATGAATATTCAGGATACATATTAAAACCTCCAATAAATAAGTATCATAATATAATATATTCTGTACTGTTGATAATGTTAATAACACATATCATAAAACATGTAAAAAGCACCTCCAAGTTGGTAACTTAAAGGTACTTTTATACATTAATTTAATATTCATTTTATTTATCATCTTCCATACCAGTATCATCATCGTTTATAATATCAATTACTGGTGGCTCGTAAGCCTCTGTTATAGGTCCGCCATCTAAATTAGAGTTTTCTAATGTTGGTCCCTCTGGATTAGTACCAGTATCTATTACAATGTCGAAGTCGCTAGTATCATCAAAATTAAATTCAGTTATTAATTTAGGACTTTCTTTTTCAGAACTATTTGATGTATTATTATTTTCTTTTTTGGCATTTACAGCTATATTTGTTCCAAAAATATAACTATCATCATCTTCAATTACTGGTCCGTTATTATCGTTAATATCACTAGGTGTTTTAAAATCTGAATCAATTGGTTTTACTACCATAAATTTTTCAAAGTTGTATTCATATGCTGGATGTTTTTGCTTGTATTTATCGTCCAAGAAAGAAACTTTACCTTCACCAAATACTGAATTTCCTTTTGAATTTTTTGTTTTATAATATATACTACCAAATTTGTTTTCTTGTATTTTATGAACTTTAAATCTTTCTTTATCCTTAACCTTGATAGTCATTTTTCTCTTAACATCACCAGATGAAGGATCGAATGATGAGTCTTTATCAACTTTCTTTTCTTGTCCGAAAGCTTTATTCCAATAGTCACTATCTTCTGGAACTGTATCGCCGAATACTATTTGAGTTTTTGTGTTGGCAAGAACAGTTTGTCTGTAATATGAAGTGTTGTTTTTATCAAGTTGTGATAAGTTTTGAATAGCGATTGTAACACCACATCTATATTTTCTAAATAGTGTAAACATTACATCCATTTCTTTGTTTATGTATTCAGGGAACTCATCTATGTATAAGAAGTGAGGAATACGAGAATCTTCATTTCCTTTTCTTCTTAATACTGCATCTTGGAATTGTAATATAAAGAACATACCAAACGCCTTAGATTGTATAATACCAAGTTCACCTTTTCTAGAACATGCAGTAATTAATTTACCACTCTCAATCGCTTCTGTGAAGTTTATTACATTTGTTTTACCACATAGCGCTTTCTTTAAACCAGGGTGTCTTAACAAGTTGTTAAGTTGAGTTATAGCACCATATAGGAATTTTTCTGTATCTTTTCTACCGCTACCTCTTGTACCAGGTATTTCATATCCATTAATGTTTAATGATGGTTTGTAGAAGTTCTTCTCAAAGTATGAAATAAGAAGTTTGTATTTTTGTTCAAGTTCAGGTATCTTTTTCATATCTTCTACCATTTCTTCAACTGCATCAAAGTTATATAACAATTTTAACATATCTTCTAGTGATGGCATTTCGCCATTATGAAGAATAGGGAACATTTCTTTTAATAGTATTGCTAAGTTTTGGAATGCATCAAGAGTTACTTGTGCGAAGAATGTTTCTTCTTTACCACCTTCACTTTGTTGCATTGATTTTAAAACATCCGCTATAATCGATGCACATTTTGCAGGATCCTCAATAGCAAATGGGTTTATACTTAAAGTTGTTTCTGGTGATATTGGGTCAATTATACATACATCAAAGTCATAGTTGTTAGCCACCATTTTAAAGTTATTAACATAGCTTCCATCGTTTTCTACAACTGTAATACCAAGGTTTCTGTACACAACTTCGCCAGTTGTTTTATCTCTATAAAGAATAACTTTATCAAGAGTATCGTAAAATTCTCTTTCTAATCCTTTTTTTGGTTTTACAAAATCTAGTCTGAAATTTCTGTTTATATATTCGTTAGTAAAAGGTCCTTCTATATATGCAACACCTTTTTTAAGTAAACTATATGCTAGTTTTTTAGAATATTCTCTAAAGAAGTATTTCTTTTCAATATCTCTTGCACTCATAGGTAAAAGAACAGTTGCTGTTTTACCAGTACCAGTAGCACCTTGTACTAGTGTTGCTTCCATTCTTTTCTTTTCGGGAACTACAACTTCTTCAGCAGTACTTGGATTCCTACAAATTACAGTATCACATGCAAAAGGCCCTGTATTTCCAGAAGAACTAGAAACTGAAAGTCCACAAAAACCAGCAATACCTTTTGTATAATCTTCTTCTCTTAATATCATTGTTAAATAATCTATTAATTTAAATATGCATACAAATGGTATAACTAGACAGATTGTTTTTATAGCAGGTGAAAATACACCAGGATAAGCACTTTTAACATTATCGTAATTTGGAAGCAACCTTAATGCTGACCATATTGATTCATTTATCCAAGTTATAACCATAAAACCAATTATTGTAGCCATTGTAACAAGAGTAATCATAAACCAACGGATTTTACCTTTATCTGTTTTGACTATATCAAATTTGGTATTAACAAGGTAAGAAAAAAATAGCGCAGGACATCCTATTAATATTGCAAATATATATGGCGAAATAGGATTTCCTATCATTCCATCACCAAACAAAAATGCAAATATAAGTCCAATAATATAAAGTACGCTCACTGCTGATATAATTCCAAATAATTTAGTCATAAATTCGTTATGTTTTTTTATCTTAAAAAAATTCAATATTTTTTCTAGCAAAAAATCACCGCTTTCTATATATAGATAAACTTCAAACCGTAGTGTTGAAATTTATTTAAATCTACTATATAATAATACTATAAAATTGGCTAAAAAACAATAGATTTGCTCTAAAAACACTATATATTTTAGCTTAATATATTAAAGAAATTCAAGCGAGTTTAGGAGAAGAGAATATGAGATTAATAGTAGGACTTGGAAATGTAGGAAAAGAATATGAAAATACAAGGCATAATGTTGGTTTTATGTTTGTGGATTATTATATAAAAGAAGTATTAAAAAAACAGTTAGATTATAAAAAAAGAGATAACTATTATTATTTAGAAGTAAGTATAAATGGTGAAAAAATTGTAATTATAAAACCAACTACATATATGAACCTAAGTGGAGAAGCGATAGTCAAGGCGAAGAATTGGTATAAAGTAGAAAATGAAGATGTAATAGTAATTTATGATGATATAGATCTTAATCTAGGGAATTATAGATATAGAGAAGTAGGCACAGCTGGAACTCATAATGGAATGAGAAATATATTAGGATTACTTAAAACAGAGGAGTTAAAAAGATTCAGAATTGGTATTGAAAATAGAGAAAATAAAAATATACCACTTATGGATTATGTACTTACTAAGTTTAAACAACAAGAGTTAGATATGTTATATAATAATGTGTTTAAAGATATATCTATTGAATTAGAGAAACTATTAAATAATAAATAAAAGTGTTAGAAATTTTGTTCCAAAACTTATCCCCAAAAGGAAGTTCTGGAATTTTTCTTCCGAAACCAATTTACTTGATTAAATAGTCTGATATTGTATTTATTATGACCTTGTGATATAATGAATACATAATATTTATATAAAAGGAGGATAATTCTATGGACTTTAAAGAAAAAATGAATGAGGTTTTGAAAAAACGGAAATTTGAGTTAGATTCAGAATTTAAAAAAATTTGTATGAAGATTTACGATATTTATGATTCTTGTGCTGGTGTATCTAATATCAAAATTTTTTGCAATAAAGAAACAAGAACACTAGAAATGGTAACACTAAATAGGGGTGTTGCAACTATAAAAAAAGAAGAGTGGGAACTTGTATACGATACATATTTCACAAAGACAAATTTAGGTATTCCTTTCTATGAAGCATTAAAAAAAGAAGTAATTGAGAAGTTAGGTATATATGCTGAATTTGAATATTCTGAGAATGAAGAAATACCAATAGTTACTGCTTTAAATGTATCAATAGCTAATCTTATTACAAAGGAATAACATTTAAAACAATGGGTTTTTAATATAAAGCCCATTATTTTTTATGTTAAAGTACAATTATATTAATTTTTTTCTTGACAAATTGGGTTAAAAGTGTTAAAATTTTATAGTAAATTCCGCTCAAATCGGGTTTGAAATGTATTTATACTACCTAGGATATTGGCGAGAGCAAGTTAGAATAAGGAGGATAAAAGATGTACGCAATAATTGAAGCATGTGGAAAACAATACAAAGTACAAGAAGGCGATATTGTTTTCATGGAGAGATTAGAGGAAGAAGAAGGAAAAAAAGTTACTTTCAGTGAAGTTCTTCTAGTATCTGATGACAAGAAAACTACTGTTGGAACACCAACTGTAAAAGGTGCAAAAGTAACAGCAACAGTTGTAGGTCATGGAAAAGGTAAAAAGATTTTAGTATTTAAGTATAAAGCTAAAAAGAATGAAAGAAAAAGAAGAGGACATAGACAATCTTATACAAAAGTACAAATCGAGAAAATCGCAGTAGCTGCACCAAGAGCAAAAAAAGTTGAAGCGGAAGCAACAACAGAAGCAGCTGAATAATAAAAATTGAACATATAAATAAGGAGGGAATATAAATGGCACATAAGAAAGGTGGCGGTTCTACTAAGAACGGTAGAGATAGTGAGGCTAAAAGACTTGGAGCCAAAAGAGCAGACGGACAATTTGTTCTAGCAGGAAATATATTAGTAAGACAAAGAGGTACTAAAATACATCCAGGAACAAATGTTGGAAAAGGTAAAGATGATACATTATTTTCTCTTGTTGACGGAGTAGTTAAATTTGAAAGAAAAGGTAGAGACAAGAAAAAAGTAAGTGTATATCCAGAAGCTTAATTAAATAAATGAATATAAAACAACATAAGTGTTAAAATGTTAATGCTTATGTTGTTTTTTTGTTATTATTATGCTAAAATGAGTGTACTAAAATTAATGATAATATTGTATATACAGTTATATGCAAGGAAATATTACAAAGGAGTGAGTTTATGTTAAAAAAATATAATTATTGGCCAGTTATTGAAGAAGTAGCAGACGAGGCTCGTAAAATATTCGAATATAAAGAGGACGAATGTATAACATATACAACTTTAAAAGAACGGATATTAGAACAATTTAAAAATATACAGATAGGGTTGTATGAAGATATACAAAGCTCATATATTTATTACTTAAACAATACCTATTTCTTTGTTATAAAAACAGGGGATTCATTAAAAGAGGAAGTCTTAGATCTTTCAATGTTATTCTTTTACTATTATATTAATATGAGAAATGGTGAAATAAAAAACGCTTCTTACTATGATATATGTAATGAATGGGGTGTTGAATATTTAGCACAGGCATTTTTATTACCGAGGAGTATATACCAAAAAGCATTTAATAATTCTTTATCTGCTGATAGTTCAACTGTAAGCATAGATAATATGTGTAAAGAATTATGGGGGATGAATAGTAGAATTGTATATGTTAGAGGAAGATATTTACAATATTATCATTAAAAAATTGAAACCACATTAATTTGTGGTTTCTTTTATATGCAAAAAACAATCTTATATTACATAAGATTGTTTTAGTTGAGTTGTAATATTACCATAGAAATATTGTTGATAATACCGACATAATACCAAATACATAAATAAGAATGTAAACAGTATTAATAGTAAATTTTGAATATGGCATTTGATAGGATACCATGTATCCGTATACCAATGTTAATATACCAGCAATAACAAATAATATAATTGGTAATACTTCTATAAAGCTAGTCATAATTATCGTCTCCTTGTATGTATTTTATTTGTTTAGTTTAGAAATTTAAAAGCATAATAATAAAACAGATTAAAGCTACGATTGCAAATGGTATGGAAATAATGAACAAAACTCCTCCTATAGCTATACTAAAAAAGTAAGCTGCTGCGGCAAGAAGTGTAAGCGCTCCATAAATTCCAAATAAAATCATTGTTAAAATGTAGAAAATACCAAACATTTAGCTCACCCTTTCAAAACTTAATCAAGCCAATAAAAGAAAATACAATTTATTGCTATTAGCACAGATGCTGTTATATATAGTGTGAAAGCAACATTAGCCAAAGTGTCGCTTGTTTTTTGTGTTATTCCTTTATCCCACATAGAAATGAAACAAAGATAACCAGATAAAGCATATAGTGCTACTCCTAGACCAACTAACCAATTCATAAAAACACGCCCTTTCATTTAATTAAATGATATGATATATATAATATCAAAAAGTAAAATATAAATTTTGATTAGTATAACATGGAATAGGATAAAATACAATATTTTGTAGTATCTTTTAAAATTAACTATTGAATATTTATGTAAAAAAAGGTATAATTTTAATATAGTATATATAATGGAGAGATAGTATGACAATACAAGAAATAAGTAGATTAAAAATCTTCTATGATATAGTTTTATGTTGGCAAAATTAAATATATAAATTTAGAATAAATATATATTAAATAGGAGATGAATAAAATGAAAGAATTAGAAAAAAATAAAAAGAGAATTTTAACAGGTGACAGACCAACAGGGAAATTACATATTGGTCATTACTTTGGGTCGCTTCAAAATAGAGTAAAATTACAAGATGAATATGAAACATATATATTAGTTGCAGATGTGCAAGCTTTAACAGATAATTTTAATAATCCAGAAAAGATAAGAGAAAATATATTAGAAACAACTATGGATAATTTAGCAGCTGGACTTGATCCAGAAAAATGTACATTTGTTGTTCAATCAATGGTACCAGAGATAGCAGAACTTACAGTTTTCTATTCAAATCTTGTTACTGTTTCTAGACTTCAAAGAAATCCTACAATAAAGACAGAAATAGCTCAGAAAAAAGAATTGTTTGGAAATAGTGGTGAATCTGTAACTTATGGTTTTTTAGGATATCCAGTAAGTCAGGCAGCAGATATAACTGCATTTAATGCAGATTTAGTACCGGTTGGTGAAGATCAACTTCCATTAATTGAACAAACTAAGGAAATAGTAAGAAAATTTAATTCGCTATATGGCGAAACTATGAAGGAGCCAGAATATCTACTAAGTGAGCACAAAAGAATTAAAGGATTAGATGGCGGAACAAAAATGGGTAAAAGTTTGGGTAATGCAATATATTTAGCAGATGATGAGGATACAATTAGAGAAAAGGTTAGAGGAGCAATAACAGATACTTCTAAAATCCGTAAAGACGATCCTGCTAATCCAGATGTATGCATGATAGGATATTATCACAAATTATTCAGTGAGGACAATTTAGAAACAATATGTTCTGAATGTAGAAAAGGTGAAAGAGGATGTGTTGCTTGTAAAAAAGAACTAGCAGACAATATAATAAAATACTTAAAACCTATAAAAGAAAGAAGAAAATATTACGAAGAGCATCCTGAAATTGTAAAAGAAATATTAAGAAAAGGTACTGAAAAAGCAAGAAAAATAACAAAAGAAACTATGGAAAAAGTGAGATATTCAATGAGAACAGACTATTTTAATGAAAAATAAAAGTTAGGAGAATTTTATGTTTATAGATTATACTAAGGTAAAAGTAAAGGCAGGAGATGGTGGAAATGGTGCGATATCTTTCCACAGGGAAAAATATGTAGATAACGGTGGACCAGATGGTGGAGACGGCGGAAGAGGAGGAAGCATATACTTTAAAGTTGATAAAGACAAAAACACTCTTCTTGATTTTAGATATAACAAAAAGATAGTAGCCCAAAATGGAGAAAATGGAAGTAAAAAAAATTGTACTGGTAAATCGGCAGAAGATATATATGTATCTGTTCCAAAAGGGACTATAATTAAAGATTTAACAAAAAATAAAACAATAGCCGACTTATCACATGACGATGATGTCTTTATGGTAGCAAAAGGTGGAAAAGGTGGAAAAGGTAATCAACATTTTGCAAATTCAGTAAGACAGGCACCTAGATTTGCGGAGCAAGGTGAAGAAGGAGAGGAAAGAGAGTTAGAACTTGAACTTAAATTACTAGCAGATGTTGGATTAGTTGGATATCCTAATGTTGGTAAGTCAACTATAATATCATGTGTTTCTTCTGCAAAACCTAAAATTGCAAACTATCATTTTACTACACTTGAACCCAGTCTTGGTGTTGTAAGAACAAAAGACGGAAACACTTTTGTAATGGCAGATATACCTGGTATAATCGAGGGCGCAAGTGATGGAGTAGGTCTTGGAATTAAGTTTTTAAAGCATGTAGAAAGAACTAAATTATTACTTCATGTTATTGATATAAGTGGAAGTGAGGATAGAGAGCCAGTAGATGACTATAATACAATAAACAGTGAACTTAAAAAATTTAGTGAAAGATTAGCGGCTAAAAAACAAATAGTAGTTGCAAATAAAATAGATGTACTTCAAGATATGAGTAAATTAGAAAAACTTAAAGAGGTATGTGATAAAGACGGTGTGGAAATAATTGAGGTATCTGCTGCAACGAATCAAAACTTAGATACTCTTGTGAATAAAGTGGCAAATGAACTTCAAAATATTCCTGATGAAGAAATAACATATGTAGAAGAAATGTACGATGAGGTTACACTAGATAACGAAGAATATGTTATAGAACAAGTAAAAGATGGTTTCAAAGTATATGGTAAGCCTATTGAAAGATTGATGAGAAAAGTAAATATGTATGATATTGAATCTAGACAATACATGCAAAGAGTATTAATAAACATGGGTGTAATTAAAGAGTTAAGGCAAAAAGGCATAAAAGAAGGTGACACAGTAGATATTGTTGGATATAAATTTGAATATGAAGAATAAGAAAAAATCACATGAGTTATCATGTGATTTTTCTTTGGATTAAAATGACTTTTTGGGATTACATCTGCATATTTGAAGATTATAGTCTACAATATATGTTTTTCCGTGCAAATAGATTAGTGCATAACCATTTGTCATTATTCCTTCAAACTTCATTATTTCCTTTAATTTTGGTTCTCCACTTGCATATGAAATCTTAGGTTCGCATATATATACTTTCTTTCCGGATTTATATACTAATAAAGTATTAGGTATATATGTTATTTTTGTGCAACTTGGAGTTAGTTCAAGTGTATCAAAATATAGTTTAAAGTCATTTTTTAATCCTTTACAGTAGATACCATTTTCAAGAGTAAAATCTCTTCTCATAATGATCACTCCTTTAATTA
Source organism: Clostridia bacterium (assembly GCA_045536565.1). Taxonomy (GTDB): domain Bacteria; phylum Bacillota; class Clostridia; order TANB77; family CAG-465; genus CALXJE01. Next base: position 92,801 of record JAZSNU010000013.1, on the reverse strand, counting down.
AAATTGTGTATTAAGATATTGTACATTACATTATATGTGATATAATAAAAAATGATACAAAAGGAATAAAATATAAAGACAAGTATATAATGTATATATATACAGTAATTTATTAGTAAAAATTAGGAGGTAGAATATGCAATATTTAGTTTTTATAGGTGCAGTAGTTGCAGTGTTTATAATATTAAAAATACTTGCTTGGCCAATCAAAAAAATAATTAAAATATTAATAAACATAGGTATAGGTGCAGTGTTACTATTTATAGTAAATTACATAGGTGGCTATTTTGACTTTAATATTCCGATAAACTGGGTATCAGCACTCGTTGTTGGACTTCTTGGAATACCAGGTGTAGTAATACTTGCAATATTACAATTTATATTATAATGTAAAAAAATTTCACCCGTTATATAGGTGAAATTTTTTGTATTATTAAAACATAATTTATATTTTTTAGCACTGCCACATGGACTTGCAGTTTGCCTCATTCTACTACACTTTACTGCATTTTTATGCTTATAATCGCACATTTTTGCACTGATTTTCACTACAATACACTTTGTTTTGCTAGCAGAATGTATTTAAATTTGTATCTAATTTATAGGTGAAAAACTTTATTTTGAGACTTTTTTAATTGCAGATTTTGACAATAAATCTGGTAAACTTCTAAATTCTTTTGTAACTTCTATTCGCTCTTCAATATATTCCCCATCATTCCAATATGTTTTTAATCCATATGCCTCGATTCCATAATCTGAAGAATCACTTGTTATCAATCTATATTCATCATCAATAATTTCTAATGCAGTACAGTTTGACATCGATAAACTAAATGTATCTCTTGTCTTTAATAATTCTTTAACTGATTCATATCTTCCTGGAGCATCACAATGAGGAACAAATAATCCATCTATAAAACCTAAACAATCCATAGCAATTAATGGTTGGTCTGGTCCATATTTAATTTGTAAAGAATCACTTGAGCATTCTTTAAACCAACAATTTGCTCCTGCGGATACCCCGCACATTACTTTACCGTTTTCCCAAGCAGTTCTTAAAATTTTGTCAAAACCTGTTTCTTTCCACAATTTTATCATATCCAGCGTATTGCCTCCACCCTCATATATGATATCTGCCCAGTCAACTTTCTTTTGTACTTCGTCTAAATCATTTAATTCACTACTTTTAATATCTCTACATTCACAGCCATACATTTTCTCATAAATATTTCTCATAGTATTGAAATAAAACTCTTGTCCTTCTAATGGAACGGAATGTCCGATAAATAGAAAATGTGGTTGTTCTTTACCTGTTAATCTTATAATTTCTTGGTCCATTGGACCTGTTTCATAAGGATCATATGTTCCATCAGAACATAATCTTCCATTTTTTCCTCCACCTATTGCTACTATTTTTCTTGACATATTATCACCTTCTTATCAATTATATCACAAAATGCCTACTACGCACGGGACATTGGTCACTTTTCTCAAAAATGCTTTATTTTTCAGTGTTTTTAGTACATTATTTTCATTTTAGATACAAATTAGATACATGTAGAACGTATCCAAAATCGTATTTAATTTATATCTTCTAAATTTTTGTATTAGAAAAGCCCTTATTTTATGGGCTTTATTTTACTTTCCACAGCATTGCTTATATTTTTTTCCCGAACCACATTGGAAGTTTTTTCACTTTTTTAGCAACAATTTTCATATTTATGGTAATAATATTCACTTTTTTATTTTTTTGTATTAATCAATTATCTAAAAACTTATCTAAATATAACCTATAAATTGTAATTTGTCGCTGTTTTAAATTTTTCCTTCCCATTCATCATAAAATTCCTGCAAGAACTCTTGCATGTATTCATGCCTATGAATTGCCATATTTTTAGCTGTTTCTGTATTCATAAAATCTTTTAATTTTAATAATTTTTCATAAAAATGATTTATACTTGTACCAAGATTTTTATAATATTCTTTAGAAGACATATTTTCTTTATAATTTTCATTAGGAATATGCATAGGTCTGTTACAACTTCCACCATATGAAAATGTTCTAGCAATACCAATTGCTCCTATTGCGTCTAATCTATCTGCATCTTGTACAATTTTTCCTTCTATCGTATCTGGTATAATATTTTTCCCTTTAAATGAGACTTGAGAAACAATGTGACATATTTGTTCTATTCTTTCATTAGAATAATTCTGGTTTTTTAAAAAGTTTTTCAGATTATTAAATGGTTCCTTTTCTTCTCCTATTAATTTGTAATCATCCACGTCATGTAATAAGGCTCCTAGACAAACTAGTTCTATATCACATTTTTCAGATTCGGCAATACTTTTAGCCAGATTATATACTCTTAATGTATGATAAAAATCATGTCCACTATAATCCTTTTCAAAAAACTTTTTTACATATTCAATCGTTTTATTAATTAAATTTTGCATATTCTATTCTCCCTACAACTTACTATTTGTTTCTTCATTATTATATAATAAAAGGAGCAAAATTCATATACTTTGCTCCAAAAAACTTATCTAAAACTTATCTAAATGGCTTTTTTAATATTTTTCGAAGTTTATCAAAATCTCTCAAACCTTTATAAATATTGCTATTTCCCGCAGCACTGTTTATATTAACGCCCAGCCTCACATGGAAAGAGTTAATTATTAAATTAAGATGTTATGATAAAAAGTTCGTTACTAAGTCAATTATTATATTCTTTTCTTTTGGGTTAGATTCTGCAATAAGCAATGTTAAAGCAGTCAAAGTATTATTATCAATTACTTGTCTATTTTGTTTGTATAAAATATTATAGAAATTTAAAAAATAAATAAACAAAGTTGCTGCAATTCTTTTATTACCATCAACAAAAACATGGTTTTTAACTATAAGATATAAAAAGTTAGCTGATTTTTCTTCAATACTCGGATAGATATCTTTGCCACCGAAAGTTTGATATATATTATTAATTATTGATTCTAATCCTTTGTCTCTTTCTACACCAAACAAATTACCAGTTGCACTAAACTTTAATGTGTTAATTATATTTACGCAATCCTCATAATTTATTAGTTTGGAATTAATATTGCTCTTAGGTCTTTTTAGAGTTTTGTGATCATAATCATCTAATAAATCAAGTGCTTTTGAATATGAAGCAATTACTTTTAGTATTTCTTTTGCATCATTTCCTTCTAATCTATCATCTATTCTATTTGCAATATCAATAAGTTGTACAGTTTTTTCTAAATAGTCTAATCTTTTTTTGGTTAATTGCATACCCTTTTAATAGATAATCTTTTAGAATTTTGTTTGCCCAACGTCTGAATATAATACCATTTTGTGATTTAACACGATAGCCAACTGATATGACAACATCCAAATTATAATAATTAGTAGGTTTATCAGAAAATTCGGAATTTCCGAATTTAGACATGGTATCATTTTCTGCGAGTTCATTTTCTCTGTAAATGTTCTTTATATGCTCGTTTATTGTTGATTTTGACTTTCCAAAAAGACTAGCCATTTGTGCTTGGGTAAGCCATACTGTTTCATCCTTCATATTAACCTCTAATTTAACATTCTGATTTTCAAATATAATTATTTCATTATTTTTCATATAAACTCTCTTCCTTTCTTCATACCTATTTATATATCTATTAATTTCACCTCCACTCGAAAATATATAAATAGAATAAATACATTATAAAAGCGGAGTGTGTTATTGTAAAAACTTTTAGGGTAGAAAAATAACAAATCGTGTTACAAAATTCGACAATTCTATGATGATTACTACAATTTTTATGTAGATATATGTAGCTTTAAATTTTTGTGTGTTTTTTTGTAATACGATTTTAATTGACTTTTTTAATATCAGAATATATAATTTGGGTATAATTTAAAAAAATTATAAAAAAGTGTTGACATACATCTGTTCAATATATATAATATATTCAAAGAGATGTTCTTAAAGAACGAAACGGGAGGAGAATATATATGATATCAGAAGAAAAGAAAAAAGCACTAGATGTGGCAATGTCACAAATTCAAAAGAATTTCGGGAAAGGTGCAATAATGAAATTAGGAGAGGTAGGAAGTGTAAATGTAGATTCTATTCCTACTGGTGCATTAAGTTTGGATATAGCATTAGGTATTGGTGGAGTTCCAAGAGGAAGAGTAATTGAAGTATTCGGACCAGAGTCGTCAGGAAAAACAACAGTATCATTACATATGATTGCAGAAGCACAAAAACTAGGTGGGGTAGCCGCTTTTATTGATGCCGAGCATGCATTAGACCCGGTATACGCTAAAAAATTAGGTGTAGATGTAGATAATTTAATAGTTTCTCAACCAGATACAGGTGAGCAAGCGCTTGAAATAACAGAACAACTTGTAAGAAGTGGCGCTATTGATATAATTGTTGTAGACTCAGTTGCAGCACTTGTTCCAAAAGCAGAAATCGATGGTGAAATGGGAGATTCACATGTTGGCCTTCAAGCAAGATTGATGTCACAGGCTTTAAGAAAATTAACTGGTGTACTTTCTAAATCAAAAACAGTTGCTGTATTTATTAACCAATTGAGAGAAAAAGTTGGAATAATGTTTGGAAATCCTGAAACAACACCAGGAGGAAGAGCTTTAAAATTCTATTCATCAGTTAGATTAGATGTTAGAAAACAAGAAGCTATAAAAATAAATGGCGAAGTTATGGGTACAAGAACAAAAGTTAAAGTTGTTAAAAACAAAGTTGCACCACCATTTAGAGAAGCAGAATTTGATATAGTATACGGCGAAGGTATTTCATCAGAAGGATGCGTACTTGATTTAGCAGTAAATCTTGATATAGTAAATAAAGCGGGTGCTTGGTTCTCATATAATGGAGAAAAAATTAGTCAAGGTAGAGAAGCGGCTAAAACTTATTTGAAAAATAATCCAGAAGTTATGAAGGAAATTGAAAAGAAGGTTAGAGATAATTTCAATCTTGCTTTTGAAAAAAGCTTAGGTGAAATGGAAGAACAAGATGATGATTCACTAGAAGATATTGAAGAATAGGAGAAATGCTATGGAGTATATTGTTGCTAAGGAAAAAGCAATTAAATATATAGGTATATCAAAAAAAACAGAATTTGAAGTTAATAAAAAGTTAAAGAGTCTAGGAGTAGACTCTTTAACAATATCTAAGGTAATAGAGTATTTAAATGAATTAGATTATCTTGATGATGTAGATTATGTTAGATCATATATTAGACAAAATGTTAAGATGTTAAAGTATAGTAAATATGAGCTAAAACAAAAACTATTGCAAAAAGGTGTAAAAACTAGTATAATTGATTTAGAATTTGAAAATAACTTACCTCAGTCATACGAATATGATGTAATAGATAAACTTGTAAATGGAAAATTAAAAGACTATGAGGATATTAAAAAAAAAGAATATCTATATAGAAGAGGTTTTGGTTTAAATAATCTAGGAGAAGATATATGATAAATGTAAAAGAATTAATGAATAATGATATGTATATGAATATGATAAATCAAAATGCGATGTATATAAAAAAGATTGCCAAAGAAAATAATATTGAAACAGACATATACGAAATAGCAATAGTTCTTGGTTCTGGCCTTTCTAGTGTAATAGATGATATGAATATTGATTTTGAAATACCATATAATGATATGCCTTTTATGCCTGTTTCTACTGTAAAAGGTCATAAATCAAGATTTGTTTTCGGAACATTTAATAATAAAGATGTAGTAGTTATGGATGGTAGATTTCATTATTATGAAGGATATCATGTAAGAGAAATTACTATGCCACAAAGAATATTTAGTGTCCTAGGGATAAAAAAAATGATTGTTACTAATTCAGCAGGTGCTTCTAATTTAGAATACGATGTTGGAGATATAATGATTTTGAAAGATCATGTTAATTTTACTGGAATTAATCCTCTTATAGGAGAAAATTTAGAAGAATTCGGAGTTAGATTTCCAGCAATAAATGGAATATATGATTCTAATTTAATAGATACAGTATATAATAAGTCGGTTGAAAATAATATTGCTATTCATAAAGGTGTATTTGCATATTTTACAGGACCATCATATGAAACTGATGCGGAAGTTAAAGCTATGAGAATATTAGGAATTGATGCAAGAGCAATGTCAACTGTTCCTGAAATAATTGTGGCTGCTCACTCAAATATGAAAGTGCTAGCATTTTCTTGTATAACAAATGTATCAAAGGGAAATGAAATTGATACTCATAATAGTGTAGTAGAAAATGCAAGTAAAGCGTCAGCAAATATGAGGAAAGTTTTAGAAATTGCTACGGAGGTTATGTGACATGAATGATTTACTAGATAAAAAAGAAGAAACTTTTAAAATTACCATTGATAATTTTGAAGGACCGCTTGATTTACTATGTTTCCTTATTTCGAAAAATAAAATGAGTATCTTTGATATATCTTTAAGTAAAATTACAGATGAATATATTGAGTATTTAAATCATATGCAAGATATGAATTTAGATATAGCTACTGAATTTCTAGTTATGGCATCTAATTTGTTATATATTAAATCTAAAAAATTACTTCCTGTAATAGAGCCAGAAGATGATGAAGAAGATGAAGTTTTAACAGAAGAGGAACTTATAAATAGAATAATAGAATATAAGCAGTATAAAGAAAAAATCGGTGACTTCAAAGAGATGTATGCACAAAATTTTGGCTCTTTTGAGAAACAAGCAGAAACTATAAAAGTAAAAAGAGAGTTTGACAAAGAAGGTTTTAGGGTGTCTCTTGATGATTTCTATAACATATATCAAAACATAATAAGTAGAAACGAAGAAAAGATTAATAAGAAGGCGAAAGATGTTGATAATATTGTAACATATGAAAAGGTTACTATAAGAAGTAAGGTAAAACAGATAATAGATTTGTTTAAGAAAAAAACAAGTTTTGTATTTACAAAAGTATATGATCCTAAAAAAGATAAAAAGATAGATATAGTCACAGCATTTTTAAGTGTTTTAGAACTGTCTAGACTTAAACATGTAGACTTAGAGCAAAAAACAATGTTTGGAGATATAGTTGTTAAGAAAAAAGATATGAAATCAATCGACTTATCTTTAATTGAAGAATAATATTTGTATAAAATATAAAAAGCAGTAAACAATACTATTGGTGAATAATATGATTTGGTTTTTAATTATATTAGCAGTAGTTATTGTAACTGCTTTTTTAATCCCTATAAGAGTAGTAATAGATACTAGACTTAATGGTGATAATGTTTATTATGTGGATAACACAAAGAAGAATAATGATATCACAGTAGTTATAAAAATACTGGGGTTTATACCAGTATATAAGTATAACAACAATGATAAAAAAAAGAAAAATATTAAAAAAGGAAATAATGATAATTTGACTGTAACAGAAATATTAGATGTTTTAAAAGTATCTGTTTCAAAAGAAGAGTTAAAATTAAACGAGTTAATAAGTAAGATATTTAAATGGGTAAAAGGAGTAAAGTTTAATAAGTTAATATTAATAGGTGGTTTTAATACAGAAGATTATGTAAAAAATGCATATATAAATGCAAGTATAAACTCTACAATATGCATGTATATAAATGCAAACCAAGATAGATTTAATCTTAATAAACTGTATTATCAAGTTTCTATTTCAGATTATAAATATTATTTAAAACTTTATACTGTATTATCTTTTCCTTTAATTAATAACAGAGATGTATTTAAAACTATATTAAACATAGTTCATACATTTAGAAAGAAAAAGAAATATAAAAACAAACAAAATATTAGTAATAATGAAACAAATTATATAAATAACAGTTATATTAATATACAAAATAAATTTGATATTACTTAGATAGAGCAATAATATTAATATGTAAAAATATTATGTAACATAATTGTAATAAATATGGTTAAATGTTGATATATCAGCGTTATTGTAATTTGTACAACCATAAGTATATATCAAATGAAATGTAAATATTTTCCACAAATCACTTGATTTTAGAACAAATGTTTGATATAATATTCCCATCTTGAAGGGAGTTGATTATATTGAATGAATTAGCAGTAAAGGAGTATAGAAGTTTTGAGGAAATACGAAATGTAAGGGAGGATGGTACTGAATATTGGTATGCAAGAGATTTGAGTAAAGTTCTAGTGTATAAAAAGTGGGAGAATTTTAGCAAAGTAATAAATAAGGCTAAAATTGCATGTGAGAATAGTGGAAATAAACTTGTTGAACATTTTCCTGAGGTCAGGAAAACGATAAAAATGCCTAATAATGCTCAAAAAGAAGTTGTTGATTATGAACTTTCTAGATATGCATGTTATTTAATTGTACAAAATGGTGATCCTAAAAAGGAAGTAATTGCACTTGCTCAAACATATTTTGCTGTTCAAACAAGAAAACAAGAATTAAGTGAAAAGGAATATAGTTTGCTTACCGAAGATGAAAAAAGATTTTATCAACGAGACTTAACAAGAAAAGGAAACTATTCATTAAATCAGGCTGCTAAAAAAGCCGGTGTTAAAAATTTTGATAAATTTCATAATTCTGGTTACAAAGGGTTATATAATGGTGAAACAGCAAATGATATTGCTAAAAGAAAAGGATTAAGATATAGAGAGGATATTCTTGATAATATGGGAAGTGATGAACTTATAGCGAATCTATTTAGAATATCTCAAACGGAACAAAAATTAAAAAGGGATAATATAAAAACAGAAAATGAGGCAAATAATACTCACTATATTATTGGTAAAAATATAAGAGAAGTAATTGCTAAAAATGGTTCTACTATGCCAGAAGATATGCCTACCCCTAAAAAGAGTTTAAAACAAATAGAAAAGGAAAATATAAATAAATTAGTAAAAGGATAATAATAAACACAGTAGTAATAATTTTACCACTGTGTTATCGTTTTATTAGAGACTATATGTCATAGTTTTAAACCATGTTTCATGGTCTACCAGCCAGTTACTACAAAGTTTTTCGGTATACGGTGAAAATGTATAACTAGTAAGCTCTTTGTTATCATTAGCAATAAGATAAGCGAATGTATAAGTTTTTCCTTGATAATTAAAATCTGAAAAATTAAGTGATGCATATCTTTGGTTGTGATTAATTAATCCAGCTTCTTCTAAAATAAGCAAGAAAGCCTTAATAAAACCTTCGCTGTTTGCTACTTTATCTACAAGTGCAGACCGAGCAGATGAATATTTTTCATCATTCTCTATAAAATGGCGTGCTTTAACATTTTCTTTTAAATAGTTATTAATAATTGTAAGACTGTCTTTAAAAGAAATTCCTCTTAACTTTTCAGTAATTCTAAAAATTTCATTTCGAGAATCAAAATCTAAATTAGCCAATGTTTCTCTATTTGTTTCTTTAATCATAAATTTATACCTCCATTTGTTAATATATTAATAATAAATTGTAAGAGTATTATACCATTGTTGCGTAGTTATGTCAATTGATGTAATTGTAAATATAAAAACCATAACTTTTAAAAAATAAAAATTAAAATTTAATATTTGTAATATATTAATATTTAGTATAACTTGTAAAAAATTACAAATAATACATTATATAGAAAATAAAACATAAAGTATTTTTTGTTAGAAAGGTGGAAAAAATATGGCAGAACATCCAATAGAAAATTTAATGATGACAGCAATGAGTTCTTTAAGAGATATGATTGATGTAAATACAATAGTAGGAGAATTAGTGGAAACACAGGAAGGAACAAGTATAATACCAATATCTAAGGTGTCGTTTGGCTTTGCAGCAGGGGGAAGTGAATTTAATTCTAAAAATGTTACAAAAGAAATGCAAGATAAGAAATTACCATTTGGAGGAGGTAGTGGAGCAGGTGTAAATATATCGCCAGCAGCTTTTTTAGTTGTAACAGGAGATGTAGTAAAATTACTTACACTAGATAGTAATAATACAGCATTAGATAGAATTATTGATTTAGCACCAGATGTAATAAGTAAAATATCTAATTTAGTTGATAAAAATATGAATAAGACAACACAGATATTAAAGATAGAGGATAATACTTAGTATGCTTAGTGATTGGAGATTAAAAAGAGGACCTATTGTACCAAAAAGAACAATAAAAGAAGGCAAGATAACGGTTGAGACTATTAAAGAAGAGTTATCAAATAGTGATGATTTAATAATAAGGGAAATAGTGCTATATGGTAGTAAAAAAATAAATATAATCTGTATTGATGGACTTATTAATTCACTTATACTTGATGAAAATGTAATAAAGCCAATAATAGAATTAAAAAATAAAGCGTTACAGGAAAAAGAACTGTATGATAAAAAAATAAGTTCTAGTGAAATTTTTAGAAAAATAGAAGATGGAATAATTCCTCATATCGAAATGAAAATACAAACAAAGATGGAAGATATAATAGGAAGTATTTTATCAGGTGCGGCTTGTATAGCATTTCCAGGTATTGAGGATAAAGTAGCAATATTCGATGTTAAAGGATTTGAAAAAAGATCTATTTCAGAGCCGGCTAACGAAAATATAATTAAGGGTTCAAAGGAATCTTTTAATGAAACTTTAAGAGATAACACATCAATGATTAGAAGAAGGATTAAAAGTAAAGACTTAAAAATACTAGAATTTGATGTAGGAAATGAAACTAATACTAAGGTTGCAGTAGTTTATTTAGAAGGTGCAGCAGATAGAGAAATACTAGATAATGTAATAAAAAGAATAAAGGATATAGATACAGATAGTATAATAGCACCAGCAAGTTTTGAAGAAGGGCTTTTAGGAGGAAGTAGGTCTATCTTTCCATCGATGATATATACGGAAAGAATAGATAAATTTACAGCTAATCTAATAGAAGGTGAAATAGGAATAATAGTTGATGGACTTTCTATTGGATATAACTTACCTGCTGTATTTAATATGTTCTTTCAAGTACCTGAAGATTATTCGTTTAACTATGTATTATCATCTTTTATACGAGTTATAAGGTATATAGCAGCATTTTTTACAATATTTATACCGGGTTTTTATGTTGCGATAGCTACATTCCATCCGGAAATGATACCAACAGAACTCTCGATATCCATTATTAAGAGTAAAGAGGGAGTACCTTTTACCTCTATACTCGAAGTTATATTTATGCTTATAGCATTTGAGATGCTTATAGAGGCTGGTGCAAGGCTTCCTAAAATAATAGGACAAACGATATCCATTGTTGGTGGTCTTATAGTTGGAGAAGCTGCTGTAAATGCCAAATTTACATCTCCGGCGGTTGTAGTAGTTGTTGCAATAGCAGGAATAACCGGATTTTTAGTTCCTAATCAAGATTTAGCAAATTCATTTAGAATAATTAGGTTTCTTCTTGTAATAGTTGCGGGAATGATGGGGCTTTATGGACTTTCACTAGGAGTTATACTTGTTACATATTATCTAGCAAGTAAAGAATCATTTGGTGTTCCATATCTAGTACCATTTACATCAAACGGATTTAAGAATATAACAAAAGATACTATAGTCCGAAGGATGATGACAAAAAAGGAGCAAAATTAGGAGACATTATATGAAAGTAATAAAGGTTATAACAATACTAATAATTGTAATATTTATATCGCTTACAAGCAAATCACTTCTTCCTACAAGTAATGAGATTGATGATATGGAAGTATTAAAACTTACAGGACTAGATTATATAAAAGATGAAGAAAATGATAGTAAAGCAAGTCTTTCATTTTTAATAGAAAAAGAAGAAGGCGGAAGTGATTCTGCTCAAAAAGAGCCACAAACTAAAAAGCAAAAGGTATTAACATATAAAGCAAGTAGTTTTAATGAGGCTGTAAGGTCAATGCAGTTTTATACTGATAAGACTATGGCAGGTTCACATGTTAAATATTTTTTAATTGGAGAAAAAACTGCTAAAAATGATATAGATAAAGTGCTAGATATATTATCAAAAGATCAAGAAATAAGACTATCAAGTAATGTGTATATTATAAAAGATATGACATCACAAGAGTTTTTAAACCAAGTTATAAATTCAGAGTACAAGTTAAGTGATATGCTGGACAATATAGAAAAAAATAGTGGGCAAAAAACAATTGCAAAGTATATAACAATATCTGAAATATTATCTAGTAAACTATCAGATTCTGAAATATATTTAGTGCCAACATTAGAATTTACAAGTAATATAGAAAAGATTACAGAAACCGAGGGCGGTGAAGAAGAGTCAGATGAACTTACAAAACAGTTTGAATTTTACGGTTATGCGGTAATGAAGGATAATAAACTGATAGACTTTTTAGATGATAAAGAGGCTATTATATATAACATGTTAATAAATGAGTCTAAGGGTGGAAATGTAGATGTAGAAAATGAAAATGGCGAAATAGTGTCATTTGGAATAAATGATATTACGACTAGTTATTCTTTTAATTTTGATAATAAAAATAATTTAAAACAAGTTGTTATAAGTTTAAAATATAGAAGTAATTTTGAAGAAGTATTATCAAAAGAAGATATAACAGATGAAAGGGTCTTGAAAAAGTATAAAGAGCTGCAGGAAAAGAAGGTAAAAAAACAAGTTGAACAACTCGTAAATAAAAGTCAGGAGTTAAATCTTGATATATTTAGTATAGGCGAAAAGTTAAATGTAACACACCCATATAAGTATAGAAAGATAAAAGAAAATTTTAATAAAACATATGGGAGCTTAGATATAAAAATAAAAGTTGAAGTAGATATTGAAAGAACATATGATACATATCAAATTCACAAGTAAGGAGAACAAAAATGAAATTTATATGGATTATTTTTTTAATAGTTGCGGTGCAAGATATAATTTGTAATAAAATAGCAAAAGATAAAAAAGAGTTAATAATATATGGAAGTGTTGTGCTGCTTAGTGTGGTTTTATGTATTAGTTATTATTCGGATGAATACAGCAATAGTCTTTTAGGAATGCTAAATAATAAAATTAATTTAGAGAGGTTTGTATGGATAAAATAGAAAGCAAGATAAGTATGAGACAATTCTTTATAATATTTGTTATAGGAGTAGCAGCACTTGTAATAAGAATAGTACCTAAATATAGCGCATATTTTGCAGAGCAAAACACATGGATATCTTCTCTTGCTGCCCTTATTCCAATGTTTGTGTTATTATATATTTTCTACGCTATAATGAGGAAGGGAAAAGATAAATCCTTAGAACGAAGTTTTGAGAGAATACTTGGAAAAACAGGGGCTAAAATTGTAATGGCTTTATATCTTATAATGTGCATAATATTTTTAACATTTAGAATTAGATATTTTGCAGAAAAATGCATGGCATCAATATTTACAAGTGTTCAAATAGAGTTCTTTATAATATCACTTCTTTTCGTAGTGTATTTAATTACAAGAAATAATATACAAGGTTTTGCTAGATTCAGTGAGTTTATATGGATACCTCTTCTCTTTTTTATAGCAGCAGTCTTTTTTATAACAATACCTGAAATTAAAATAGCAAACATATATCCAACAACAATATATGATATAGATAATATATTTATGGGAGTTTTACCTATAACTGCAATTTTTGTGTACTTACCTTGTATGTTGTTTCTGGTAGAGCATGTAAAAGATAAAGAAATTTTCTTAAAAACGGGTATGAAATATGTAACTGTTGCAGCATCAATAGGTGCTGTTATAACACTTACAACGGTTGGCGTGTTTGGCTCTAAACTTTCTCAGGCTTTTACTCAGCCGTATTTTATAGCACTAAAAAATATTGAACTTTTTACGGTTTTAGAAAGAATGGAAGCACTAGCAATAACATTTTGGATAGTAACAGATATTGTACTTATAATTGCCCTTATCTATGTTATTACAGAACTAATCACAAAAATATTTAATACTGATAGTAGAAAGAATATGATTATTCCAGTACTTTTTTTAGAGTATATATTAAGTATCTACGCTGTAAACAATATTTTTGAACTTGAAGATTATTCAAGAGGAATAGGAGGTCTGTTATACATATTATTTGGTGTGGTAGTACCTGTCGTGATATATTTAATAGGAAAGTTTAGAAAAGTAATTACTTAAATTTTCATAAAATTAAAATCATTCCATATACTTTAATATAGGTATAAGGAGTGATTTTTTATGCAAAGAAAAATATGCTTAATGCTAATTATATGTTTAATAGTAAATATTATAATACCAGTTATATATGCAGCAGAAGAGCTTCCAACATTTGCGGTTGTAGAAGAAGTAGTAAGCGAAAATAACATGCAAGAAAGTGTAGAAACTGTTAAAGAGGTAGAAACCAAAACGGCGGTAAGCGATGCTAATTTTAATTTTACTTCTAAATCTCAAATATTAATGGATATGGATACTGGAACTGTAATATATGAAAATAATGCAGATGAAAAGGCTTATCCTGCAAGTGTTACTAAAATTATGACACTTCTTTTAATAATGGAGTCTGTTGATTCGGGAAAACTTGCATACACAGATATGGTAACATGTAGTGAGAATGCAGCATCTATGGGTGGATCTCAAATATGGTTTAAAGTTGGAGAACAGATAACAGTAGATGAAGCATTAAAATGCATATGTGTAGTTAGCGCAAATGATGTATGCATAGCAATGGCAGAATTAATAGGTGGGAATGAACAAAATTTTGTAAAAATGATGAATGATAAGGCAAAAGAGTTAGGAATGACAGGTACTAATTTTGTAAATGTACATGGTATAGATGATGAAAATCACTATACAACGGCAAGAGATATAGCTACTATGTCAAGAGAACTTATGACAAAACATAAAGATATAACAAAATATACAACAATATGGATGGATAGTATAAGAGGAGGAACTTTTGCATTATCTAATACAAATAAATTAATAAGATACTATGATGGTGCTACGGGTTTAAAAACTGGTTATACATCAATTGCTAAATATAACCTAAGTGCTACTGCAACAAAAAATGGAATGTCTCTTGTTGCTGTTATACTTACTGCTCCAAGTTCGGATATAAGAAATGAAGAGGCAAAGCAACTACTTAATTATGGATTTGCAAATTATGAAACACAAAAAATATGTGAAAAAGGTGAAGTTATAGATAAAATAAACATTAATAAATATTTAGGCGGAAAAGTTGATGCGATACTTGAAAATGACATAAGTATATTAAATGAAAAAGGTAAAAAAATCGAATGCCATAAAGAAATTAAAATGGACAATAAACTATGTGCTCCGCTCAAAAAAGGTGATAAAGTAGGTGAGGTTATATATACAAGTAAAGAGGGTAATCAAATAGGAAAAGTAAATGTCATAATAAAACAAGATGTGCAAAAATCAAAGGTTCTTGACTATGTGAAAAAAGCATTAAATATATATGTGATGAACGAAAAAATATTCTAAGAGAAAGAGTATTTTTAAAGCGAAAAACATAGTATTTTGTTAGATAAAAAATGTAATATTACAATAATATTACATTTTTTTTATATTTTAGTTAAAGACATTGTTATTTCAAAAAAATGTGTTGAAAATACAACTTAAATACGATATTATTTTAAGAGAATTATTGGAGGTTGTACATATGATAGGAATGAGTCAAATAAGAAAGAGATTAATATACGGAATATTGATTGGCGCAGGTATAGGAATAATCGGTATTGCAATAACTCTTATATGGTCAATTAGTGTTGTAAATTCATATAAAGAGGGGACAAATGAAGAATATATAGCAAATTACACAACAGAGGTTGTAATGCTAAATAGAGATGTTATTCAAGGTGAAACAATTACAGATGATATGTTAACATCTGCAAGAGTTCATATTAGTTCATCTCCTACAAATCTTATTGGGTATGGAGCAGTAGGCAAAATAGCTAAATATAATATACCAGCAAATATACCATTGGTTGGAAGTATGTTTGGAGATGAAGTTGTTACTGTTGATGAAAGAATACAAGAAGTAACATCTGTAAAGTTACCATCAGGATTAGTTGAGGGTGAATATATAGATATAAAAATGAAAATGGCAAGTGGTTTAGAGTATATTGTAATTCCACAAATAAAAGTTAGAAAAATTACTGGTAATGCTATTGACTTGTATTTAGATGAAGAAAACTTATACTATTTAAACAGCGCTATTGTCGATGTGTATCTGTCAGAAGGTGCTTCGGAACTTTATGGTGTTAGATATGTAGATCCAGCAACACAAATAAAAGTAGGAGACTTTATTATTGACGAAGATGGAAACCAGGTTAGTATTACAGACATAGCCAAAAGAGACTTGGTAGAAAAAATAGAAAAAGATGTTGCAGATGGAACAGTTGCGTTATCAGTACCAGATGAAGTTGCAAAAGATGTAACAAGTGAAGTAGAAGAAGATGTTGAGACAGATATTAATACTGAAAATTCTGCTGATGAAAACAAAGATGATAAAAAAGAAGAAACAACACAAGAGTATATTAATTTCACAAATAATTTAACTGACTTATTATTAAAATATGCAATTGAATATAGATATTATATTGAATCTTATGATGTGGTTGAAAGAACATATCAACCAAGCGATATAATAAGAAGACATATGGAAAACAATAAATATATTGCAGAGGAAGCAAAGGCTAAATTAAGTGCCGATATTAGAATGCAGATAGAAACAAACATGGCAGAATTCGTTACTGCAAGTGGAGATGGATATCAAGCAGCAGTTTCTGGATTATCTAGTCAAATATCAGCACAACAAGCTTTAAGAAATCAAACATTAGGACAGTAATTATATTAAGGAGAGGATAAAATGCAAGAAGTAATTGCACTAGCAGGATATGTTAATAAAACGGATTTTGTTATAAATCTAGCAAAAGCAATAAATTATACAGGGAAAACAGTTTTAGTTATAGATGGAACTGTTGAAGAAAGAATGAAATACACAATACCTTCTTTGTCAGTTAAGGAAAAAGAGTATATTACCCAATATGATTCTATTGATTTTGCAGTTGGATTTAAAAATATGCATGATGTAGAAAATTACATTTGCAAAAGAGAGTTAAATATAGCTTTATATGATTATATACTTCTTGATATAGATAATCCTGTCGCTTATGAAAATTTTAGAGCAAGAGGAATAAGTAAAACATATTTCTTTGTAGAATATTCAAATATTTCTATGTCTAAAAATTCAGAGCTTCTTAAAACAATGATGATATATAAACCACTAGATAAGAAGTTAGAATTAACGAAAGTTTTATTTAAATATTATATAACAAGAGCAAGTGAAGTTTATTATGAAAATAAACTAATAAATTTTGCAATTGAATGGAACGAAAACATGTATGAATTAAATTATGAAGATCAAGATAGAATTGCTGATATAGAGGCACAACATAGTGGAATCATTGATATAATGAAGCATACTAAGATGTTTGTTAATTTGGTTGCAGAAATTAGTTCGGATATTTTAAAAGATGTAACATCTAATGAAATGAAAAGAGAAATAAAAAACGGTAGTAGGAGGAATAGATAAATATGCCTAAAATAGTGTTTTGGAGCCCAGTTTCAAGAATGACAGGAAATACACATGCAGCGATAGCAGTAAGTACTCTTATGGGAATGGAAGAAGATATAAACGCAATACTTTTACATGCACATTGGCAAACAAGAAAAATTGAGAGTTCTTTTACAGACTATGATCAATTAAAAAATATGAATATATTTTCTAATTCTAACATAGGTATGACTGCTTTATCTAGATTGGTTGATAGCAACAAACTAACACCTGAAAGTATAAGAAACTATGCAAAACCAGTTTTAAAGCAAAGATTGGATATTATGTATGGTACGAATGTAACAACAAGAGAACAATTTGTATCTCTATCTGAAACATTCCCTGCTATTGTTAGAAAAGCAGATGAGGCTTATGATTTTGCAATTGTAGATTTGCCAAAAGGAACTATTAATGATTATGTAAGGGAAGTAATAGAAGATGCAGATTTGTTAGTATGTACTATTAATCAAGATATTGCAAGATTAGATGAGTTTTTTGAAGAAATTGAGAAAAATGAATATATAAAAGATAAAAACAAAATTATTGTTATTGGTGATTATGAGAATAAATCAAAATGCAATTTGTTTAATATAAAAGGTAGATATAAAACAAAAACACCAATATTTGCGGTTCCGCATAATTATATATTTATGGATGCTTGTAACGATGGTGCCGCTATTGATTTCTTTTATAAAAATGCGAAAGCAGATGCAAGAGATTACAATGGTTACTTTATAAGCGAAGTAAGAAAAATTGTTAAGAAAATAATGGAAATATCAAAGATTAGAGATTTATAGCCAATATATCATTGAAAGGAGGAGCTAATGTCGTGTCAACAACTTTTATAATAAACTTTATACTTATAGTTGTAATAATTGCTTTTGTTGTACTAGCTATATATTCTTTAGCAAAAGGTGGAAAGAAAACGGCAGAGGTTAGTGAAGTAGAAAGAGAAAGACTTGCATATAATTTGCAAGGGTTAACTGATTATATAAAAAATCAATTTGATGAAATAACAAGAATGAATTTGTATGATTTAGCTCTTTCAGAAGATGAATTTGAAAGAAGAAAAAATACAAAATATGAGCTTAAAAAGGCTTTAAAAGGTGCAGCATATGCAGATTCTAGTGATAAAAAGTATGTTAAAACCTTAATGTTTGATCTTTTATCAAATAACTATAAAGTAAATTCGAAAAACATAAATTACGCAATAAATTTTGATAATTACGAAAAACTAACGGCGCAAGATAAATTTGAAATATTACTTCATGAATATAAGAAAAAATATGGGAATAATGCATTTTCTCAAATTGTTACTGAATATGAACTGGATGTTCCTAAATTCGAGTATGACCCTAATGTTCCATCATATGTGGTAACAGCAGAAGAAATAGATAAAATATTTAATGAGCAAATGGAAAACATAACACTGAGTTTTGATGATAAATTAGAAATTGTTGTTCAAAGAGTATATCAAGGATATAAAGGATACAGTGTTATAGATGAGGTTAGAGACCAAAATATAGATGGTGTATCTGGTGGTGTATCTGGTATACCTCCGTCATTCCTTGATCAAGTAGGTGATATGGAAGAATACCTTGATGCTACTGGAAAGATAAACATACCAATGTCTTATGATTCAGTTTGGGTATTCTATAAAGGTAAAGCAATGTATTTATCGTTCTTATCATTTGGGTCAGAGTCAGAACTTAAAAGAGTTTGTCAGAACATATACAAATATAATAACCCTGGACAACTTTCAGAATCAGTTGGTTTCAAAATTAACGAAATGAAAGATGGTTCCCGTGTAGTTGTTTTAAGACCAAACTTTTCTGAATCTTGGGCATTCTTCGTAAGAAAGTTTGCTCCACCAACATTACTTAATACAGAACAATTATTAACACACGAAGGTAAAGAACCAGTTATACAAATGCTTAAATTCTTAATCAGAGGAGCAAGGGTAACAGCAATAACTGGTGAGCAAGGTTGTGGTAAAACTACATTGCTTATGGCAATAATGAAATATATCTACCCTACAATAACAATCAGGGTACAAGAAACAGCATTCGAGTTGCATTTAAGAAAAATATATCCACATAACAACATCTTGTCTTTAAGAGAGACTGAAACAATAACAGGTCAAATGGGACTTGATGTTCAGAAAAAGACAGATGGTGGTGTTAACATTCTAGGAGAGGTTGCAACTGATCCGGTTGCTGCGTGGATGATACAAATGGCACAGGTTGCATCTAAGTTTACGCTATTTACTCACCATGCTAAAACTTTCCCTAACTTGATAACAGCGCTTAGAAACTCACTTTTAAAAATAGGAATGTTTAATGATGAAGATGTTGCAGAAGTGCAAGTTGTTAATGTTATAAACTTTGATGTACACTTAAAAAGAGGTGTAGATGGTTCTAGGTATATAGAAAGAATAACTGAATGTGTACCTAAGGAAAAAACATTTAATTATAACGAAAATTATAGAAATAAAAAGACAATGGAAGATAAATGGACAGCGTTTATGGATAATGCCACTGAGTATTTTAGACATATGACACAAACAGCAAACTATGAATATCATAACATAGTTGAGTTTAGAGATGGAAAATATGTAATGGTTCATCCAATAAGTGAAGAAAATATAAAAGCAATGAGAGAGAATATGTCACCAGAAGACATGAAAGATTTTGACAAATTCATAGATACAGCATGGGGGTGATTAAATGATAGTTTATATAGCAATTGGTTTAGTCGCGTTCTCTGTTGTAGGAATGGCAGCATTATTAATATATTTTAATATGATGAAGAAAAAATATAAAAAAAATAGTGCTCTTTTCCAAAAAGATCAGATTGTTGTAAAGAAAAAAACTAGTTTTTCAGATATATTCGATAGAGTATATCAAGCATTTTATATAATATGTATATCAATACCAGTTGTTAAATACTATACTAGAAAAGTTCGTTTGAAACTTGAAATGGTTAACGATTATACTGAATATGAAATAAGAAGAAAAACAGGAAGTATAATGCTTTCATCCGTAATATTTATATTTGTAGCACTATTTATATTTATAAATGTTACGAACGATTTATACATGCAACTTATAGTAATTATTGCAGTTCTTTTAGTTAATGAGGTAATAACTAATTACAGAGTTAATGGAGTTGCAGATAAGATATTAAGACAGATACCAGAAGTGTTTACTGAAATAAGACACTCATTCCATGAACATGGAATGATAGAAGAGGCTTTTAATGATGCTATTGATGAACTTGAAGATAAAGAAATTACACCACAAGTAAAAAGAATAAAAGAGGCAATACTTGCAGATAATCCAGAAGTTCAATTAGAAAAATATTATGATACTGCACCAAATAGATTTTTAAAACTATTTGCAGGTGTTTCGTATCTTACTATGGAACTAGGAGATAGAAAAGTAGACGGTACATCAATATATTTAAAGAATCTTAATAATATAGTTAATGATGTATATCTTGAAATATTAAAAAGAGATAAAATTAATTATATGTTTAGAAGTTTAACAGCAATTGCAGTAGCACCAATATTCTTTACAAATATTATACAAAGTTGGGCTGAGAGCAATTTTGCAGCACTTATAAACTTCTACAACAGTAGCTTTGGCTTTATAATAAAAGCACTTATACTTATATCAATATTTGTTTGTTATTTTGCTCTTAGAGTAATAAGAGAAGATTCAGATCAAATAAAATTTGATAGGATAGCAACTAAAAAGTGGCAAGATAGAGCATATTCTATTCCACTAGTAAGAAAGATAGTTGATGGTTTAATACCAGCAGAATACACTACCAAGCGAAAAAAGAAAACGGAAATGATAAAAAACACAAACGCATTTTTGACATTAGAGTGGTTTTATGTAAATAAAGTCGCAGCGGCATTAATTGGTTTTGTATTTTCACTTACACTTATACTAAATATGCATCACATAGATTTTAATGCTGTATTTACTGGAATAGCAGACGAGTTTTTAGAACTTGGTAAGCTTTCAGAAGAAGATGAGGCAGCGGCAAATCTTATGGCAGAGCAAGATGCGGTGTATGTAGAAGAATATAGAGGAGATTCTAAAATAACAAAAGACCAAATTAAGGCTGATATAGAGGCAAAAGAAGGTAGTGCAACAGAGGAACAAGTTGATAGAATATATAACAAAGTAACACAAGTTCAAGGGATATACTTGAAATATTGGGAATTAATAATATCATTGGGAGTTGGATTTATTGCGTATTTTGTACCAGATGTCATAATGTTTGTTAGAAACAAAATGAGAGAAATGGAAAAAGAAAATGAAATAATGCAATTTCAATCAATTATTCTTATGCTTATGTATATAGAAAGAGTTGATGTACAAACGATATTAGAATGGCTTGAAAGATATTCATATGCTTTTAAAGATGCAATAGCAACAGCGCTTAACAATTATGAAGCAGGAGCATCAGAAGCATTAGAAGAACTTAAAGACAGAGTACCAAATAAAGATTTTAAGAGAATAGTAGATGGATTACTTTCAGCAGTTGAGAGAATACCAGTAAGAGAGGCTTTTGATGAATTAGAAACTGAAAGAAACTTTTACTATGAAAAAAGAAAAGAGGCAAACGAAAGGGTTATACAGAAGAAAGTTGCAATGGGAAAAGCAATTGGTTTTACACCTATGATTATTCTTGTAGCAGGATATTTCGTTGGGCCACTAATGATAGTAAGTATAATGCAAATGGCAACATACTTTACTCAAATGGGTGCAATGTAATTACGCAAAATAGCATTTTTGCACAAAAAAACAAAATGGTTAATACACGAATATATCTCGTGTTTAACATATATGTACATATATCTATACAAAAGATATATATGAGAGAAATCTATAAAATAAAAGGAGGAAATGATTATGGATAACGCTCAAAAAGCAATTATGATTGGTGTTGGTTTATTTATAACAATCATTATTATTTCAGCAGTACTATTAGTAGTAAACTTGGGTACTGGATTAGTTGATGACGCAACAAGTAATTTAAGTTCAATGTCATCATCATTACAAAACCAAATATTACAAAACTATGATGCTAAAGTAGTATCAGGAACACAAGTAAGAGGTGCTATACAACAATACATGACAGCAACAGACCTATCAATAGTTCTAGTTAATGATGATGGAAATTCTGTTGCAAGTGTTGGTGCTAGAAATTTAGCTGGTCAAGCTAATGGTGCTGATATACAAATAACAATCGATCCTGTTGATGGAACTGCTGAAATCAGCTCAGATCATTATACAAACTCAGATGATGCTGCTACTATTGCTATGACTAGATTTACTGATGTTAATTTTGCAGGAATTACTTATGTAAATACTAGTGCAAGATACAATGCTTATGTAATTCGTGTAGACGGTGATGCAATGGTTGGAGTAATATTTATACCTTCTGATCTTGTAGGAACTAGTGATATAACTGTTTTACCATCAGCATAATATATTAATTCAAAAGTTAAAAAATATACAGAATTTAGACTCTAAGTCAATAGTTGGGGTGCGGATAACTAAAAAGTTATCTGCATCTCACTTTTTATGGACTTTTTAGGTATGCAGTGTTAATACACTTAAAAAGTAATTGAAATATATATTTTTGGGCATGCTAACGCAAGCCTAACGGCTAATTTAATTAAAACAAATTAATATATTAGATTTAAGAACAAGCCATTAAAATTCTTAATCTAAAGTTTTGAAAATTTCTAAATCCAAAAGAAACTCTTTTTAAAGTTTTAATCTTAGTATTTAAACCTTCTGTAATACCATTAGAATAGTTGGTATAAAAAGAATTGATAATATATTTATGCCATTTAAAGTAAGTTTGAATATGTTTGTTAAATTCTGGCAAGTCACAATTGCTAGCATATGTCATAAACTCTTTAAAAAGAGTAACTTTCTTACCAGGATTTTTTTCATCAATAATCTCAAACAAGTTTTGAACAATAGAATAAGCCCATCTAAGATTTTCATTGTAATCAAGCATATTAGTAAGTTGATGATATTGATCAGGATTTAAGTCGATAATTCTTTTGTGAAGAACATATCTACTGTGTTTAAAGTAGATACGCATATCTTTTGGTAATCCTTTTTGAACATCTTTTCTAACATTATCTAAGGCCCAATGCATAAGTCTAGTAAAATGAAAAGTATCAGCAATAATTTTAGCATTAGGAAAAATGTCTGCAATAATACTTTTAAAGAAAAGAGATAAATCCATAGCAACAAATTTAACATCTTTAGGATTAGAAATTTTTCTAAAGAAATTATACAAAGCATCTTCTGACCTGGCGGAGATAATATCAATAACTTTACCAGTTTTAAGATTAGTAATATAAACTTGAAATTTGTTACCACCAGCATTACCTTTAAATTCATCAATACCAATAGCTTCTGGAAGAGAAGTAGTATTATGAAAGATAGGCATAAATTTATTCATAAGTCTAGAAACATTTTGAGCAGACATATTGTTATCATAGCCTATCTGAGAGAGACTACGAATCTGAGTAAGTTGATCAAATACAGTATTAACAACATCATTGGAATGCCTGTAAAATTTCTGTATAAAAGTATTCTTCTCAGCAAATCTTTTACCACAATGTAAACAAACATATCTGCGCTGCTTGTAATATATCCTAGTAGTTTTTTGACCAACTTTAATATGGTTAAAAGAACGAGTATAGTAGTCGTGTATACGAGAAGTAGAAGAATTACAAACAGGACAAATATGTTCCTTAACAGGACATTTAATCCAAAGTTCAATTAAACTTTTAGAACATTTATGAAAATCTACTTTAACCTCTTGCAAATTAAAGAAATCTGTTATATCATTTTTACGCAATTAAATCACCAAAACCTTTCTTTGTTTTCTAATCAACTACATTTTAAGGTAAAAATGATTTAATTGCAATTTTTATGCAATAAAAAGGTTGAAGTGTTTTTACACACCCCAACCTAAATTATACAGCCATAACTTTTTAGTTATCCGCACCCCACTATTAACTTTTAATAATAATTAGCTAGGCTACTGGTTGGAATACAATTCCTACAACTGCATCAGCAGATGTTCTTACAACTGATACTTTGTATTGTTTAGATGGGTTTACATATACCTCTCCTTTTGTATTATTTGAAAAATCACTTAAATTAGTTTTATCACCAGCCCAATCTGTCAAACCCGTTGAATCATTAGCTAACTTAACATCTGTAGTACCTATTTTAGAAACATCAGCTAAATCTCCAATTTTCTTTGCACCTGTCCAAGCTACTGCTACATTCGATTTGTTATAAAGAACAATTGAAACTTCACCACCATTTGCATATTCTTTTATTGCATTTATTACACGAGATCCAGTCATTATTTTACCATCATAATTTTCTGTTAATGACCCTTGTAGTGATGAACTTATTGAATCAAGTTTTGCAGTTGATTCGTCAATTAAATCAGTACCTAGATTAACTATTAATAGTACTGCTGAAATAATAATGATTGTTATAAATAAACCAACACCAATCATAATTGCTTTTTGAGCGTTATCCATAATCTTTTCCTCCTTTAATTTTTATAGATTTATCTCAATATATCTTTTGTTTAGATATATGTACATATATGTTAAACACGGTAAATAACTCGTGTGTTAACCAGCTGTGTTGTTTTTGCAAAATTGATATTTTGCGCATAAGTTTTTTATCAAAGATAATGTCGAAATAATGTTTAGAAAAGCTAGTAATTATCCGTGTTTCATGTATATGATTACAAAAATATTACAAATTAAATATATTTATATTACATATACTTTGAGACATATATTTTAAGCCTGTTTTATGGTAAAATTTAATTGTATAAAAAGGTGATAAATATGGATGAAAATGCAAGTAGGGCTGTATTTATAGGGGTAAGTGTTTTTGTTTCGATTATAACTATAAGTTTAATTATAAACTTCTATGATACAGCAAAAAGTACAGCTACTATGGCTAATCGTCATGATATAGCAAATGCGGATAAGAAATATATAGATACTATACTTGAATCAGAACTAATAACGGGAAGAGATCTTAGACATCTGATGGAGTATTATTGGAACGATGATGTTGTTACTGTATACATGTCGGTTGATGATAAAATTAATGATAAAAAACTAATATTTGATAATACAGATTATTATTCAACAAGTAACACAATAGTTCGTGATAGCAATATAAGACCAAATTATTTCTTTGATTTAGAAAAAAAGATAGAGGGGAATAAAGAAAAAATAATAGCAACTTTTAGATTTTAGGAGGTATTGATGGAATCTTCATTACAAAAAATAATATCAGCTATAGTAGGTGTTTTGGTTTTGTTTATAGTACCTATATATGTTGCATTTGAGAAAATAGATGACATATCATATAGTTTAGTACTAAAAATAACTCAAAATTTTGTTGATAATGCTACAAACAAAGGATATATTTCGCCCGATATGTACAATGAATTTGTATCAGGAGTATATGCTACAAATAATTCGTATGAAATCACGCTAGAACATGTAAAAAAAAGATATGACCCCGTGATTTATATTTATGAAAAGCTTAAAGATAATAGCGGAAATTACGTAATTGAAAACAATGCATACAAAAAAGGGAAAGTTTCTATGATTCTAGATTATGAAAAATATATAGATGATTATCTAGATGGTGACTCGGCATTACACGTAGGAACAGAAATTTATTATTTCAATGATGCAGGGCCTTGGCTTATAGAAACAGCGCAAGCTATAAATGAAGAGATAATTTCTGATAAACAAATAGTAGAAAGAATTTTTAGGGGAACTGGACTTACTAAATTAGAATTTTTGAGATTGTGTAGATTAGGAGAAATAGATACATATATTTCTAATGCATATAAAAACGAAAATTCATATGTTATGAATAAAGGTGACAAAATAATTGTTACTGTTAAAAATTCGAATAAAACTATGGCAGGTGTTTTATATAATATGTTGACAGCTAATGTTGGATCAGACGATGTAGCTAAAATATTTGTTGAATATGGCGGGACAGTAAACAATGATGGTGTGATTAATAATGGTTATATTAAAACAGATTTAGGAAGTGTGTATTATTATACTGGCGATGTTCAAGAAGTTACATTAGAAGGTGGAAATGTATATGAAATAGAATTATGGGGAGCATCTGGCGGTTATCCTTCTACTACTAATTATTTTGGAAATCCTGATGATCTAACAAGACGACTAAACTACTGCTTTGGAGCATATATAAAAACACATTATTATGTTCATAAAGATACTACTATATATTTGTATATAGGCGGAAAAGGTACTCTATATTCATCTGGTAATACCGAAAATGGTGGATACAACGGAGGAGGAAATTCATATGGCGGATATGGTGGCGGAGGAGCCACAGACATAAGATTAATAAAGGGAGAAACCGAAAAGGATACTGCATCCCTTCTTACGAGAATAATGGTCGCTGGTGGTGGCGGCGGGTGTAGTAGTAAATCAAATAATGGTTATGGCGGAGATGGAGGAAATTTTGGAGGTGCCGGAAATGGAAAACCTGCATCTTCTAGTTATGAAGGAATTGGAGCTACCGCTGGGGTTGCAACTATATCTGTTGGGTATGATGGAGTACCAGCTGTTGAAAAAGGCGGCCTTTTACAAGGTGGGAATGCAACAGTAGATGGCGCCGGTGGTGGCGGCGGAGGTTACTATGGTGGTGGTGCTTCACATGACCCAAATGCTGGTGGCGGCGGAGGACTTTCATATCTTTGGCCAGAAACGGAGTTTGCTTTTTCAAATAATAGTACAGTATATCCATTACCGGGTTTAGTTGAATCAACATATGCTGCTTATTTAAATCAAATAGAGCATTTGAAATATAATACAAAGACAGCCCATTGGAAGAATATTATTAATTTGTGGGATGGTAATTCGTATTCTTGGGTTAACCCGGGAGATGTTTCACCAGAGCATAGAGATACAAGAGCACAAAGAGGTTCTGAACAAATGAGAGATCCGTTAGATAATTCTTTTGAGGAAACAGTAAATTTTCAAAACAATGGTGATGGATACGTTAGAATTAGAAAGATAGAATCAAATCAATATATAACATTTTTTAATAATAATATCGGGATTTATCCTAGTGCTGCTGCTAATGCGAAGTTAGCAGATGAAGGGTATAAAAATTTCAATAGCGAGGCTTGGAAAAATAATTTTTAACTTTTAATATAATAAAAGTTGAGAATGTTTTGTTAGGAGGAAGAAGTATAACATGGATGAAATTGCAGTAAAGGCAGTCGTGATTGGAGTATCAATATTTGTCACTTTGTTAATAGTAACAGTTGTTATTTTTGAATTTTCAGAAATAAAGCAATTATACAAACAAACAGCGGAAACAAATATTACATTTGAAGGTAGACTAGATGAATTTGATAAATATAGAGATTCAAACACAGAATTTTATGGAATAGATGTACAAAATACTATTGATAAATATGAAAATGATAAATCGGTAGATGTATGTGTAAGCGAGAATTGTTCTGATAGTATAGAATTAACAAGAGAAGAATATAGTAAGCCATATATTTCAAATCTAGAACAAAAAAACGGAATTTATATAATAAATTTTAATAGGAAATAAATTAATATAGGAAGGGGGAGGTTTTGTGGATGAATCATTACAACAAGCAATACAATTAGGAGTAAATATATTTATTCTTATTGTGGCATTATCAGTAGGTTTAAATCTTATGATGAGTGTTAAAGATATAACTGAAATAGCAAAAGAATATGATGCATCTCTTCCTACTGGAAGTAGAACGGTATCGGTAGATGATGTAAAAAAAAGAACAATAAATGGATATGAAATATTATCATATTTTTCAAATTATATGACTGAAATTAATAATCCACAAACCACAGACTATAATATATGGTTGCAAAAGTTGGATGGAACTACTATCACAGTAGATGATATAATATCTAAGGGTAATAAACCAGAAAATGTAGGGAAATCCCTAGAAAAAATATTAGTAGAGGAATTAAATGTCGATCTTTTAAAAAAATATGAAGTAATAGTAAGCGATTATTCAAAAGAAAATGACTATATTGAAATCAAACTTGTAGAAACGACTGAAAAAGCTAATAGTAGTGCTTCAAACGCAGAAGAAATGACTGGAACAAGTGTTTCGGGCGGTGGTGTAATTCCAGGTGATGTAAATCATCCACCTTTGCCAGCGGGATTTACTTACTCAATATATGAAGGAGAAACAAGTATTAATGATGGGTTCGTAATATATGAAACAAATTCTTTGGAAGGTAAAGAACAGGAATATGCGCAAGAAAATTATAATCAATTTGTGTGGATTCCAGTTCCTGATATAAATGAATTTCATGTAAATTATTCGTATGTTGCAAGAGATTATGGTGCAAATCAAGAATGGAGAGTTATAGATCCATATTACACTATATATGGTAATTTTAATGGGATTTTACCAGAGTATATGAATATGAGAGATAGTGTAGAAAAGTATGGTGGCTTTTATATAGCAAGATACGAAATGGGAGATGAAAAACTTACTTCTCAGAGGACAAATTATTTAGATAGACCACCAAGTTATGTTGTAAGTAAAAAAAATAAATATGTTTTTAATTATGCACATTATGCCAATACTGGCTATGGTGATCCAACAGTTGGATTTGCTTGTATTGATTTAGGAAGACAAATGTATAGGGGATCGGCCTCTGTTTATTCAATGGTATGTACAGGTACCCAATGGGATGCTACAATGAGTTTTATTAGTGATGAAGTTGATTTTTCAGATAGCACATGGGGAAATTATAGCGGTTATTTAAAGAAAACAGGAAGTAGCGAAACCTATAAAGCAAAAAATATTTATGATTTGGCTGGTAATGTATGGGAGTGGACATCTGAATCATATAAAGATTTAAGATGTGGAGAGAGTGCATTCTGGGTTAGCAGAGGAGGAGGATTTTTAACTCATAAACGTGCAACAACAAGAAAGCCTATGAATTATAATTTTCATGTGCATTATGAATCGGCAGGTGTACATGCATTAAATAAAGAAGAAGTTGGTTTTAGAGTAGCATTGTATTTGAAATAAAGGAGGGAATAATAAATGCAAGACAATATAAGTGTGTTATTAGCAACAATATTAGCAGTTATTATAATAGTATTATTCCCTATATATAATATAGCAATGAGAAATGATAGTGTAGCAAATAATATAGTAATAGAAGCAACAACAAATTTTGTAGATGAAGTAAGAAATAATGGATATGTAAGTAAAAAGTTGTATGAGAGCTATTTAGCTGAACTAGATAGAACAGGCAATACTTATGAAGTAGAATTGGAAGCATATAAGCCAATACTAATCGAAGAAGGAATTTTAGAGGGAGATTCAAAAGTATATGATGAAAGGTATAAAATTGATTATACAGATGCAATATTAGAAAAAGTATATAGTAACGAAATAATTGCAAACACTGAAAGTATAATAAATACTAATTTTTATGAACTAGATGAAGGATACAAATTTTATGTGAGAGTAAAAAACACTAATATAACACAGGCACAAGTATTAATGACGTGGTTATTAGGAGGAAATACTGAAGAAAGAATAGTAGTAAATTATGGTGGAATTGTATATGAAAATAATTGGGAAAGAGGAGAATATGCAACAGTTGCCAATACAAATGCTTTTATATCAAAACCAATGTATTTACAAGACAATCAATATAAAAATTATCCATACGAAGCAATAGCCGATAGTATTGACGAAATAACAGGAGAGATAAACGGAAAAATATATGGAATAGCAGTAAGGCTTGAAGATGCAATAGGGAATTCATCGGAAATACATTTTATATTAACATATAAAGGTATAAGTGAATTTATAGGAGAAAGTGATAACATATTAACTACACCAGAACAAAGAGCAAATCATGTAAAAAATCATGTTGAGGTTTCAGGCATAACAGCTAATGAGATAGTTGTTAATGAAATAGCTAATTCATATAAAAGAGATGCAAATAACTTATATTCAGTTGAGTATCTTATAACTTTAAAACAGATAACTTATGATTTTGAGAATAATGCATATATGAGGTCTAATCTTAAAATAAAACCTGGCTCAGCGCAATCTAGAACAGGTGAGTTAGCTCAAATAAATTCGGAAGAATTTATAGTTTTCTATAATACTACCAAACCAGTTATGGAAGATTTATACATATCTAATCCAAATAGAATAATTAATAATAATGGACAATATACTACATCAACAGGAAATGTCGAATTTGAATTTACTGCAAAAGCAAAAACGAATAGTGCTATATCAAAAATAAAGAAAATAAAATTCGAAATAAATAATGGAAAAGAGGTTATACCAAGAGAGGTAAATGCGTCAGGAACAGGTCAAATAAATATGACTACCAATATATCAGAAACATTTTATATAGGTGATTGTTATGTGAAAGCATGGGCAGTAGATGATAGGGGTCAAGAATCTGATAAAATAACATTTAACTTTACTATTAATATGCCTGATGTTATTTTGAATGTTCCTAATAATACATGGGGTTATGGTACAGATATGATGAATTCTGTATTCAATTTAAATAGAACAATACCATATAATCAGAGGTGGTATTATCATGTTACTCAACAAGATAAGAATAACTTTCCAAGTGGTGAAGCAGTACATATTCCTATAAATAATACTCCTAGATATTGGTATGTTGATAGAAGAATATCTATGCTCGAAATATCTCTTCCACTCTCTGTTGTAAGTAATGCAATTAATCCAGTTTTACACTATACTTTAAGTAGTGGTTCTACTGTAATTAGAAGTGGTGCAATTGATTATACACATACAATGTTAGGAAATTATACAGGTAGTATGAGAGTGGATCCTGCTCCTGCTTCACCTACCGAAGAATTTACATGGTATGATTCAGCAAACGAAATTGGTGGAAAAAAGCCTATAGATATTCATTTAGCAATTAAACCTGGCAAAACTTATACATATGATTATTATATTGAAGATGCAGCTAGGCCAGGTAAACAATCAGCTCATATTACATATACATTCAAGTTTAAATACGCTGTAGATGAGTGTAGTAACAAAGATTTGGCTTATCAATATGGAGTGTTTAAGAATGAAACAAATGCACAAGTACAAACAAGTGGTTGGTACGAAGGATATAATTTAGATATTCCTCATATTTTAAATGCACATATAGTAGATTTTTGGATTAAAGGAACGGATGTTAGTAGTTCAACTACACCTGGAATTAATGTAGAAAATTCCAGATATCCAAGGCATTTAGATGTTTATACACCAGCAACAAATACTTTGTACGGTATATATTTTAATTATAACAATTATACTGATAGAAAATATACAATGGCAGAATTAAGAAAAAATAGCTCAATAGGAAATAATGATATTCACTCAATAGGATTGTTTAATAGAACAATAGAAGCATATTATATAAAATATGAATTTTATGATATGTAAAAGGAGGAAAAATGAAAACAACTGACTTAGCAATGATATTTATTGCGATAATAATACCAATAGCAGTAGTAGTTTATGTTGATGTATCTTTCTTATTAAAAAAAGAAGAAGCAACATTATATTATAAAAACATTATAGATTCTGCCATAGATGATGCTACATATGCTATGAAAAATGTTGAAAATATTGGACAAGATATTGATTATGGTTATTCTGGCGTATCAGAAAATAAAGTAGCGGTCAATGCTAATGTTGCAGTTGATACATTTTTTGAATCTTTGTTTGATAATTTTGAAATAAAAGGAGATAAAACAGCGGAAGAATATATAAAAAGTCATATTCCGGTTATTGCAATTGTAGATTATAACGGAGTATATATATATTCTATGGATACATATTCGGAGGGTAAAAATATAGATTATATTTTAAAGCCAAAAAGATATTTTACATATACTTATGCGGTAACTACGACAGGAATAAAAGCCATTGAACAATTTAGTGATGATTTAGATGATTCAGTAAAACCAATAACGGTAATATTTACCATGGATGATTATATAGGAGTTATAGGTGATAATTCTGCTATAACTTGGTTTTATTTAGAAGATTCAAAAAATAATTCTATACTATGTCCAAGTAATCCTGAACTAATACCAGAAGTTGTTGAGCATTTAAAGTATAGTAGATCACAGGTAATATCATCTATAGTGTCAGATGAAATGTCCTTTGCGGTTAGTAACCATAATTTATACTCTGATACCGATTATGAATTTGTATTCCCAAGCATATCGGTATCTGATTGGGATGATATGGTTAGCAATATAGGTATAATTTCATTTATACAAGGTATAAATATAGGGAATGAAAAGCTAAATTATGTAGGTCATGGTATTTCAGGATTAAAGACTTCTGAAAAATATTATGTATCAAAAGCAAGAAGTGGTATTGCTAATTTAGATTATTATCATAATTCAACTAGTTGTTATATATATATAGGATGTTATAAAGAATTTAGGGGATATTTTACAAGTAAAGTAGATGCTGCGGCAAGTGGATATTATCCATGTCCTATTTGTAATCCATAAAAGAGGGGGAATTAGAAAATATGGAAAAAAAGAATATTATTAAACAACCAGAAAAAAAAGAAACAACTAAAAATAACGAAAAGGAAAAAAGAACTTCGAAATTAAAAGCAAACAAAAAAAGAAAAAACAGATTACTAAATCATTATAATAAGCATAAAAAAGTATATAATATAACTCTATTAGCTTTAATTTCTCTTCTTGTTATTGCTTTAGGATATATAGGCATTAGAAATTTTATTATTAATAAAAAATACGCTAAATATGAAGAAAAAATGGAATTATATGGTTATGATGATTTATATTTTAATAAAAGCGCAAAATCATCACAAAAGCTTACTAAAGCAGAAATGGTAAAAATAATAATAGCATCGATATATAATGCAACCGAAGTTGAAAGTAGAGGGTTTAATTCAAAAGGAGAATTTGAATCAGATGAATGGTCAGATTTAGCAATGGCATTTGAAATAATAGATAAAAATTATATATCTAAGGAAAATTATGACGACAATGTTAGTATGCTGGAATGTTTAGAGGTATACTTAAATGCAAGAAGTAAACTATTAGAAATTCCTATAGCTAGTCAAAAAGAAAGTAGTTTTAAAAATTTGCAAGAATACACTTTAAATGAAAGAAGATATATTGATGAGGCTGCCCAAAGTGGTCTTATAGAAAACAGTAATAAAAAAATAAAATTAACAAACGATTTAAACAAGGGTGAATTTAATAAATTAGTAATAACATTTGTTGAAAAATATAATACTGTGGCTCCTGAAAACGAGACACTAGTTTTGAAAGAAGAAAGCAAACCTGAAAATGCTAACATATATCCATATATATTATATTCTGTGGATAAGGCTACATATGAATACAAAGGAATAAATGAGGGTGGAAGAGATTACAAAACACCTGCTGAAACGTATAAATATAGAAAAGATTATTATTCGCAAGTGAAATATCGAACAGAACTTTATTATAACGCGCTTTTAAATGTTGATTATGAAACAATTGATGGTGAGACTTTCCTTAATTCAATAAATGAATATTCAAGATATGATTATACTGAGCAGATTAACAAATATGTTGATTATGTAAAAGAGAATAAAATACAAATAGAAGGTAAAGCAACAGTACAATTTCCAATATTTTATTTAGATGGAACAAGATATAGAGCAAGAGTAAAACTTGAATTTGAAATTAAAAATTCTGATACGGATAAAAATCTGCTTTTAGCAGATTTGACAAGAAATACAGAAGTTACATATAAGAATAAACAATATGAAATATATGTAGATGTTCCAATGGGAACAACACTTATGAGTAATTCTTTATTCTTGGATATGGAACCAATAATAGATTTAATTGTAAATGACACACAGGCAAGCAAATTAAATGAATTATAGGAGATAATATGAAAAAACACATAGTAAAAATAAATATAATATATTTCTTTATACTGCTCTTTATTAGTATTACTTCTTTTAATCATGTAGTAGGTTATGAGATTAATTATCAGTTACAACCAATAGAAAATATAAATGGCAAAACAAGATATTCATATAGAAAACAAATTGATGCAGCGTATGAAGAAAAAGAAAAGTATAATAAGGCTACTAAGAATGCAGATGGTTGGGTATATGCAAATGAAACAGAAGCTAATAACGAAACTGAACACTTTGAATGGAATACATATCATAGAGCCTTTGAGTATTTTCATAAAAACATAAATAGTAACTATACCCTTGAAGCAGCAGCTGGTCAGGTACAAAGATATTATTTAACGGAAACATTAAATTACACATCAAAACCGCAAGTTCAAAACGAGTATGTTGCATCTGTGTGGAATGTTTTGGAAGAAACTGGTTTGTATCAGGGGATATATAGTACCAAAGAGGCACAAGCTTCAGAAAGAAACAATAGAAATTATCACCTGAGACTATCAGACATATTAAAACTATCAATAGGCGATATAGTTATAATGAAAAACAATTCATATAGATATGCAGTTGTAGATGGTGTATATATAACAGACAACTATCTTGAAGATGAAACTATAAATCAGATAAAAGAAAAATTTACTGAGGGGGAAACTTCCAAGACGCTTCGTATATATAACTCTGCTGTTCTTAGAACAGGTTCTGGTAATGGAAAATATTATATGAATATGGACACTGCATATAAATTTTGGGAAACTACTTTGAGAGGAAATAATAGTTCGGGTTGGTCTAGTAGTCCAACGACAGCTTCTGTTAAATCACAAGCGGCTAATTCATTCATAAATTATTATGATAATACTTTTGACATACCAATAGAATCAGATGAAAAGCATGTATATATAAGACATAGATTGGCAGATGAAGGAAATAGAACTTTAAATCCTTCTGAAATTATAGGACAAGCGATTAAAGTAAGTGATTATAGAGGAAGTACACCAATATTTAAAGAATATAAAGCAGAAGATGAGGCGAAAACAGGATATACAGATTATTATAGACTGACTGATACAAACAGTTTATATATATTTGGAAACGTTCAATATACACATTCATATTATACAAGCCAGACTGGTTCTGCTAAAAAGGATGTTCAATATATAAGAGAAGCAACTACATGGTCTAATAAGATTAATAGTGAGTATGAATGTATAGGCTCTGCAATGGGAACAGGTAATAATTTGACAGAAGCAACTAATAATTGTAATCAAAATCTAGGTACAAATATACAAGGAAATAAGTGGACAAATAAACTTATAGCAGGGTATGACCAAGGAGAATATGTAGTAATAGATTTTTTCTATAGAAAGAAACCTGTGGAAAAACAAGAAGATAAAAAAGTTTATGTTAGACATATAGATTTAACAGATTACGATGAAAAAGTAAATCTAGAAAATGTAAATGAAGCAATAAGTAGAGGTAAAATATTAGATGGAACTGGTGTAGCTAAATTTTATCCATTTGGAGAATCTGATACTATAGCAGAAAATCTAACTCAAACTGGATATCAAGAAGGATTTATGGTAGCTAATAATATAGATTTAAGAATATTAGCAGATAATACTGATTCTAACTATATTTGTATAGGTACTAATAAAACCTATTCTAGAACAAATTTGGCGGATGCAAAATCCAAATTAGATGAAAGATTATCAGATGAATTGTATGATGCACCAGAGGAATATGTTGAGACTGGAATAGAAAATGACATTGTGGTAATAGATTTCTATTATTCAAGTAATGTAGAACCACCAATTGAAAGAATAAAAAAAGGAAGATTATCTTTTTATACATTAAAAGATGAGACTAATCCAGCAATATTATCAGGAGATGATAGTTATAGTGCGAATATAAATAATAAAGTTAGTAACAATGATGGGAATATTATATACGATGTAATACCATCGGGTGAAAAATTAAGAATGTCAGTTGATAATGCATATGTATACATGCTAGGTGCTATAAATATACAGCAACAAAAGGATAAGACTGGAACAATAAATTTATTATATACAATTTATCAACCATATACAGTATATTATAAAAATTGGTCTGCAAGTTGTAGTAATGGACATACTTCTTCTGATAAAGAGACGGGCACATGTAGTAAATCTGTTCCTAATGGTACAGATGATAAAGGCAAACCTAAATATAAATCATGTGGGGGGACATGGTCTAGTTCTTGGAGTTGGGCAGTAGCTGATAGGAATGAGAAAAATATGCCATTTTGGTTTAGTATTCCATATGAGGTTACCTATTATAAAGCTAGGAATTTAAGATTATATACAATTAGTAAAATTGAATTATTAGATGGATATTCAAATTCAGGCTTACCATTATTTGATGGACGAAAACATACTATTAATCCTACACAAGAATATAAAAATATATTCACAAATGCAACATTTAATGAATCGGCATGTAGAGGTATGATAGTAGGAACTACGACAAGTTTAGGAAGAACGGCAGAAAATACAGAAGCAGAAGCAAACACTATTAAATTATCTAATATTGATTTGTATTATTATAATGAAAATGGCGATGATATAACTACTCCAACTTCTATGGCAAACAGCGAAGTAAATGAACTAATATATGAAAAAATAACTACTCACTCACTAGCCGCAACTATAAAAGGATTTGAGGCTACAGAAGAAAATGCATCTAAGTATTGCGGGGATGAGAATTTAAAAATTAAAACTGCTGGTAAGCCAATAGTAGGAGCGTCAGCAGTGGCTAAAATAAAGCTTACGAACGATCAAATATATTTTGTTGATACAATACCAAATACTGATAAAACAATATATATAATGGGAGAGGATAAAAATAATACAACTCTAAGCAGACAAGCCTATGAAACTGAAAAATATGCAACAGAAGAAAAGTCAGTAGTAAGGATTGATTTGTCTAAATATACTAGTTCTCTAACAACAAATAGGGGATTAGAGAGCATTGGAGGTATTCAAGGATATAAGCATTCAACGGCAAATACTATAAAAACATCTACGGTATATCCAAAATCTATAAGAGGAACAAGTGATAATGCAGAAGGCTCAAAATATATGCCAACAAGTAATGTAACAACTAAAGAGTATTTTGAAGAGCAAGCTTTAACAATTCCTAAAACAAGATTAAATGGAAAGGCATATTCATTTGGAAATATTCAATATAAATTAATTACTAATAATACAAAATTGAATTTCGATGTTACAGAAGAAGAAAGTAAAAAAGATGATTTCTCATGGACAAGAACGAATGGAAAGGCTACTTTTAGTGATACAGAAATGGGAAATAAAGAAGGAAAAGTAGGAGGCTCATCAACAACTATTTCGCCAGCAGCGGTTGCGGATATAAAATGGGAATATGGAGAAAATAATAAAACTTCAAAAGATATAGATGTTGTTAATGTCTTTACTCCTATATCATTTTCAACAAGTGTTATAGCAAATGAAACTTCTGATAACAAGTATGTAGATCATACTACATCAAATTTAAATGTTGCTGGTAAACAAATACAGAAGAACTCACGTTTTACAATAGAGATGCAATCTACAACAGCTAATAGTGAATATGCATCATTAAATACTAATAAATATCTAAAAGAGTATTACATTAGTTTTAATTTTGATGTGCAGGATGTGATTATCACAGATGCTCAAGCTTCAAGTGGAAGGAGATATTTTACTGGGGTTGTTAATAGTGGCACTTGGATTGGGCCAATATATAATTCATACTCAGGGGTATATGATTCGGATGGAAAAGTACAAATAAGCGCATTTGCATTGGCAGATGCTAATGAAGCTGTGGGAGTAGTAAATCAAGAAACAAACAGTTATACAGTAAGGGCAATAGCATATAATACACCATCTTCTTTAGCATATGATGTTTCTATAGGTAGATTAAGAATAGATGATGCAATAGCAGTAACAACAGAGGAAAATAAATTTTTAGGCAATGATAACAATGGGCAGACTCATCAAGTGTATTATGATAGAAAAAATATAATAGGACATAATAATTATGTTGCAGAGATAAAGGAGAAAACGGAAAACCTAAATAGAGTGTATGATTTTAAAGTTACAGATTTAAAAGATGTTGACTGGAAAAATATATTTAGAACTTCTACATCAGCGGTAATTAATAAGCATACTAATAAAGCATATTATTCTGGAATATATAGATGGAACACATACACTACTAAGACTAATGAAATGTTAGATAGGGATTCAAAAGAAATAGGTATAACGAAACAATTTACATTACCATTAGGACCATATAAAAATACTAATGCCGCATATACTAAAGCGCCGAAATTAGGTTATAGATTTAGTTTTGATTTAAAAACGACAGGGGAGTATAAAAATAAAAATGTTGTTATAACACCATCATTCTTTTATGTAAGTAAGGAAGGTAATTATATACCTAGAGTAAAACTTTTCTATAAAGATAGCAAAAATAAATATGTAGGGATAGAAAACTATAAATTGTATTTTGTTCCAGATGATGGTTATAGATTGACTTTTGAAGAAAGTGAAGAAAGATATAGGTTTGAACCTTCTCCAGCATTTAAAAAGACAACTACATATTTAGGAACTGCTTCTAAAATTACTTTAACAAATCAAATGATGCAAATTGCAGATAATGGTTTTATTCAGATTTGGTATGGTGAATATAAATTACCAAACTCTACAATAGCAGTCGCGTTAGATGATAATGATAAATATGATATAGATTCACCATTAAAAGATGGATATATCGGAGTTAAATTCAATATTGAAGTTCATGAATATAATGGAGGAACTTTAAAAAGGGTAATTAGTTATTCACGAGATAATAATAATTATGATGGTAATAATATGAATACATCTCAATGGGATTATGAAGGATATCTAGGTTTTACAAAAGAAAATTTAGGTAAAACAGTTAATTCATTAAGAATAGGACTAGAAAAAGGTGTATGGCATATATCTAATAATGAGTTGTATAATCAAATTAAAGGTACAGTTATTCTTTATGATACAGATGCAAAAGCATCATCGGATTATGATTAAAAATAAAAAGATTTCGGATAGAGATATCTGAAATCTTTTTTTCTGGTATTTTTTATACAAAAATGTAATATTTTTGTATTGTGTATTTTCATGTGATATAATTGGCATAATATAAATGCATGAAAGGGAGAAATAATGATAGATTATAAAAAAACAATATTAAAAGTATTAGGTCTGGTTGCAATATCTGGTTTAGTATTACTTAGTTTAGCACTTGCTGTTTTCTTTTGGCCTTTCCTTATAGCAGTTGCTGTTGCTATAATATTAGAAAAAATAGTTGAGTATATAGTAAAGAGAACAAAAATATCAAGAAAGATTGTTGGTACTGTATTAGTTCTATTTGTATATGCATTAGTTGGTTTTTTAGTATATTTACTTGTATCAAGACTTGTTAAAGAGGCTGTTTCAATTGCAGTTGATTTACCTATAATATTTGATTATATAAAAGAAAAATATGAGGTTATATATGAAAAATACGTGAGCGCAATGAATAACATACCGGATTCTGTATCAAATAAAATATATGAGATAGGAATTGAATTTTTGGGTACTTTATCAAAATATATAACTAAAATTTTCAATTCTGCATTAAACTTTATAATGTTTATACCAAATATACTTATATACACGGTAATAACAATCTTAGCTACGTTATTTTTAGTAACTGATAGAAGAAAACTATCAATGTATGTGCATGATATGTTTCCGAAAAGATTTGTAAGGAAGATTTCTAATATTTTAAAAGCAACAATAGTGTCATTATCACAATATTTAAAAGCACAATTTGTTATGATATGTATAACATTTGTAGAACTATTAATTGCTTTCTTAATACTAAGACAACAATATCCGTTTACACTTGCGTTTGTAATAGCATTAATAGATGCTTTACCAATACTTGGTGTAGGGGGAGTATTAATCCCATGGGCAATATATTCTGCGATAGTAGGGAATATGTCTTTGGGTATAGGTTTAATAATTACATATATTGTTATATTAGTTGTAAGACAGCTTGTAGAACCAAGGATAGTAAGTAATAATTTAGGTGTACATCCATTTTTAACTTTAATATCTATGTATATTGCGTTTAAAATATTTGGTTTATTTGGATTGATAATTGGTCCAGTTGTTATGGTTATATTTAAAAATGTTTTCTCACAACTTTTTGAATATGGATATTTGAAAAATTTAATTGTATATACAAAAGAAGATAAAAACACAAAAGTATAAAATTAATAATGCAGCAGCTAATTTATTTAACTGCTGCTATATATTTATTAGTTAGAAGGAGGATTTACAAAAGTATTTTCTGGTGCAGTAATTTTATTCAGAGTTTCTACTTTAATGATTGGCATATCGGTATGATAAAATCCTTTTTCTATAACTCCCGTAACTTCTACCCATTCTGATTCTAATAGATTATATGCCTTTTCATAATCACACAAAAAACCAACTACTTTTTCATTTCCGGATAGAATCATATTTCTTCCACATACAAAATAATTATCCTTAAAATCTGGCATAGTAAATACAAATCCTGAAATTTTTACAGTTTTACCTATGTTTTTATCAATGTTATCGTGAATTGTTTTTAACATATTGGTGAAATTTTGTTCTGTAATAACATAATCAAATTTATCCTCATATATTTCAATATTTTTAGTATTTGAACTAAACAAGTCTAGTTCTATGAAAATAGCAATTAATACTGCAATAACACCAAGTATAATCATTATTTTTTTTATATTAACTTTTACATTAAAGACAAACATAAATCACCTCATAAAATAATCTTTACTAAATCATATTCACAAGTAGGTAATATATGCAAAAAAACTAGCCCCAAAAATTAAGGGGCTAGCTTGAAGTTTAGTCTTCTTCAATTTCTTCATCCACCGGAGCCATATCATCAAAAATGTCAAGGTCTTCACTTAACTCTTTGATGTCTTCAAAATCTCCGATTTCTTCAATTGCTGCAACTAATCCTGAATGGAATGTATCCATATCACCAGATGCAATCTTGTAATATACCTTTCTACGAATGTTTTTAATAAACATTCGTATTCTTTCAGGGCTAAACATTACATCTTCTGGTCTAAATACTTTTAATAGTGTTTTTAAGATAAGCTCATAATCACACCATTCCAAACCATACTCTTCCATAAACAAATAAGCATATGACATTGAATCTGAGATAAACTGTTCACCAAACATCTCTATAAGAGATGGGGAAATAGCAAACTGTGGTGTTAAGATTTCAGATGCAATTACACATTCTTCTGCTAAAATCTTTTCGCACTTTTCAGGAGCTAGTCCGTATGTGCGTAAAGAAAGAATAGCCTTTTGGCTGTCAGCAATAGTTACCTCATTAGTTAAATTTTTTGTGTTCATATAGAACATCCTCCTTCATAATTATAATATATATTTATACCTTGCAATATCAAGATATATTAACTATTTAATACAATACTATTATACCATTGTTAGGCAAAAATGTCAATAAAGTATACATAATTTAT
Organism: Clostridia bacterium; assembly: GCA_045536565.1. Taxonomy (GTDB): domain Bacteria; phylum Bacillota; class Clostridia; order TANB77; family CAG-465; genus CALXJE01. The sequence goes on along the minus strand of JAZSNU010000013.1, from coordinate 50,453 downwards.
ATACATAATTGACAAAAAATGTAATATATGTTATAATACTATTGTATATTTGTACACTATATATTTATATAAATAATTTTATTATAGGAGGTATCATAATGAATGGAATAATTTCCAGAGAAGATATATTAAAAGAAAAAACAAAAAATATAGAAGAAGGTAAACTTGTTTTAACTTTATTTTCGCTTGCAGAAGAAATGGGAATTTGTGATGAATTGACTCTTGAAAACAACTTATCTTTTCCAGCAATGGATTATGCCGTTAGCAAAACAGGTGGAAATATAAAACCAGAGTGGGTATACAATGCGGTATGTAATGTATATTATGTTATTGAACTGTATTTGAAGAACAAAGAATGTACATTAACCTATGAAGAATTTATAAATTTAATAAAAAATAATAAAGCATTAGAAGTTATAGAGATGGCTCATGCTAATTATAATCTTCATATTAATAGACTTAAAAAGATAATCGCAAAGTCTAAACGGAAAATACCAAGAGGAAACGAATATTTTAAAGAGACAAAAAATCTTTTAATGGAACTCGATAAGGATTTAAGCATTTGCGAGAGATTTCCAAGTACATCTGCTAAGTTATCCGATTTTTATTTCGGCAGAGATTACTGGCAGTGCGTACCAACAACCATATCTAACACAACAGGACTTATTGCTTTTGAAGAAACGATATATTCATTATACAACGAATTATCAATACTTACTGTTTTTGAAGAAAAGAACATAAATAAGATATTAAAACAATACTTAGATAATTTAGGAATGTATATGCCGTTTAATTTATTTGAGAAAGTAGTAAATAATTACCTGTTTGCTCAAATTTATTCTGACGATCCAGAAACACTTATGATTCCAAAAGCATATGCCGATTTGATTGTAATGGAAATAAAATATGGTACTATAAATGCAAGTGAGTTAATAAATACGCTGATAGAAAAATTCGAGTTTTCCGGACATAATGCTGAGTATCTTGGAAAATATGGTAACCATATTCAGAAAAGAGTAGAAGCTTTAAAAGATGCAAGTTATTTTGGTGAGCTGTTTATTGTAACGCCACCTGACTGAACCTAAAAAAGACTAGTAATTAAATAATTATTGGTCTTTTTTTTTATTATCTTTTGTGATATAATTACAAAAATATTTGTTATATATAATTGTAGCAAAAATGGAGGTAAATATATAAATGGGAATAATGGAAAAAATTTTTGGCTCATATAGTAAAAGGGAAATAAAGAAAATATTACCGCTTGTAGATAAAATAGAAGCATTAGATGAAGATATGCAAAAATTATCTGATGATGAGTTAAGAGCAAAAACAGAAGAATTTAAAACAAGATATAAAAATGGAGAAACATTGGAAGATTTGCTTGTTGAAGCATTTGCTGTTGTAAGAGAAGCATCTTTTCGTGTACTTAATATGAAACATTTTAGAGTTCAATTAATAGGTGGAATAATATTACATCAAGGAAGAATTGTTGAAATGAAAACTGGTGAAGGTAAAACATTAGTTGCAACACTTCCTGTATATTTAAATGCACTTACTGGAAAAGGTGTACATGTAGTAACTGTTAATGATTACTTAGCATCTCGTGATAGTGTATGGATGGGAAAAGTATATAAATTCTTAGGGCTAACTGTGGGACTTGTTGTACCTGGAATGCAGCCTAGGGATAAGAAAAAAGCATATGAGAGTGATGTTATATATGCTACAAATAATGAACTTGGATTTGATTATCTAAGAGATAATATGTGTATGTCAAAATCAGACATGGTTCAAAGGCAGCTTAACTATGCAATAGTAGACGAAATAGATAGTATATTAATAGATGAAGCTCGTACTCCTTTAATAATATCTGGTATGGGAGACAAATCAACTGATTTATATGAAAAAACTGATAAATTAGTTAGAAAACTTACTCCAAGAATTATAGTAGAAAGTAACGATAAAGAGTTTGATGCGGGCAACGAAAACTATGATTACGTAATAGATTTGAAAGCAAAAAGTGTTTCTTTAACTGAAAGAGGAACAGAAAAATGTGAGAAATATTTTGGTATAGAAGAATTATCGGATATGTCAAATATGGAAATATCTCATCATATAAATCAGGCATTAAAGGCTCATGGCATAATGAAAAGAGATATTGATTACATAGAAAAAGATGGAGAAATATTAATAGTTGATGAATTTACTGGACGCATAATGGAAGGAAGAAGATATAGCGATGGACTTCACCAAGCTATTGAAGCAAAAGAAGGTGTTAAAATTGCAAGAGAATCTAAAACCTTAGCTACTATTACATTTCAAAATTATTTTAGATTATATTCAAAACTTTCTGGTATGACAGGTACAGCAAAAACAGAAGAGGTAGAATTTAAAGGTATATATGGACTAGATGTAGTAGAAATACCAACTAATAGAGAAACTATAAGAATAGATAAAAATGATGTTGTATACAAAACCGAAAAAGGTAAATTTAATGCAATAGTTGAAGATGTAAAAGAAAGTTACGAAAAAGGGCAACCTGTTCTGGTAGGTACAGTATCAATAGAAAAATCAGAAATATTAAGCAAACTTTTGGAAAAAGCAAAAATACCACATAAAGTATTAAATGCTAAATTCCATGATAAAGAGGCAGAAATTGTTGCACAAGCAGGTAAATATAAAACAGTAACAATTGCTACAAATATGGCAGGTAGAGGTACTGATATATTACTTGGAGGAAATGCAGAATTTTTAGCAAAAAGGAAACTATTAGCAAAAGGTATAGATCAGGATAAAATAGAATTTGCATCAGGTTTTGCAAATACTGATGATGCAGAATTATTAGCAATAAGAAAAGAATACAAAGAACTAGAAGCAGAGTTTAAGAAAGAAATAGAAGAGGATAAGAAAAAAGTTGTAGAAGTTGGCGGATTAAAAATTATAGGTAGCGAAAGACATGAGTCAAGAAGAATTGACAACCAATTAAGGGGTAGAGCAGGAAGACAAGGTGACCCAGGAGAAAGTAAATTCTATATATCCTTAGAAGATGATTTGATGAAACTTTTCGGTGGGGATACAGTTTCTACACTTGCTGATTCTATGCAATTTCCGGAGGATATGCCAATAGAATTTGGTATGTTAACTCCTCTTATAAAAAATGCTCAAAAAAGAGTTGAAGGCAGAAATTATAGCATAAGAAAAAGTGTGCTTGAATATGACGATGTAATGAATAAACAAAGAGATGTTATATATAACCAAAGAAGACAAATCTTAGATAACGATTCAGTTGAAGAATCAATTATGAAAATACTTAACTCTAAAATAAATCAATTTGTTTACGAATACATTGGACATGTAAGAAATGCAGAAGAAATAGATTTAGAATCATTTGAACTTGCATTATATAATTTGTTTGGAAGACATGACTTAATTGCAAAAGAAGATGTAGAAAAGCTAGATTTAGACAATATATTTGTAACAATATCAGAAAGAGTTAAGAGTATATATAACGAAAGAATAAAAGAATTTAAACAAAAAGGTGCAATAGATGCATATAGAAAAATAGAAAAATTCATTATGCTTAAAACAGTAGATGAAAAATGGATGAATCATATAGATGATATGACACATTTAAAAGATGGAATTCATTTAAGATCATATGGTCAAAACAATCCAGTAGATGCATATAAAATAGAAGGTTTTGATTTGTTTGAAGAAATGAATGAAGCTATTAAGGAAGATGTTTTAAGAGCAGTATTTACTGTAAATTTTGATAGAGCAAATGTGCCAAATAAAGAAGTAAAAATAAATGCAAATTATGAAAAACAAAATGTATCAGCATATGGAGGTAACGAAACAGTAAAAAAACAGCCAGTTAAAGTAGCTAAAAAAGTTGGTAAAAATGAGCCTTGCACATGTGGAAGTGGAAAAAAATACAAGTTCTGTTGTGGGAAAAATAGTGAAGAATAAAATAAGAGAAGGATGTAAACAGATAAATATAATGTTGACATCCTTCTAAATACAATAATTAGGAGGTATTATTTATTGGAAGAAAAGAAGATAAATAGTGATATTGTTATATATCAAACAGATGATGGATTAACTAAAATACATGTAAAAATAGAAAAAGATACTGTATGGTTATCTCAGCAACAAATGGCAGAGTTATAGATACGACTAAACAAAATATAAGCTTGCATATTAAAAACATCTTTGATGAAGAAGAATTAATAGAGAATTCAACTGTCAAGGAATTCTTGACAGTTCAAAAAGAAGGAAATAGAAGCGTTGAAAGAAAAGTTAAATATTACAACCTAGATATGATTATTTCTTTAGGATATAGAATAAAATCTAAGGTTGCCACTAATTTTAGAAAATGGGCAACAGAAAGATTAAAAGAATATATGATTAAGGGCTTTACTATGGATGATGAAAGACTTAAAGGAAATAGCGGAGGTAATTATTGGAAAGAGTTACTTGCTAGAATTAAAGATATAAGGTCATCTGAAAAAGTATTATATAGGCAAGTTCTTGATTTGTATGCAACCGCTTGACTATAATCCTAAGGATAGTAAATCAATTCGATTTTTCAAAATTGTTCAAAATAAACTTCATTTTGCCGCACATGGACATACGGCATCGGAGGTTATTTATGAAAGAGCAGATTCAGATAAACCATTTATGGGATTGACCAATTTTAGGGGTGAAATTCCTGTTATGAGTGATGTCGTAATTGCAAAGAATTATTTAGACGACGAGGAATTAAAAATTTTAAATAATTTAGTATCTGGATATTTTGATTTTGCTGAAATATAAGCAATTAGACACAAACCAATGTATATGGATGATTATATTACACAGTTAGATACGATCCTTTCTAGTACAGGAGAAAAATTGTTGGTTGGTGCTGGTGCTGTAAGTCACAACAAAGCAATAGAAAAAGCTAAATCTGAGTATAAAAAATATCAAGTAAAAACAATAAGTCCCGTAGAAAAGGAATATTTAGAGAATTTAAAAATAATAAGTAATAAGATAGATGGTAAATCAAAGCAGAAATAGTGAATATTAATATGAAAAAATGATAAACATCCTAGATTAATTTCTAGGATGTTTTGCTACATGTTTCTATTTATTAAATCGTTTAATTCTTCTAATGTTATAGCACCATCATGAAAGTCTATTAACTTAGCATTCTCGTCCAAGATATAAGTAAGTGGAACAGAAGATGCTTCAGGATTTATATTTTTTCTAATTATTCTAGTTTCATCAAAATATACTTCGTAATCAAAATCATTTTGTTTCATAAAATCGCTAAGTTCATCAATCTTGTAATCGTGTGAGATAACAAATATTTCATAACCTCTATTTTTATATTCAGAAATAGCGGTTTTTAATACATCGTATTCCTCTTGACAATGAGAACACCAAGATGCCCAAAAAAATACTAATGATTTATGACCTTTAAACATATTTTCGTCATATTCTGTTATAACTCTAATAGAGGAATTTTCATCGACGGGTATAACTGTGTTGTTCCCCTCAGATATGGTATATTTTATTTCACTATTATTATTTACATTTTGGTTGCTTTCTTCTGACTTAATTGATATGTATTTAATAAATATAGATATAAATATAATTAATACAATTATAGTAACAATTATAATGATAAGCGGAATATTAAGTTTTTCTTTATTCATTTTGTCACCTCATTTAGATAAGTATAGCATAAAAAAATAAATTGTGATAGAGATTAATAAAAAAATTATGTGAAATGTTTACAAATACAAAAAAATTTGGTATAATAATTAAGCGTTAAATTTGTACCACTAGCTCAGTTGGTAGAGCAGTTGACTCTTAATCAATTGGTCCAGGGTTCGAGTCCCTGGTGGTGCACCAATTAAAAAAGCATGTCTAGATTAATAGACATGCTTTTTCTTTTGCTATCTTTTTCTGTTAAATATAGTATTAATAATGTAATAATTCTGTAACTTTAAAATTAATAAGTATACATGAAATTTATATCGTTTTTTAACTACATAATTTTTTGAAAAAATTCCAAAAAATGTGAAAAAATAGAAAAATACTTTTTTAAAAAACTATATTTTTTTATAAAAAAGTTTAAAATGTAAAATTCCATCAAACCATTGGCATTACTATGAAAAGTGTCGAAAATGCAAAATGGAAAATTGAATAAAAAACACTTTAAATTACATAACGAGGTAATTTAAATTTAACAAAAAAACACTTGAAAAAATCTTTTTGTTGGTGTAATATATAAGTATCTTATGAGGGGGTATGAAATATGTCAGATTTACAAGAAAACAACATTAAACTATTAGTTGTAAAAAGAGATGGAAAAAAGGTTGAATTTAATGGTGCGAAAATTGCACTAGCTATTAAAAAGGGATTTGATAGCATTAAAACAGAGGATGAAGAAAATGCTAAGTATACTGAAAAAGATGTTCATAAAGTATATCAAGCAGTAATAGATAGATTAGAGCAATTAAATAAAGAAAAAGAAAAAGTAAAAATTGAAGAAATTCAAGATATGATAGAAGAAGAATTAAAAGAAAAAAGTTATGAAGATGTATATGAATCTTTTTCAAGTTATAGAGAAAGAAGAACTCAATCAAGAAAAGTTTTCTTTGATGAGAAAAAACAACATAAGTTTTTAAAAGCATTAGAAGGGTTAGGTTTAAAATCTGCAAACGAAGAAGATGCAAAGCGTGAAAATGCAAATGTTGATGGTGATACTGCTATGGGAACAATGCTTCAATATGGAAGTACTGTATCAAAAGAATTTGCTAAATCATATTTGATGAAAAGAAAATTTGCAGATGCTCATGATAGTGGAGAAATTCATATTCATGATATGGACTTTATGCCAATGGGAACAACTACATGTTGTCAATTAGATTTAAATAAATTATTTAAAAATGGTTTTTCAACAGGACATGGTCATTTAAGAGAGCCAAAAGATATAATGTCATATACAGCACTTGCTGCAATAGCAATTCAGTCTAACCAAAACGACCAACATGGTGGACAATCTGTACCAGCTTTTGATTATTATATGGCTCCTGGCGTTTTAATTACATTCAAAAAACAATTAAAACAAACTATATATGATTATTTAGATTTAACAGATTTTAAATACTTTGTTAATATGGACAAAGTTGCAAAGGAAATAGACAGAATAAATAGTATTGAAATAGATGTAGAAGAAGTTTTTGAACCTTTCTATAAAGAGTCAGAAGAGTTAAAAAGACTATTTAATATGTCATATACAAAGGCTATTCAAAAAACAGATAGAATAACTTATCAAGCGATGGAAGCATTTATTCATAATTTAAATACAATGCATTCAAGAGCAGGAGCACAAGTTCCATTCTCATCAGTAAACTTTGGTACTGATACTTCACCAGAAGGTAGAATGGTTATAAAAAACTATTTAAAAGCAACTGATTCAGGGCTTGGTAAAAATGAAACTCCTATATTCCCTATATCAATATTTAAAGTAAAAGAAGGGGTAAACTATAATAAAGAAGATAAAAACTATGACTTGTTTAGACTTGCATGTGAAGTATCTGCAAAAAGATTATTCCCTAACTTCTCATTTATAGATTCACCATACAACCTTCAATATTATAACCCAGAAGACTATAATACAGAAGTTGCATACATGGGATGTAGAACAAGAGTACTTGGAAATGTTGTAGTTCCAAATAAAGCAGTAACAGCAGGAAGAGGTAACTTATCATTTACATCTATTAATCTTCCAAGAATAGGTATTAAACATGGTATGGCTTTAAATGGACAAGCTGATTTAGATGGTTTCTTTGCAGAGCTTGAAGAAAAACTAGAACTTGTAAAAGATCAATTATTAGAAAGATTTGAAGTTCAATGTAACAAGAGAGTATATAACTTCCCATTCTTACTTGGACAAGGCGTATGGTTAAATAGTGAGTCATTAAAACCAGGTGACAGATTAAGAAAAGTATACAAACATGGTACTTTAACAGTTGGATTTATAGGACTTGCTGAATGCTTAAAAGCTTTAATTGGTAAACACCATGGTGAGAGTGCAGAAGCACAAGAATTAGGACTTAAAATAGTTGGTTTCATGAGACAAAAAGCAGATGAATATGCTGAAAAATATAATCTTAATTTCTCAGTAATTGCTACACCAGCAGAAGGGTTATCAGGAAGATTTACTAATATAGATAAAGCAATATATGGTAAATTAAAAGGTATAACAGATAGAGAATATTATACAAACTCTTTCCATGTACCAGTATATCATAACATATCTGTTGCAAGAAAAATAAAATTAGAAGCTCCTTATCATGCACTAACTAATGCAGGACATATTTCATATATTGAGCTTGATGGTGATACAACAAATAATGTAGACGCATTTGAAAAAGTTGTAAGACTTATGAAAGAAGCAGGAATTGGTTATGGAGCAATTAACCATCCAGTAGATAGAGATCCGGTTTGTGGATTTACAGGAGTAATAGGCGATCAGTGTCCAGGTTGCGGAAGAACAGAGGCAGATGGAGTTGGCTTTGAAAGAATTAGAAGAATAACAGGTTACCTTGTTGGAACTGTTGATAGATTCAATAATGGTAAGAGAGCAGAAGAAAGGGACAGGGTTAAACATTCAGTAAATGAAGATTAGACTTGCTAATCCGCTTCAATCAGATAGCATTGTAGACGGAGATGGAATAAGAACAGTAGTATGGACACAAGGCTGTTCGCATAACTGTAAAGGCTGTCATAATCCAGAAACACATGATCATTCAAAAGGTTTTGAAATAGATGTAGAAGATTTAAAAAAACAAATATTAAGTGTGCCTAATCAAGACGGTGTTACTTTATCTGGGGGAGATCCTTTCTTCCAGATAGAGGCATCGGGTGAAATAGCTAAGTTCTGCAAACAGAATGAACTTAATGTATGGGCATATACTGGTTTTACATTTGAAAAATTGTTAGAACTATCAGAAACAAAACCAGCACTTAAAGAATTTATGAATAACATAGATGTTTTAGTAGATGGTAAGTTTGAACTTGAAAAAAGAAGTTTGAACTTGAAATTTAAAGGTTCAAGAAATCAAAGAATACTTGATATGAATGAAAGTATGAAATTACAAAAACCGGTTGTGATTGAAAAGTATAACACAGAAAAAGTATTTGTTGGATATGACTGCTTAGCAAAAGAAAAAGAATTTATGTTTATATAATAAAAAGAAGGATAGAATTCAATTTCTATCCTTTGTTTCATATGTGTAATTTACATAATACTTGCATTTTTCTGTTATATATGATATAATACAATATGTAAAAGAAAAAATTTAAACTCATAAATAATTTTAAGGAGGAATTTTAATGGCAAAAAAGGTAAGCGATAAATTGTATGCAAATTTAAAATTGTACATGGACGAAGAAGAATTACTAAACTATGAATCTGCTGGGGATATAGTAGACGATAGAGCTATTATTGAGTATGTAAGAGAATATTATAATAAACATCTTCCAGTTGATGTACATGCGTGGAGACAAGTAAATCATTTCTTAAGCAGAGATGATGAAATTGAAGAGCAGATAAACTTTATGCTTGAACAAATAGCAAGTGGCTTTTATAATACTTCTAGACACTATTTGTCAAGTGATACGGTACAAGTGTTAGGAACACACCTTGCAGAAGGAAATGGTATATTTCCAATATTCAAAGTGGATATGGGCCAGTACTATGATGGGCTTAAAATAATAGCAAGTTGTACAGGTGAAGAATGGTTTGTATCTTTTAAACTTAATGAACCACTTAAAGAATTTGACCATATGTATTTTTTTGATCCTTTAAGGGAATTTGATTCGGATTTTCCACATCTTCCAAAAGATGAAATTTATTCAACTTTTGATAAATCTCAAAAAGAATTTACAGTCCAGTTTTATTCTAAATTTGATTTTTATGCATTTTGTATGATTCTGAAAAAACATTTGGAATATTAAAAACAAAATACCGGCTATATTTAGCTGGTATTTTTCGATGTATTATTGACATTTATGATATAATCAAATGGTAAAATATAAATAATAAATGTAATATTAATATGTTATATAGGAGGAAAATGTATGTATAAGTTCTTTAAAGTTTTAATTAGAATGTGTTACATAAAAAAAATAACAAGTAAAAATACAAGAATATGTAGAAAATGCGGTAAAATAATTTATAAAAATGAAAAGTGTTTTGCTGTAAAGCGTTGGAATCATTTGATGCAAATATTAAAAACATCTTATTGTACTGCTTGTATGAAAACACGTAAAGATGTTTTAAATGAAGTGGATAATGATAATCATCCTTTTGGAATTGCATTTGTTGATGATAGTGAAAAAATCGCGAAAAAGTAAAATTAAATCGGCTATTAATATAGCCGATAATTTTTTATGTGCATATAACTCCATAAGCCTCTGAAATCATTACAGATGTTTCTAAATCCACTTTTGTATTTTCAAAAAACATATTTTTAACTGGTGTGTATGCTAAATTACATGTTCTTAAATCTGCATTTTTAAAGTTGCATTTGTTTAAAATAGCGTATGTAAAATTAACATTTCTAAGTATAGCATTTTCAAATATAGATTCAGATAAATCTGCCCTTTCAAATGATATATTTTCTAATTTATGACCTTTAAATGACATATTTCTAAGATTAGTATAAGAAAAGTCACCACCGAATATATTAAGTCCTGTTGTAGTACTTCCTGCAAAATTCGAACCAGTCATTTTACATTCTTTGAATGTAGATAAAAATAAATTGGTGTTTTCAAAATTACAATTTGTAAATGCAGAATTTACACACTCTATATTTTTCATATCACATATATATAAATGGCAAGACTCAAATCTTGAATTTAATATTTTTGCTTCTGAAAAATCACAACTTTTAAATTTACAAGAAATAAAGGTACAACTTTTAAATTCTGTTTCTTCATAAACTATATCTTCAAAAATTTCATTCTCATATATTTGTTTTTCTACAAATTTCATATACAACTCCTTAAAATTCATAATATACTTATCTTGACTATATATTATATATTGTATATAATACAAAATGCAAGAGATTGCATGTATATCTTTAAGAGATATATAGTTAGGAAGTGATTAAATGAACTATCTAAAAGAAAATGATAATGAAATATATAACTTAATTATACAAGAGGAAAAAAGACAAAATAACAATATAGAACTTATTGCATCTGAAAACTTTGTAAGTCAAGGTGTTCTTGAAGCAGTAGGTAGTATTCTTACAAATAAATATGCAGAAGGATATCCAAATGAAAGATATTATGGCGGATGTATAAATATAGATGGTATAGAAACTTTGGCAATCGAAAGAGCTAAGAAGTTATTTAATGCAGAATATGCAAATGTTCAGCCACATAGCGGAAGTCAGGCTAATATGGCTGTATATATGGCAATGCTAAATCCAGGAGATACTGTACTTGGTATGGATTTATCAAATGGTGGACATTTAACACATGGAAGTAAAGTTAATTTTTCAGGGAAACTATATAACTTTATATCATATGGTGTTGATGATAACGGATATATTGATTATGAAGATGTAAGACAAAAAGCGATAGAGAATAAACCAAAACTTATTTTAGCTGGGGCTAGTGCATATCCAAGAAAGATAGATTTTAAAAAGTTTAGAGAAATAGCAGACGAAATAGGTGCGTATTTTATGGTAGATATGGCACATATTGCAGGTTTAGTTGCAGCAGGTGAGCATGAATCGCCTGTGCCTTATGCTGACTTTGTGACATCAACAACACACAAAACATTAAGAGGACCTCGTTCAGGGTTAATTCTTTGTAAAGAAGAATATGGCAAGAAGATTGATAAAACAATATTTCCTGGAATACAAGGAGGACCACTTGAACATGTTATTGCGGGTAAAGCAGTATGCTTTAAAGAGGCAATGTCAGAGGAATTTAAAGAATATGCAAAACAAGTGGTATTAAATGCAAAATGTTTAGCTGATGAACTAATAAAAAGAGGATATAATTTAGTATCTGGCGGAACAGATAATCATTTAATGCTAGTTGATTTAAGAAATAAAGGCCTAACAGGAAAGCAGGCAGAAGAAATTTTAGATAATGTAAATATAACTGTAAATAAAAATGCAGTGCCAAATGATACTGAGTCACCAAAAGTAACTAGTGGTATTAGAATTGGTACAGCAGCTTGTACTACAAAAGGACTTAAAGAAAATGACATGATGGATTTAGCAGAAGCTATTGATTTAGCATTATCTAAATCAGAAGAAAATATATTAAAATCAAAAGAAATCGTAGCAGAAATAGTAGGGAGGTATAAAAACTAGTGGCTAAAAAATTAGTAATAGTGGAGTCACCATCTAAAGCTAAAACTATAAAAAAATATTTAGGTAAAGATTATGAAGTTATAGCGTCGCAAGGACACATAATTGATCTTCCTGCAAGTCGTATGGGTGTAGATTTAGAAAATGACTTTAAACCAGAATATATAAAAATGAAAGGGAAAGCTAGCATTATAAAAGAAATAAAGGCTGAGGCCAAAGATAAAGAGGCTATATACTTAGCAAGTGACCCTGATCGTGAAGGTGAAGCAATAGCGTGGCATATAAGAAATGAACTTGGAATAGATGAAAATGAAAAATGTAGAATAGCATTTAACGAAATAACAAAAACAGCAGTTATAGAAGCAGTAAAAAAAGCAAGAACTATTGATATGGATTTAGTTAATGCACAAAAAGCAAGAAGAATATTAGATAGAATAGTTGGATATCAAATAAGTCCACTTTTATGGAAAAAAGTAAAAAGAGGATTAAGCGCAGGTCGTGTTCAATCAGTTGCTCTTAGAATTATAATGGATAGAGAAAATGAAATAAGAAACTTTAAGCCAGAAGAATACTGGGATTTAAGTGTATTATTAAACAAACAAAATAGTGATGCACAAATATTTGCTAAGTTTTACGGAGATAAAAATGGCAAAATAGCATTAACTAATGAAAAGCAAGTAAAAGAAATTGTAAATGCAGTGGATGGAAAAAAATATATAGTAGAAGATGTAATAAAAAGCCAAAAGAAGAAGAATCCACCTGCACCTTTTACAACTTCTAGTCTTCAACAGGATGCATCTAAAAAGTTTGGTTTTCCTGTAAAGAAAACAATGATGATTGCTCAAAGACTATATGAAGCAGGACATATTACATATATGAGAACAGACTCTATAAGAATATCAGATGATGCAGCAAGTATGGCAAAAGCATACATTCTTAAAAACTTTGGATCTTCATATTATATGAGTAGGGTGTTTAAAAGTAAATCAGGAGCACAAGATGCGCATGAAGCTATAAGGCCAACATCGCTTGGAAATATAGATGAATTAAATTTAGATAAAGACCAGTTAAAGTTATATACATTGATATATAATAGATTTTTAGCAAGCCAAATGAAACCTGCAATTTATGATACAGTTAAGCTAGTTATAAATGCAAATGATTATATATTCCATGCAAATGGAAGTACTATAAAGTTTGATGGTTTTATGAAGTTATATATTGAGACAAAAGAAGAGTCAAACGAAGAAGATGAAAATAGAAAGCTTCCTGAAGTAAATCAAAATGAAGAACTTAAACAAGAAAAAATAGAATTTAAGCAAAAATTTACTGAGCCACCTTCTAGATACACAGAGGCAAGTCTTGTAAAAGTACTAGAAGAAAAGGGAATAGGAAGACCAAGTACATATGCACCTACAATATCTACAATTTTAGATAGATTATATGTAGAAAAAGAAAATAAGCATTTAGTACCAACTGATTTAGGTGAAGTAGTAAATGATATTATGGTTAAACATTTTGAGGATATAGTTGATATAACTTTTACAGCTGGTATGGAAAATAAATTAGATGAAATATCAGAAGGTAATATTGATTATATTAAGATGTTACATGAATTCTATGATCCGTTTAAAAAGAATCTAGAAGAAGTACAAGACAAAATAGAAAGAGTTAAATTAAAAGAAGAAGTATCTGATGTGATATGTGAATTCTGTGGAAAAAATATGGTTATAAAGCAAGGAAGATTTGGAAAATTCTTAGCTTGTCCAGGATATCCCGAATGTAAAAATGCTAAACCTATTGTAGAAGAAATAAATGAAACTTGTCCAAGATGTGGAGGCAAGATTATAGTTAAGAAAACAAAGACAAGAAGAAGTTTTTATGTTTGCGAAAATAATACAAACGATGAAAACAAAACATGTGACTATATTTCTTGGAACAAACCTAGTCAGGAAGGGAAAGTTAAAAAGAAAAAAACTACTAAAAAGAAAACCACAACTAAAAAAACTAAGACCACTAAAGTAGCTAAAAAAACCACAGCTAAAAAATCTAAATAGAGGTGGATATGTATGAATGAAATAAAAAAAGAAGTAAAAAAAGTTGGCATACTTGGAATAATTGCCAACTTATTCCTTCTTAGTATGAAATTTTTAGGAGGAATATTTTTTAAATCTCAAGCACTTATAGCAGATGCTGTAAATAGCTTTGGGGATGTGTTTTCTTCTGCTATAACATTAATAGGTGGAAAAATAGCAGAAAAACCAGAAGATGAAGACCATGAATTTGGACATGGAAAAGCAGAATATGTTGCATCTTTTTTAATAGGAATATTTATGATAATAGTTGCTATGGATACTTTGTATAGTTCGATTCTTTCTGTTATACAAAACAAGCAATTTGAAGTATCATATTTACTTGCGTTAATACCAGTTATAACAATAGTTGTAAAAACAGTATTATACATGTATGTAAAAAGAGTAGGTAAGAAAAAACATAGCCTTCTTATCTCTGCAAATGCAGATGATCATAGAAATGATGTGCTAATTTCAACAGGCGTACTTATAGGTATCATATTTGGATATTATGGTTATTATTTTGTAGATGGGATAATAGGAAGTATAATATCAGTTGTTATTGTAATTACAGGAATAAAAATTGCAATTAAAGCTTATGATATTTTAATTGATAAATGTATTGATACAAATATATCAGAAGAAGTAAAAGAGCAAATAATGCAATTTGATGGAGTAAATCATATAGATACAATAAAATCAAAACCTACTGGCGATAAACATATGTTGATTGTTAAAATATCGGTAGATCCTAATATGACAGTATCTGAAAGCCATAAAATAGCTGGTAAAATACGTGAAAAAATGAGAGAAAATAATAAAATATATGATACATTAGTGCATATAAATCCGGATGAATAGAAAAAAGTAAAAAAATAGTTTATTATGTTGATAAATTTTTATCGATATGATAAACTTTTTTTATACAAAAGAGAGGGGATATGAAAATGGAAAAGGATAAAAAATATAATGTGGTACTAGGATTAATGATATTTTTCTTTATATTATTTGTAGGAATATCACTAGCGTGGGGGTTAAGTTCTATTGGTAAAAAGACAACTGAAAACAAAGTAGATAAGCAGGATAACCAAATTGTTAGTGAAAATGATGAGAAGAAAGATAAAGCAGCAGCGGAAAAAGAAGCAGAGGAAAAGGCAGCAGCAGAAAAAGCAGCGGCAGAAAAAGCAGCAGCGGAAAAGGCAGCAGCAGAAAAAGCAGCGGCAGAAAAAGCGGCGGCAGAAAAAGCAGCGGCAGAAAAAGCAGCGGCAGAAAAAGCGGCGGCAGGAAAAGCAGCAGCAGAAAAAGCGGCGGCAGAAAAAGCAGCAGCACAAAAAGCGGCGGCAGAAAAAGCAGCAGCAGAAAAAGAAAGATTGGAAAATTTACCTGCTGTTTTAGTAAATGATTGGCATGATTATGATATTGAGCATGATAGAATTGATATGAATTTTACTTTTGAGCAGACACAGAATGTAAAATATATAGATGTTTATTTGTTAAATTTTGCTGGTAATGAAATAAGTGCTGAAAATTATAATGGGGTTTCTTCAAATAAATTTAGAATAATTCCAACAGGTGTTAATGCTCAATTAAGTGTATATAATACAAGTGATAGCATTGAAAGTGTAAAGTTAGTAGTAACATATAATAATGGAAAAACAGATATATATTATTCATCATTTGGGTTGGGGTAATAGGTTGTGTTTTGATATGCCTTTTGCGAATAAATTATAAAATTTGATATGAAAGGTGCTATTGATTGAAATAAATACAAAATAATAAAGTGCTTATTTAGTGTAAGCACTTTATTTATCTTAAAAATATAATTTAGTTATATTTCTAACTCTTGTAATGTAACATTAATTTTTTTAGTAACATCTACTACAAATTTTAAAATTTCATAATATACTAATAGTAACTCTTTATCCATCGAATTGCCGAATAATTTAGGTTCAAACATTTCGCCAGTAAAAAATCTTAGATATATAGTATCATTTCTAAACATTATTTCAAATTCTAATTGGTATTTGTTATAAAAATCCATTAGACTAGTCATAACATCAGAGGTAAGAATTCTCATTGTTAATAGTTTGTCTTCTGAATATACATCAAAATACTTTTCAAATATGCTATCATCCATTTGTATTTTGGAATCATTATTAAAAATATGATATTTGTTTTTACTTATTTTTATAAACGAATTAATGTTTTTGTTAGTTTTAGTATATGTAAATATACCTTTAAATAATTCTTCTACTGTTCTATTTTTTCCACTACCTGTGATTTTTTCTACATATATATCAGTAGCATTAATATATATATTATCTTCTATGTTACCTTCTATACAATCATCATTATAGAAGTTATTAAAAGAGTTGTTATCAAAATTTGCTATCCTATATTCCTCAGAGAGATTGCTGTTTTTCTCTTTATCAGGTGTATAGTTTAAGTTACTATTTACTAATTTAACAAATCTTGAAACAATGTTATTTTTATACAATAACTTGTATTCGTTTTTAGATTTATGATTTATATATGTGAATATTCCCCAAATAACAAAAGAAATTACAGCAATAATTTCGATTATACCATCTACTTCAAGAGAAATTATTGTTCTATCAGAATCCATGAATACATATCCAATAAATATTATAGTTAATAAAAAAGTTTGTATTATTTTTCTTGTTTTTGCTTTTTTTCTTAAAGCTTCTAATTCATCTATATTAGAACTATATAAAGCATCATATATTTTTTTAAAGTCCATTGGAGCATTTTCGAGTGATATGTTTTTTATGTATTTAGGTTCAATAATTTTAGAAAGTATTGTTGGTAAGAAAGCAATAAATAATGCTAAACCTACTATACATAAATATATTATTCCTTCATGCTTTAAATAAAAATCAAATATTTTTTCACTTTGTTCATATGGCAATTTATTAAGTATAAAAATTATAGCAATGCCAACAATAATAAAACCAAATCTTCTAAAAAAGAATTTTATCATAATAAACACCTCACGAGTATTATATCATATAGTTTATATAAATGTACGATTTAACAAAAATATTATAAATATTAATAGGAGTTAGTGTTTATATAATTGTAAAAATGGCACAACTGTGATAAAATTATGATAACAAAATACAAGGGGGTGTTAATATGAATATTAGACCAGTGTCAGATTTAAGAAACAAATATCCTGAGATAGAGGAATTGGTGTTAAAAGAAGACCAAGCAGTATATTTAACCAAAAATGGATATGGCTCTATGGTAGTAATGAGTATAGATAGGTATGAAAGTATGCTAAATGAAATTGATATGGAAAGAGCATTAGAATTAAAATTTGGAAATGTTGATATTGATAAATTACTAGATGAAACGGAAAAAGAACTAGAAGATCCAAATACTAAATATTTAACTCATGATGAGGTCTTTTCAAAATTAAGGAGGATAATAAATAGTGAAGAATAATTATAAATTAATTTATCTTCCTTCTTTTGATGATGAACTCTCGCAAATAATATATTATATTTCAAACATTCTAAAAAACAGTAAAGCGACTGAAAAATTATTAGATGAAATAGAAAATTCTATAAAAAGAAGGATGATAAGTCCTAAAAGTTATGAGATATATAAAAGAGAAAAAGATAGTAAATATAGTTGGTATAGAATACAGGTGGGTAACTTTACAATATTTTATACTGTGGAAGATAATATAATTGAATTGGCACATATTATTTATGGTAAGAGAGATTTTGATAATTTACTGTAAAATATAAAAATAATATGATATAATTTAAACATAAATTTCATATAAGGAGGTATCTATATGATTTCAAAAGAAAAAGTTTTAGCTCATGTTAAAGATTGTGGCTTAGTTGCGGTAGTAAGAGCAGAAAACGAAGACCATGCTATAAAAATAAGTGATGCATGTCTAAAAGGTGGATGCACAAGTATTGAACTTACTTTTACAGTTCCTGGCGCAGATAAAGTAATCGCAGCACTTTCTAAAAAATATCCAAATGGTGAAATGATGTTAGGTGCAGGTACAGTTTTAGATCCTGAAACAGCAAGAATTGCTATACTTGCAGGAGCCAATTTTATAGTAAGTCCATCATTTAACCTAGAAACAGCTAAACTATGTAATAGATATGGTGTTCCATATATGCCAGGTTGTGCAACTATTACTGAGGTTATAACTGCAATGGAAGCAGGGGTAGATATTGTTAAAATATTCCCAGCAGATTTATATGGCCCTAGAATTATAAAAGATATAAAAGGACCACTTCCACAAGCACAAATGATGCCAACAGGTGGAGTAGATGTAGATAATGTGTATGAGTGGATAAAGGCAGGGGTAGTTTGTGTAGGTGCTGGTTCTTCACTTACAAAAGGTGCAAAAACTGGTGATTATGAAGATATAACTGAGACAGCTAAGAAATTTATTGCAAATATTCAAAAAGCAAGAGAAGAAATGAATAAATAAAGGAGGAAATATAAATGGCAAAAATAGTAACAATGGGTGAAATAATGCTTAGATTATCAACACCTAACAATGAAAAATATATACAAGCAGACGAATTTGATATAAATTATGGTGGAGGAGAAGCAAATGTTGCAGTATCACTTGCAAATTACGGACATGATGCAGAATTTGTAACAAAAGTACCTGAAAATCCAATAGGTGAATGTGCAGTAGCAGCACTTAGAAAATATAATGTTGGAACAAAAAATATTGCAAGAGGTGGAGAAAGATTAGGAATATACTTCTTAGAAACAGGTGCTTCAATGAGAGCATCAAATGTAACATATGACAGAGCTCATTCTTCAATTTCAACAGCTAAAGCTGAAGATTTTGATTTCGATAAAATATTTGAAGGTGCAGATTGGTTCCACTTTACAGGAATAACACCTGCAATATCAGATGCTGCAGCCGAGCTTACTGAAATTGCATGTAAAGCAGCAAAAGAAAGAGGAGTTACTATATCATGTGACCTTAATTTTAGAAAAAAACTATGGTCAAGCGAAAAAGCACAAAAGGTTATGACAAATCTTATGAAATATGTAGATGTATGTATTGGAAACGAAGAAGATGCAGATAAAGTATTAGGATTTAAGCCTGAAAATACAGATGTAACAAGTGGTGAATTAAATCTTAAAGGATACGAAAGCATATTTAAACAAATGGTAGAAAAATTCAACTTTAAATATGTTATATCTTCACTTAGAGTATCTAAATCAGCATCTGATAATGGTTGGTCAGCATGCATATATTCAAGAGATGATGACGAGTTTTATCATTCAAAAGAATATAGAATACATCCAATAATAGATAGAGTAGGTGGAGGAGATAGCTTTGCAGCCGGAGTTATATGTGGACTTTTAGATAATAAAGGATATAAAGCAGCACTTGAATTTGGTGTAGCAGCATCTGCTTTAAAACATACTATACCTGGTGACTTTAACTTAGTTACAAGAAGTGAAGTAGAAACATTAGCAGGTGGAGATGGCTCTGGAAGAGTACAAAGATAGACAAAATATGATAATAATATGTACTAGTCAGATTTTTAAAAGTCTGACTAGTTTTGTAATGTTTTAGTATATTTATTTACAAACAAGGGGGTTGTATGATATAATACGCTTATAGTATTAATAGTACAACTTATAGTCTATATGTGTGCTATTATATAAGAGAGGGAGGGTTAATATGGATAAAATAAAATGTTTAACTAATAAAATAGAAGACAATATTTTTGATGATGTGATTATGATTGATAATGTGGATTTTCTAACAAAAGAACAAACAAAACAAATAATATTAAGGGCTAAACAAGGTATTAAAGAATTAAATAATCCGGATAAGTGGCTAACATGGGAAGAATGCACTAGAAGACTAGATGAGGAGTGTTTTAATGACAGTATATAATATAAAAACATTTCAATCCACATATGAAGATTTATATACAATTTATAGTTTTTGTAAGATGAAATACGGTTTAGAATATGCATATAGAATAAGAGAAAAGATTAATAAAGAGGTTCAATCATTGAATTTATTTCCATATTCTAAACCAAATTATTTTATTTCCAACGATGTTGTTTTCAAAAAGAAGATTATTGATAAAAGATATTTAGTTATATTCTCTATATTTAAAAATTCAATTAAGGTTTATTATGTTTATGATGGTAGAAGAAATATTTTACCAAATGATTTATTCAATTTTAGTTAATAGATATATAAATAAAAAGACTAGGAGTAATCAGCCTTAATAATTTATTACATTTTTAGTGTATAAACCAATATACAAAAGAAATGACATACTGAACCCGCTAAGACAAATATATGCCATATAGGATGAAAGTATCTAACTTTTTTAATTGCATAGAATAGAATTCCTACTGTATACAAAATACCACCCGCTAAAAGCCAGTATATACTAGCAATTGAGTTTATCAATGTAAGTTCTGATATAAGAGATGGGATTAAGAATAATGCACACCAACCAGCTATAGCATATGAAAGTACATTTAGCACCTTAAATCTTTTGGGAAATATTGCATACATTAATGTACCAAATAAAGCAACTCCCCAAACAAACCCAAATATTACCCATGTTAATATACCCGTATTTCTAAGTACTGTAAAAATAATTGGAGTAAATGTACCAGCTATTAAAAAATATATCGATGAGTGGTCAAATATTTTAAACACTTTTTTTGCGGTGTTATTAGAAATTGCATGGTATAAAGTAGACATGGTATAAAGTAAAATCAAGGTAAAACCATAAATGCATACACCTACGATGTCTAGTGCGTCTCCACCGTTTTTAGCGGTAAATATTATAAGAAGTACTAATGCAGCTATTGAAAGTAATGTTCCAATTCCATGTACTATTGAGCTAAATATTTCTTCACCTAATGTATATAACTTGTTTTTTTTAGATTTAGTAAATGAAAAAGAGTTACAGATATTAATATCTGCATTTGTTGCTTTTAAAGTTTCTAATTTTTGTATTATTCTATCGCTCATAAAATTCCTTTCTTGTTATATAATTGTACCACCGCCAATAACAGAGTTATCATTATAGAATACAACTGCTTGACCTGGTGTAATTGCTCTTTGAGCATCTTTAAATATGACTTTAACATTTCCGTTTTCTAGTGGATAAATTGTTGCTTCTGCTTTTTTAGCAGAGTATCTAACCTTTGCAGTTACTAGCATTGGTCGGTCTAATTTTTCAAAAGGCATAAAGTTTACTTTGGTGCAAACAAGTTCGTTTGAAAATAACATGTCGTTTGTTCCTAATATAACTTCATTGTTTTTTGTATCTAGTTTAATAACATAAAGAGGCTCTTTTAGAGAAAGACCAAGTCCTCTTCTTTGACCTATTGTATAGTGAATAAGTCCTTTGTGTGTTCCCAAGACATTACCGTTTGCGTCTACGAAATTACCAGGTTTTGATTTGTAGTTATAATGTTCTTCAATAAATTTTGCATAATCATTATCCTCTACAAAACATATTTCTTGGCTATCTTTTTTATTACTATTACATAGATCATTTTCTTCTGCAATTTTCCTTATTTCATCTTTGGTATAACTTCCAAGTGGCATAAGAATATGTTTTAATTGTTCTTGTGTTAAGTTATATAATACATAAGTTTGATCTTTACCAGCCGCCTCGGATTCTACTATATAGTATCTGCCATTTTCTTTATTATATTCAATTTTTGCATAATGTCCTGTAGCAATATATTCAGCACCAAATACATTAATTGCTTGATTAAGTAATTCTTCAAATTTAACATATCTATTACATGCAATACATGGATTAGGAGTTCTAGCTTCCATATATTCATTTGCAAAATAATCAATAACATTATGTTTAAAACTATATTTAAAATCCAATGTATAGAAAGGTATATCTAGTTTATCGCAAACTTCTTTTGCATCTTTTATAGCATCCATACCAGAACACTTTGAACATGTTTCTTTTTCAGGTAACAAATTCAAGTTTACCCCTATAACTTCATATCCTTGATTTTTAAGAAGAAGTGCAGTGACAGAACTATCAACTCCACCGCTCATTCCAACAATAACTTTTTTCATAAAATCTTTCCTTTATATATTCAAATAGTTATAATATAGTTTACACTAAAATGCCCTAAAAATCAAGATTTAAGACAAACTCAAAAAGTGGACAAGAGTTACACAATTTTTTTAAAATCTATTGCGAAAAGTTATTTATTAATAGTATAATTCCTATATATAGCAATTAGATATATGAGGTGATGTTGTGAAAGTAGAAGACTTAACATTACAAGAAAAAATAGGTCAAATGTTTATGGTAGGAATGCCAGGAACCGAAATAGATGATATAACAAGGAAGCTTATAACTGAGTACAAAATAGGCGGAGTTATTTTATATAGAAAAAACATATTAAGTATGGAGCATTTTATACATTTATTGAATAGTTTAAGAGAACTTAATAAAAATAATAAAGTACCGTTAATGATAGGAATAGATCAAGAGGGTGGTAGAGTAAATAGAATGCCGGCCAATATACACAATTTAGTAAATGCAAAACAAATCGCAAATGTTGGCGGACCAGATTTATGCTATAAATCTGGCAAGGTAATTGGTAAAATGCTAGCTAGGTTTAATATAAATATGGATTTTGCACCAGTACTTGATTTGGGTGGCTTTAAAGATAGTCATCCGCTTGGAAATAGATGTCTTGGTGAAAGCCCAGAAGAAGTTTCTAAAAATGGTATAGCTTTAATGGATGGAATAAAATATAACAATGTAATACCAACAATAAAACATTTTCCGGGTCATGGAGCAAGTAGAATTGATTCTCATGTGTTTATGCCTACTGTGTATAAAAGCGTGAAGAGATTAAAAGAAGAAGACATGCTTCCATTTATAAATGCAATAAAATCAGGTGCAGATAGTATAATGGTGGGACATTTGCTTGTAGCAGATGTTAACTCAATATATCCAGCATCATTATCTGAGAGAGTAGTTACTAAAATGCTTAGAAAAGATTTAGAATATAATGGTCTTGTTATAACTGATGACTTGTCTATGAGAGGAATTACTTTGATATTTGGTATAACTCATGCAGCCATGAAAGCGATATCTTCTGGGACTGATATGGTTATGATAAATAAAGAACATAAAAGTAAAATTAGAATTATAGAGAACTTAATTAAAGTCGGGAAGAGAAATAGTATGGCACTTCGCAGAATAAATGAGAGTGTAACTAGAATACTAGATATAAAAGAAAAGTATAATGTAAAAGACGAAATCATAACAGAATATGATGTAGAAGAAATCAAAGAAGAAATAGATGAAATTAACAACATGGCAAGAGGAAATGAAGAAGGTTTAAAATATTGAAAAAATACAAAAAATGCACTGTTTTTTGAAAATACAGTGCATTTTTTGTTTTTGTAACAGCCATAAAGTTTGTACATACAATATATAATGCATAATATTTAATATAGAAAATATAATTAAGTATATGTAATAAAGGGAGTGATATTTTAATGAATCCATTTGAACAAAAAGTAGCACCACTTGAAAAAACATTGGAAGATTTTGAATGCTTATATCCAAAATCATATAACAAATATGAGACAAATCCTTATACAAAAACAAGAGTAATTCTAATGAATGGTACAGAAGTAGAAGCTGTATTTTTCTCTCATCAATTTTCTAGAAATTGTACAGATAATAATTTAAGAAGAGAACTTGCACTTTTAAGAAGAGTAGAACAACAACAGCAAAAGAAAATAATAAATTTAAAACCTATAAATGAAAATATATTAGAAAGTACAATAGCATATGAACAACTTGCGGTTGATTTAACAGCAAGACTTGCTAAAAGTGAACCAAATCATAATGTAAAAGCAGCACTTGATTTTGCATTATTAGAAGATTTTGACCATCTGTATAGATATTCAAATCTTTTAGAAATGGATTATGGTGTTCATGCTGAAAATTTAGTTGGAAGATATACTGAAATTATGCCTGCAAGACCAACAATAGCACATCATAGACATCCATTTGATACTATTAGACATCCAATAGGAAAAGATGACGCATTGATAACTAAATTAAATGTTAATATAATAACAGCAGCAGAGCAGCAAACAATGAATTACTATATGAATGTTGGTAGTTATTATACTTCTGATTTAGGAAGAAGACTATATCAAGAAATAGGAATGGTAGAAGAAGACCATGTAACTCATTATGGTAGCTTACTTGACCCTAAAATGACATGGCTTGAAAATTTATTAATGCATCAATATACGGAATGTTATCTGTATTATTCTTGCTATAAAGAAGAAACGGATCCATATATTAAGAGAGTATGGGAATGCTTCTTTGAAAAAGAAGTAGCTCAGCTTCATAAAGCAGCAGAATTATTAGAAAAATATGAATGTAAAAATTATAAAGAAGTATTGGGATGTGATGGTGAGTTCCCAGAATTATTATCGCTAGGACCAAATATTGAATATGTAAGAAAAGTATTAGAATGTACAGTTAATAATACAGCATGTAGAGAAGGATATATAGATGTAAATGAACTGCCAAAAGATGCAGATTTCTTTAAATATCAAAACAAAGTTATTTGTGATGTATGTGAAGTACCAAGTCACAAAGTAATTAATAGATATATTAATAGATACGGCATGGATTATAGATTTGAAGTGGCTCCAAATCCAATTGAAGAATTGAGAAATAGAAGATGTGATAATCCATGTGTTGGAAGACAGCCATTATGCAGACCAAAACATGAACATGAAGAAATGTATCATGATAAATGGTAGGATAAATTAAGAGTTGTTAAACTAAATAGCAGATACTAGTATATAAGTATCTGCTATTTATATAAGTAAAATATATATTGAAAAGAGTGTTTATGAAAATGGGTGTTTTGTATTGTAAATACAAATATATTATAGTAAAATAGTTAGAAGAAAAATGTAGAAGTTTGACAGAAGAACACAAAAATAACATAAAGATTTGTCGAAAGGAAGAAAATATATAAAATGACTATAAATATAATTGGAGCAGGACTTGCAGGATGTGAATGTGCATATATTTTAGCTAAGAATAATATAAAAGTAAGACTATATGAAATGAAACCAACAAAAAAAAGTGCAGCACATGTAAGTAATGATTTTGCAGAACTTGTATGTAGTAATTCTTTAAAATCAAATGCTATAACAAATGCTTGTGGACTTTTAAAAGAGGAAATGAGAAGATTAGATAGTTTAGTAATAGAAGCAGCAGATAAAACAAGAGTAGAGGCAGGACAGGCACTAGCAGTAAATAGAGAACTATTTTCAAAATATATAACAGGTAAAATAAAAGAAAATGAAAATATAGAAATAGTATATGAAGAAGTTGTAGATATTAATAGTTTTAGTAATGATGAAATTGTTGTAATTGCAACAGGCCCACTTACAAGTGATGCTTTATCAAGAAGTATAATGAATATGTTAGGACAAACAGGGCTATACTTTTATGATGCAGCCGCTCCTATTGTTACAAAGGAAAGTTTGGATTTAGATAAAGTATATAAAAAAGATAGATATGGTCAAATAGGAAGTGGAGATTATCTAAATGCAGCTATGGATAAAGAGGAATACGCCGCTTTTTATAACTTACTAATAAATGCAGAAAGTGCAGATAGACATGATTTTGATAAATTAGAATTCTTTGAAGGTTGTATGCCTATTGAAGAAATGGCAAGAAGGGGAGAAAAAACTCTTGTGTTTGGCCCGCTTAAACCGGTAGGCTTGGAAAGAGATAATGAAGATAGACCGTATGCTGTACTTCAACTTAGAGCAGAAGATAAAGAAGAAACTATGTATAACCTAGTTGGATTTCAAACCAGTCTTAAATTTAAAGAACAAGAAAAAGTATTTAGAAGTATACCAGGTTTAAAAAATGCTGAATTTGTTCGTTATGGCG
The DNA here is from genome assembly GCA_045536565.1 of Clostridia bacterium. Classification (GTDB taxonomy): domain Bacteria; phylum Bacillota; class Clostridia; order TANB77; family CAG-465; genus CALXJE01. The sequence goes on along the minus strand of JAZSNU010000013.1, from coordinate 24,005 downwards.
TAATGCATAGAAATACATATATAAATGCACCAGGAGTATTGGATGATAAATTTAATATGATGAATAAAACTAATGTGTATTTTGCAGGTCAAATATCAGGAGTAGAAGGATATGTAGAATCAGCTGCTTCTGGACTTATGGTTGCATACAACATTATTCAAAAATTAAAAGGTAAAGAAATGAAATGGTTAGATACTACTATGCTTGGCAGTCTTGCAAAACATGTATGCACAGAAAGTAAAGACTATCAACCGATGAATGCTAATTTTGGAATAATTAAGCCACTTGATAAGAAGATTAAAGATAAAAAATTGAAATACGAGGAATATGCGAAAAGATCGTTAATTGATATAGAGGTGTTAGTAAATGAGTTTAAAGGTTCTTGATGAAAAGATAAAATCAGGAGATATATCAGGAATATATTTTTTCTATGGTGACGAAGAATATGATATATCGAGATATATTGAAAAAGTAAAGAAGTGTTTTAGTAACTTAGAAGTAGGAGTTAATTTATATATACTAGATAAATCAAATGTAGATATGCTAGTAGATTTATGCGATTTAGTATCGTTTTTAGGAGCAGAGAAGTTAATAATAGTAAAAGATACAGGTCTTAAATTTAATATGAATGTTCTAGATAGTGTAAATGAGGATACCACCGTTATAATTTGCGAAAATAGCGTTGATAAAAGAACTAGTGAATGGAAATATTTAAATAAAAATGCTTTATGTGTAGAATTTACGAAATTAAATGATAAAGATGCTGCATCCTATGTTATAAAAACACTAGGAGCATATGGTATAAAAGTAAATCAGCAGGTTGCAGATTATATGATATCAAGCTGTACATCAGATAAATTTTTGTTAATAAATGAATTTAAAAAGATAACTTCATATTTAAATAAAGGCGATGAATTAAAAAAAGAAGATATAGATTATATATGTGTAAAAACATTAAATGCAAAGGTATTTGATATGCTAGACCTTGCTATAAACAAAAAACATGATGAAGCGGTAAAAATGCTTAAAGATTTACTAGAACAAAAAGAATCAACAGTCGCAATTAGTATAATGTTATTTAAGCAAATTAAGCAAATGTATATGATTAAACTTTTAGAATTAGATGGTAATATATCTAACGTTGCTGAGACACTTGGAATTCATCCATTTGTGTATAGAAAATTAAGTTATGCTGTTAAAGGATATAAATTAGAAGAACTTAGAACTCTTCTTATAGAACTTGGTGAATATGATGAAAAATCTAAAATAGGTGAAATGGATATGGAAGTTGGACTTACAAGAATAATTGCGTGCATGTAAAATATGGAATAAAACAAATAGCTTTTACTCATAATACACATGAGGTGTGTAGATATGAATAAAAGCTATTTAAATTTTAGAACAGATATGGCAGATGAAAGAGTAGACACATATAAAAAGGTACATAATTTAAGTGAAATTGATGGGATAAAGGTTGATAGTAAAAGAAATAGAAAGATAAGTACAACAATAGTTGATGTGTTGAATGAAAATGGAAAAAAAGCAGTAGGTAAAGAAATAGGGAAATATATAACAATAGAAACATGTGATATTGAATATTTAGAAGAAAACGAGAAAGAAGAATTAATACAAGAACTTAGTAACAATATAGAACTTCTAATAAAAGGTGTTTTTAATAATAACAACAATAATAGTTCAATATTAATTGTAGGACTTGGAAACGAATATGTTACTCCAGATAGTTTAGGTCCAAAGGTGGTATCAAGCGTTGATATAACAAGACATTTGTTAAAATATGCAAAAGAATATATGGAGCCAGGTACAAGAGAAATAAGTTCCATATCGCCAGGTGTGCTTGGTACAACAGGAATAGAAACATTTGAAATTATTTCTTCCGTTGTAAACAAAATAACACCAGGGTTAATTATAGTAATAGATAGTTTGGCATCTATGAGTGTGTCAAGAGTCGGTAAAACTATACAATTATCTAATACAGGAATTACACCCGGTGCAGGAGTTGGCAATAAAAGAGAAACATTGGATAAAAATAGTTTGGGAGTGCCTGTTATTGCAATAGGAGTTCCGACAGTCGTAGATATGGCAACCATTACAAATGAAGCAATTGACAAGTTAACCGAAACACTAAAAAATGAAGCTACAACATATATGAATCATGGTATAGATGTAAATAAAATAAATGAGGTTTTTGAACTATTTGAAAAAGATAATAGGTATAGTATGATAGCAAATGCGTTAAATACAGAAAATTATATAGTAACACCAAAAGAAATTGATAATGTGATAGACAAAATATCAGAAGTCATATCAAGTTCTATTAATGTAGCATTAAGACCATGCTAATAAAAAGACAATCTAATAAATTTAGATTGTCTTTTTTTCTGTTATACCACAAAAATTATTGAATCAGGAAGTCCTTTGATTGAAAATGCCTTGTCAAATGATTCAAATTGCATATATTCAATTAAGTAGTGATAACGCGTAACCAATGCTTTTAAAGTAATATTAGCACCTGGATATGAATCATCACAATCCCAAGATAATCTACATATCCCTCTATATTGTGAAATCAAATTTGTAGATTTACTTAGACTTAAAACTGCATTTTCAGTTAGTATTAAAAATGAATTTTTATAAGGATTATGGTCATTTAGTATAAAATCAACAGGGCTTTCATCGGGAGATGAAACTACAATTTTTACTTGTATATCCTTTTTTACGAATTCATTTTCAAGCATAACTAATTTGATAGATTCGGGAAGTTTATGGTAGTTTGAAAAGTAAGTGGAATCATGTGAATAATATTCTAGGTAATACCACTCACCAGAAAACATAGGAATTAAAGAATAGTTTTCGTGTTTTTTAGTCTCTTCAATAAAATTGTAAAAGTTTTTAGAAGAAACCGGCATGATGGTTTCGCTTACAATTTTTGATTTTTCTTTAATGACATCATAACAACTTTTACTAAAAAATACCATATCTTCGTCTTTTAGTTTAATAGAACTGAAAAAATCAAATAGTGTGGAATAATTTTGTGATAAATTGAAAATGCTTACTGGAATAACTCTATTCATATAAACCCCTCCATATTAATTAATATTTGGTTTCAACAAATTTAGACATATTATAACACATTGTAAAATAAAAATGCAATAATATTATTAATATATATTTGTAGTAATATTGAAAAAACAACTAAAATATTATACAATATGTAAAGAAAATAAAGAGGGGAGATTTTTTATGAGTATTATTATAGAAATAATAAAAGGAGCAATTATAGGAATTGCAAATATTATACCCGGATTAAGTGGTGGTACAATTGCTGTTTCTATGGGAATTTATGAAAAATTAATACATTGCATTAATAACATATTTAAAACACCATTAAAATGTTTAAAAGAGATTTGGACATATATTGTGGGAATAGGAATTGGTATAGTTCTTGCGGTTTTTGGTATTACATATTTGTTTGAAGTATCGCCAGTACCAACAGCAATGTTGTTTGTAGGACTTATACTAGGCGCAATACCTACAATTGGCGGAAAAGTAGATGAGAAACATATAGGTAAGAGAGATATTATTACATTTGTAATATTTTTAGCGATAATAGTTTCAATACCATTTTTAAAAAGTTCAGTTGTAAATGTAGATGAAGATTCAATAGCAACATATATAATTGTTTTTGTACTTGGTATTGTTGCGGCTGCAACTATGGTAATACCAGGTGTTAGTGGCTCTATGATACTTATGGCATTTGGTTATTATGAATTTATAATGTCTACAATTTCTGGGTTTATAAAGGCATTTATAAGTTTTGATTTTGCAGAAGTTTTGGAACTAGCATTAATTCTTGCTCCGTTTGGTATAGGAGTTTTAATCGGAATAATAGCAATAGCTAAGCTTATAGAATGGTTATTAAAACATCATAAGAAAACTGTTTACTGGGGAATTTTAGGATTATTAGTTGCATCTCCTTTTCCAATAATAATTAATCTTGACATGTCTGGGTTAAATATTGTTGTAGTAATTATATCTGTTGCTGCATGTGTAGTAGGTGCATATTCTACTATGATGCTAACTCGTTCTGGCAAAAAAGATTAGGGGGAATTATGATGCGTAAAAATATAACAATATTATTAATAGCATTAATTAGTTTTTTACTGATTGGAACAGTAAATGCAGAGAGTTTGTCAAATTACATAGATTTTAATGCATATGAAAATGTATATAGATTGAGTGAAGATAGTAATGTTTCAATGCCGTTTGTTAAAGTTTTTAATAACAAATCATTTTTTGATAAAGATTTAAGCAATTCGGGCTTATCACTATCATCCCAAACAGTTGAAATAAATGAAAAATTATCAGGTGTTCAATGTATTATGTCAGCAGATACTGTTGATATAAAAGGAAGTATAGAATATGGTTTCATAGCTGCTTCTAATGTTATAATATCAGGAAATGTAGAAAAAGATATATTTATATTAGCAGAAAGTGTATTTATTACAGATACTGCTAATGTTGGAAATGATATTGTATTAATGTCTGGAAAAATTGAATTAAAAGGTAATGTGAAAGGGAATTTTATTGCTAGTTCATCAGATATATTAATTGAAGGTGATGTAGCAAAAGATTTAAGAGTATATAGCGAAAAAGTTGATTTTGTTAGCCCTACAGTTGGAGGAAATATATATATAGAAACAAATTCTGAAGTTGATATTTCTGAAAACTATCCTGATGCAATAGTTAAAAAAATCCAAACACCTACAATAACCAAAGAAGAGAAAAAGGTAGAAACAATAAATAGTATTACAGATACAATTATTGCTGTAATAATGTTTGTTTTACTTAATATGGTGATTATATGGTTAAAACCAAATTGCTTTAAAAACTTATCTGAAAAAGCATATAAATATTCTACATATGTTATTATTGCTGGTGTTATAGGTATTGTAACAATTCCAATAATTATAACATTGTTACTTGTATTATCAATGTTTAAACTAAGTGTGGTTACTATTCCTGTATTAATAGCATATGTTGCTTTAATAATTGTAACTATATCACTTGCAAAATTTATAACGGGTTCTGTAATATTTGAATTAGTTAAGGGTAAATTAAAAGTAGACAGTAAAATTAAAAGTATGGGAGTGTTACTGGCAATATATTCAGCATTATATATTTTAACTTATATTCCTTATATAGGATATTATGTTACAATGGCAACTGTACTAATAGCATCAGGTATAGTAATAACAGGGTTTACAAAGAAGATAGATAAATAAAAAATAGAAAGTAATTAATAAATTTATTGTAAATTTTAAAAAAATAGAAAAAACATGTTGACAAAGCATGTTTTTTCTATTATAATATATTTCGTCAACAGGAAAAAGATGGGCGCATAGCTCAGTTGGGAGAGCATCTGCCTTACAAGCAGGGGGTCATAGGTTCGAGCCCTATTGTGCCCACCATTTTTTTACTTGGCCTGGTAGTTCAGTTGGTTAGAACGCTAGCCTGTCACGCTAGAGGTCGTGGGTTCGAGTCCCATCCAGGTCGCCATTTTTTTATATATGCCCAGATAGCTCAGTTGGTAGAGCAGAGGACTGAAAATCCTCGTGTCGGCAGTTCGATTCTGTCTCTGGGCACCAAAAAGAAAATGTACCATTTCAAGTACTATTTTTTTATTTACAACATATAATGTATTAAAAGATGCGGGAATAGCTCAGTTGATAGAGCGTCGCGTTGCCAACGCGAAGGTCGCGGGTTTGAGCCCCGTTTCCCGCTCCATTTTATACAAGGCGCTATAGCCAAGTGGTAAGGCACGAGTCTGCAAAACTCTGATCCCCGGTTCAAATCCGGGTGGCGCCTCCAAATTTTAAATACTGAATGTCTTTTGAAAGCATTCAGTATTTTTTCTGCCAATCTTTCTTGAAAAAAATGTCGAACTAATATATAATAACTCTGCGATAATAATATATTAAGAGGCTATAATATATAAATATGGAGGAATAAATGGAAAGAAAAAGCAGTAAAAATATATTTCTAGCATTTTTGCTAAATTTATCATTTTCAATAATTGAATTTGTAGGAGGAATATTTACAAATAGTATTTCTATAATCTCTGATTCTGTGCATGATTTTGGCGATGCTATATCAATAGCGGTAGCATGGGTATTAGAGAAAAAATCAGAGAAAAAGCCAGATGATAAATATACATTTGGATATGCAAGATATTCTGTGCTTGGTGCATTTATAACATCAATGGTACTTCTTGTCGGAGCCGTATTTATGATATATAATGCAATGCTTAGGTTAGTAAATCCGGTAGAAATAAATTACGATGGTATGTTACTGCTTGGAGTGTTAGGTCTTTTTGTAAATGGGCTAGGCGCATTTGTTACATCAAAAGGAAATAAAATAAATGAAAAAGCCGTTAGTCTTCATCTGTTAGAAGATGTATTGGGGTGGATAGCAGTTTTGATTACAAGTATAATTATGAAAATATTTGATATTCCTATTTTAGACCCTATACTTTCAATAGGAATAACCATATATATATTAAAGCATGTAATACAAAACTTAAAAATTGTATTTGGAATATTTTTAGAAAAGGCTCCAGAAAACTCAGAATTTGAAAAATTTAAAAAAGAGTTAATAGAAAGTAACAATGAGATTAATGATATTCATCATATACATATATGGTCAGCAGATGGAATAAATACATATATGATGATGCATGTAGTGGTTGAAGATGACATTGCTGTAAAAGATATTATAGAATTAAAGGAAGAAATAAATAATAAAGCTACTCAATATAACATTAATCATTTAACAATAGAAATTGAATTTGAAAGTGAAAGATGTCAGCATGGTGAGTGTAGCATTGAAGTAGGTGGAACAAACAATCATTTACATCATCACCATCATCATTAGAAAAGGAGAATTGATATGAAAAAGAAAATGTCGGATATAATATTAGGAAGTATATTAATAATACTTGGAATTATATTTTTAGGAAATGAATTTGATTTTTGGAATATAAAATTATTCTTTAAAGGTTGGTGGACACTATTTATAATAGTACCATCTGCATTAGGTATTTGGGAAAAAGAAAATAGATTGTCATCGTTTTTTGGGTTATTAATAGGATTACTTCTTCTATTTGCAGCAAGAGACATTATAGCATGGAAAACAGTAGGTAAAATATTTTTACCAGTACTGCTAGTAACTCTTGGGTTATCAATGATATTTAGGAAAAATTTTAAAGTACAAAAAAGTAAGAATAAAGAAACTATGAAAAAATATACAGCTATATTTGCTGGGGCAGAAGAAAAAATATCAAACGAGGAATTTTTAGGGACTAATGTAATAGCAGTATTTGGAGGCGTAGAACTTGATTTAAGACAAGCTATCATTAAAAATGATATTGTAATAAATTGTGAGGCTGTATTTGGTGGTATTGATATTATACTTCCTGATAATGTTAAAGTTATAACATCAGGTGTTCCAGTATTTGGTGGCGTAGAGAATAAAAAAGAAAGTGCAAAAGAAGAAAATATACCTACTGTATATATAAATTATGTATGCGTATTTGCAGGTGTTGATATAAAATAAATTAGTAAATTTAAAAAGTCTTTTGGTAGCAATGCCAAGGGGCTTTTTTCTTGACATTTTATTCCAAATATAGTATACTAATGTTGTTATTGAGAATTGTTATCAATAAGGAGAATATATATGATAAAAAAAAGACATACCAAACAAAAAGATATCGTAATAAATTATTTGAAAAATAATACAGATAAACATTTAACAGCAGAAAAATTAGTATTAGATTTGAAAAATGAAAATCAAGATATAAGTCAGGCTACTGTATATAGAATACTTTCTGATTTAGCAAAAGATGGGTTAATTAGAAAATATATAGCACCAGATAATAAATGTTCTTGTTATCAATATGTTGAAACTGTGGACAAATGTAACCATCATTATCATTTGATATGCGATAAATGTGGTGAAGTAACACATTGTGAAAGTAAAGAAATGGAAAAGATTAAAGAAGATATATTAAAAAGCGAACAGTTTAATCTAAATCTTCAAAAAGTAGTATTTTATGGAAAATGTAAAAAATGTATAAGAAAAGAGGAAGAAAATGAAGAAAATAGTTAGTGTATTTGTAACATTTTTTGTTGCAATATTTGTTATATTATTTTTTGCTATAAATAGTAACACTAAAACTATACAAACAGATAACGAAAAAGTAAAGGTAATAGCAACTCTTTTTCCACAATATGATTTTGTAAAGCAAATAGGAAAAGACAAAGTTGAAGTGACACTTTTACTTCCACCAGGAACAGAAACGCATACATATGACCCATCACCTAAGGATATAATTAAGATAAATGAATCTGATTTGTTTGTATATACAGGTGATAATATGGAGCCATGGGCAGCAAGTATATCTGGTAGTATATCAAGTAGAGTTAATATTTTAGATGCGTCTAAAAATGCTGAGTATATTAAAGAGGAGCATAATAATGAAAAACATGAACATCATGAGCATGAATATGATCCACATATATGGTTAGATATTTCAAACGCTAAACAAATGGTAGATAATATATTAAATGAATTAGTTAAAATAGATCCTCAAAATGCTAATTACTATAACCAAAATGCAGAAGTATATAAAAGGAATTTAGATAAATTAGATGATAGATTTTTAGATGTAATAGAAAACAGTAAAAGAAACATTGTGTGCTTTGGGGATAAATTTGCATATATGTACTTTTTAAAAAGGTATAACTTAGACTATATATCTGCATATGATAGTTGCTCAGCAAATTCTGAGCCAAGCGTTTCAAAAATTTTGGAGATTGAAAAAAGCATAGAAAAAGAAAATATACCAGTTATATTTTATGAATCTTTATCAGAAGGAACAGTAGCAAAATCAATAGCCAAAGATACAGGAATAAAAGCATTAGTATTTAGTAGTGTACATACAGTATCTGATGATGATATACAAAAAGGAGCAACATATATATCAGTAATGGAGCAAAATTTGGAAAGTCTAAAAATAGCATTAAATTAAGGAAGGAAACAAAATGAATATAGTAGAAATATCAAATTTGACAGCCTCATATAATCTTCATGTGGCAGTTGAGAAAGTTAGTTTAAATATAAAAGAAAAAGAATTTGTATGTTTAGTTGGGGAAAATGGTTCCGGAAAGAGTACGATAATTAAATCAATTGTAGGACTTCATAAACAAGACAAAGGAACAGTTAAGGTTAAAGTAGATTTAAGTCAAATGGCATATTTAGAACAACTAAATATGAAGGAATTAGATTTTCCAGGGTCAGCAAAAGAAATAATAATGACAGGATTACAAAAAAATAAAGGAAAGTTATTTTATTCAAAAGAAGATTATGAACTATTTGATGAAGTATGTAATATGTTGCATATAAAAAATATAGTAAATAAAAGAATTGGAGATTTATCAGGAGGGCAAAGACAAAGAATTATGCTAGCTCGTGCGATGATAACAAAACCTAAACTTCTTATACTAGATGAGCCTTGTTCTGGTCTTGATAAAAAAATATCTGATAAATTATATGATATTTTGCTAGATATAAATAAAGAATATGGAACAACAGTTATAATGTCTATACATAATGTCGAGGAATTAAATAAAATTAATAAGGATAAAAATGTAGATATTAGAGTTATACATATTTCAAAAGAAATAAAATTTGATGGAAAAATAAATGATTGGAAGGGATTATAATGCAAGAAATTTTAGAGATGTTTTCATATCCGTTTGTAATTAAAGCATTAATATGCGGAATAGCAGTGTCTATTTCAGCTGCATTAATTGGTGTTATATTAGTACTAAAAAAATATTCGATGATAGGACATGGTTTAGGTGAAGTTGGTTTTGCTGCATTATCGTTAGCACTTGCACTAAACCTTCCTCCGCTTAGTATATCTATTCCTCTTGTAATTATAGCATCATTTGTGATTATGATAATTAGTCAAAAAAAAGGTGAATCGGGAGATGTAACTATTGCGCTTGTGTCTACCTCTGCATTAACCTTTGGTGTTATTATTACATCTATTACCAAAGGATTTAATATAGATGTTTATGGATATATGTTTGGTAGTATTTTAGCTATGGATATTCAGGATGTAGTACTAAGTATAGTGTTATCAATAGCGTTAATTATACTTTTTGTAGTTTTCTATAACAGAATATTTTTAATAACATTTGATGAAAAATTTGCAAAAACAAGAGGTATAAATGTAACTTTCTATCAGTTCTTGATTTCATTTATTACAGCACTTGTTGTAGTAATAGGAATGAGAATAATGGGTACTTTGCTTATATCTAGTTTAATAATTTTTCCTGCTATAATAGCAAGAAAATTGACAAATAGTTTTAAACAGATGATGTGTCTTGCAGCAGTTATATCAGTTATATGCTTTGTATGTGGACTTGTTATATCGTTTGTTTTAAATCTGCCAACAGGAGCAAGTATAGTAGCAATATATATTGTACTTTTAGCTATAACAAGCTTTTATGGGTATGTATATAAATAAGCAAGAAAATAAGCAACATAATAAGCAAGATGTTGCTTTTCTCATATATAAGTGGTATAATATATATGTAGATAAATAAAGGATTTGGAGGTTTTTATGAATGAGAATAACCCACCATTTAGTATATCAGATAATATGTTAAATTTAGTTTCAAATATAATGGAAAAGGTAGGTAAACTAGATAATTATAACAATTTTAATAAGATGCCTATACTAAGAAAAAATAGTAGAATTCGTTCGATACAATCGTCATTATCTATTGAGGCTAATTCATTATCTATAAACCAAGTTAAAGATGTAATTGCAGGCAGATATGTTGTAGGTGAGCAAAAGGAAATACAGGAAGTAAAAAATGCATATAACGCATATGAAGAGATAGATAATATAAATCCGTATTCTGCTCAGGAATTAAAAAGAATACATGGAATAATGACATATCTGACAGCAGAAGATTCAGGTGATTTTAGAAATAATGCAGAAGGTGTATTTGATGGAGAGGTGTGTATATTTATGGCTCCATCTGAAAAAATTGTACCAGAGTTAATGGATAATTTGTATAAATGGTTAAATGAAAAAAAAGATGAAATACATCCATTAATATTATCATCGATATTCCATTATGAATTTTTGTTTATACATCCATTTTCAGATGGAAATGGTAGAATGGCTAGATTATGGCAAAATGTAATTTTATCAAAGTGGAAAGAGTTATTTAAATATGTTCCTCTTGAAAGTCAAATAAAGAAATATCAAGAAGAATATTATTCTGTAATATCTAAATGCCATGTAATGGGGGATTCTAATCTATTTATAGAGTTTATGCTTAAAATGATTGATGAAACTTTAATAGAATTACTGAGTACTGCTGAAAAAGAAATTAAGCATACTAATACATATGTAAATAAAGTATTAGAAGTGATGGAAACAGATATAGGACTTTCAGCATATGAAATTATGGATAGATTAGATTTAAAATCAAAGGAAACATTTAGAAAAAATTATATTGATCCAGCAATTGAGGCGGGATTGGTAAAATTAACAATACCAGATAAACCAACCAGTAAGAACCAAAAATATTACAAAATATAAAGTAACAAGGAAATAATTACCTTCATATAATACAGTAATGTATGTATGGGGGTAATTTTTATGAGAAAGAATATAGTTAAACATATTTTTATTAGTATAATTTGTTTGTTATGCATATTCGGTTTAAATGATATTTTTGCATTTGGACCATCATCAGATAATATTTATAGAGGAATCGATGTAAGTGAGTGGCAAGGAAATATTGATTTTGAGGCGGTAAGAAATTCAGGAATAGAAGCAGTATATATAAAATCAAGTGAAGGCTCAGACTATATTGACCATTATTTTGAAGCAAATTACAGAGGGGCAAAAGAAGTTGGACTTAAAGTTGGTTTTTATCATTTTGTAACTGCAAGAAGTATAGAAGAGGCTGAGGAAGAGGCAAGGTTCTTTGCAAGAGTTATTAGCGGCAAAGAAATAGATTTAAGACTTGCAATGGATTTTGAATCATTTGGTAATTTAAGTGTTGATGCAATAAATGAAATTTCAGAAGCATTTTTACAAACATTAGAAGAAGTAACAGGAGAAAATGTAGTAATATATTCAGATGCAAGTAATGCAAGAGATATATTTTTAGGGGAGCTGGCAGAAAGGTATCCAATATGGGTAGCTGAATATTTTGTGACCGAGCCAGAAGATAATGGCAAATGGGAAACTTGGGTAGGATTTCAATATACTGATAGATTAAGTGTAGCAGGTATAAATTCAAGGGTAGATGGAGATGAATTTACAGATGGTATATTTTTAGATGAAACAGTAAGCTTACCTGAGTCAGAAAATAAACCGGTAACAGAAAGAACTACTGAGTATGTAGTGCAAAGAGGAGATACATTATATAAAATTGCGGTGATGTTTGATACAACAGTAGAAAGAATAGTTGAGGAAAATAACATAGCAAATCCAAACTTAATATTTCCGGGAGAGGTTTTAAGAATAACTAATGTAGATAATCCGGAAAGAAGCGTAGAATATACGGTAAGAAGAGGAGATACTTTAAGTTCTATTGCGATAAGATATGGAACTACTGTACAAAGAATAGTAGAAAATAATAATATATCAAATCCTAATTTGATATTTCCAGGAGAAGTTTTAAATATATCATCAGTAACTTATGACAGATTTGATACACTTCACACAATATATAGAGTCCAAAGAGGAAATACATTAAGTCAAATTGCAAGAGAGTATAACACGACCGTAGAAGATTTAGCCGAGCTTAATGATATTAAAAATGTTAATTTAATATTTGTAGGAGAAGTGTTAAGAATATACCAAAGATAAAATAATTGTAAAAATAGGAATTATGTGATATAATATGCTTGTAATGAAGGCTAGTACATATCTAACTAGATATGAATAAAAACTAATTAGGAGGAAATTTTTATGAAAAAACTAGTCAGAAGGCGGAATTTATTTTTAGTATTTGTTTTAATACTAATAGCTTTCATTACAAAGACATATTTATTTGACAAAAATGTTTCTGAAAGAGAGCTTAAACAAAACGAGGAAGTAATTGAACAAGATATGGATTATACCAAAAAGATGCTTGAAAACAGAGAGGTAAAAGTTAAGAGAGTGGCAAAAAGTATATCAAATGAAATAGAAATAATTGTCTTAAAAGAAACAGGTTGTATGACGATATTTCATGATAGGACTCCCGAAAATAATAAGTATATTGAGTGGATTGTAGATTCTAATATAACACTTGATGTGCATTATACTGCTATTTTAACTATTGATACTAAGTATATACAAGTAAAATATAATGAAATTACAGAAAATATAGATATTGTTTATGATTTAGAAAAAATTAATGTTAAATCTGTAAATATTGATAATATATTTTCTCAAACATCTAATGGTATATTTGGAGAAAAATATTCCGCTAATGAAGTTTCTGCGTTAACTCTTATGGCGACAGATAAAATTAAAGAGGAAATATTAAATTGTAGTAATTTAAAATGTATTGCAAGTATTAATTTAGAAGGATATTTAAGAAACTTGTCGTATAGTTTGGGTGTTTTAAATGTTGACATATTTAAAAAATAGAAAGTGTGTAAAGACAGCTTATTTGCTGTCTTTATTTTTTCATTATATTTTTTAAAAATATTTTGTTATATAAATGATAAAAAATTCAAAATATAAATATATATATTAAAAAATAAATATAATAAAATTTTACAGAATTAATTATCATATTATTACACATACTATGAAAGCATATAGAATTATAGTTATTTGCAAATTTAAATAGTGGAGGTGATAATATGAAAAAACTAACTATTGTTGCCATTATTCTTTCTATTGTTCTTTGTTTAACTACATGTGTTTATGCTACAACAACAGGAACAACAACGGATACAACTACTGGTACAACAACAGATGCAACAACCGGTACAACAACTGACACAACTAGAACGAGCAGTATTGTAGATGATACTACTACAACTAGAAATACAACAGGAGTAACAGGAACAACTGGTGATGCAACAGGAGCAACTACTAATGCAAATGGAGATACATTAATGGACGATACAAGAGATGTAGTTGACAATACAGCTGATGCAATAGATAATACTGCAACGGCGATAGGTGATGCTGCAACAGATATGGTAGATGGTGTAGATGATGATATGGCAGATATGGATGATAGTAATACATGGATTATAATAATCTCAGTTGTTGCAATAGCTATTATTATAGGAATATGTATATATTACATGTCAGCCAAAAAAGACAAATAGTATTTTGAAATAGAGAGCAAAATGGCTCTCTATTTTTGTCATTTTTTAAGATACGATTTTTGTTGACACAAGGATAATTGGTAATATAATTTTAATAGGTGATATAAATAAAAGTGAATAAAATAAATAAGAGGACATATCTATATAATATACACGATAAGTATATAAAAAAACTTGGATTGATAGATTTTGTTTTGTTGTATAATACAAAAAAATCAAATAATATATTGAGTAAAAAAACAATGTATATGTTAGAAGGAAATAATGTAGAAAATATTAATGTATATAACAAATTATTTAAACAAAATTGGAACTCTATTTCATCAGGAAATTTTATTAAGAAAAGTATAAATAATAATGAATATGTTAATATATTAAATGTTGAAGATAAATGTGCAATATATGCAAGATTTAAGCCAAATATTAATGAGCAAAATATACAATATATAATTAATTATATAGCAGTTATGATAGCAGATGATATGGTTGTAAATAAAGTATCTAATATAAAAAGAGGATTTGAAATTGTAGATATTGCACTTGATTTCGGAAAAGAAATATACTGTATACCAGGGGAAATATTTAATCCTAAAAGTTATCTTGCAAATTATATTTTAAAGTGTGGAGCAACTCCAATATGTGGTATATCCGATGTTAAATATGTATTGTTACAAAAAGATTACAAAAGAGTTTAAATGTATTGTTTTTTTGCTACTAATATAGTAAAATGTTATTTGAGGTGAAGTAATATGCCGTCAAAAAAAGAGGATAATAAAAGAAATAAAAAGATTAAATTAAAAAGATTGAATTATAAAAGAAAAATAGACGATCCAAATAGTAAAGAGGCAAAGGAATATAAAAAGAAAAAAGGAAAAAGGAAAAAGTTAGGTTGGAAGATATTTAAGGTTTGTCTATTTACATTTATAGCGCTTGGAATAATAGGAACTGGTGTTGTAATTGGAGTAATTACTGGAATAATAGACAAGACAGAAAGTGTAGATTTAGAGCAATTACAAAATCTTAAATTGACATCATTTATATATAACAGTGATGGAAATGAAATAGCAGCTTTGTATGGTGATGAAAACAGAGTAACAGTCTCTTACGATAAAATACCACAGCATTTAATAGATGCAGTTGTATCTATTGAAGACGAGAGATTCTGGGAACATGGTGGGGTTGATATTAAAAGAACAGCAGCAGCTATATTTACTTATGTTATAAATAGTGGAGATTCTACATTTGGTGGAAGTACAATTACTCAACAGTTAATAAAAAATACAACAGGTGATAAAGAAAAAGCATGGACTAGAAAAATAAGAGAATGGTATAGAGCAATAAGTTTAGAGAATACATTAGAAAAAGAAGATATAATGGAATCATACTTAAATACAATATATCTAGGAGCAGGGGCGCATGGTGTAGAAGTAGCATCACATACATATTTTAATAAGTCGGTTACTGAGATAAATATAGCAGAGGCAGCAACACTTGCCGCTATAATTCAACTTCCAGAAGGATATAACCCATATAGAAGTGAAGAGGCAGCACAAAAATTAAAAGACAGAAAAGAAGTTGTTCTTGGCAAGATGTTAGAACTTGAAAAAATATCAAAAGAAGAATACGATGAAGCAATGGCTTATGAGATAAAATATGAAAAAGGTAAAGTAGCAACAGGTACAAAATATAGTTATTATGTAGATGCAGTTATTGAAGCAGTTGTAGATGATTTAATGGAACAACAAAATGTATCAAGAGAGTTAGCTCTGCAAATGATATATAACAACGGATATAAAATATATACACCACAGATAGCGAGTGTACAACAATCAATAGATGATGCATTTAACAATAAAGATTGGTTTTATACAGATAGAAGCGGAACATTTATGCAAGCTGGTATGGTTGTAATAGATAATGTGACAGGTAATGTTGTAGGACTTTCTGGTGGTGCAGGAGAAAAATCAGAAGATCTTAGCTTTAACAGAGCAACACAAGCAGAAAGACAACCAGGTTCATGTTTTAAACCAATAGCAGCATATGCGCCAGCGTTTGAAAAAGGTGTTTCATATCCTGGTATGGGATACGATGATACAAAAACAGATTTTGGTGGAGGATATTCTCCAAATAACTATTATGGATATTTTAATGGATATGTATCAGCAAGAGATGCTATAAATCAATCTATGAATATTCCTGCTGTAAAAGCAATGAAATCAGTTGGAGCAGATTATGCAATAAAATTTGCAAAAGATTTAGGAATAAGTACATTTAGAGAAGCAGATAACAATTCTTTATCAGTAGCGCTTGGTGGTTTAACATCAGGTTCAACTGTACTTGAAATGGCAGGTGCTTATTCGGCATTCGCAAATGGAGGAGTATATATAGAGCCTAAGTTATATACAAAAGTTGTTGATGCAGACGGTAAAGAGATTTTATCTACTAAAACTGAAGCCAAAAGAGTCATGAAAGATACAACAGCATATATGATTACAGATTGTTTAAGAACAGTTGTAGAAAGTGGAACAGCAACAACAACAAGATTTAATAGAAATATGGGAATAGCAGGTAAAACGGGTAACTCTAATGATGATAAGGATCAATGGTTTGTAGGATATACCCCACACTATACAGCAGCAGTATGGAATGGTTATGATGATCCAAAACCAATTGGTAGGGCATATCCATATACAGCAATGAGAGTTTGGACAGATGTCATGAAAGATATTCATAATGGTCTTGAAAACAAGCAATTTACAGTACCAAGCTCAATTGTAAAAGCAAGTATATGTACTTTCTCTGGAAAAGTAGCAACAGATGCGTGTAAGGCGTACGGTGGAAATAAATTTAGAGCAGCAGTTCAATCAGAAATATTTGCATCAGGAACAGTACCAACAGAAACTTGTGAAGTGCACAAAATGGCAACAATATGTAGTCAAACAGGAAAAATTGCAACAGAGTTTTGCCCAAGTACTGAAGAAAGAGCATTTATAACAAGGGATGAAGCGTTAAAGGGAAGAACTAGCGACATGGATAGAATGATTGTAACAGAAACTTGTCCAGTTCATACATCAGCGCCTGCCCCTGAACCAGAAGAAAATGATAAAGATACAGGATTTATAAAGCCATATGGTAATTAATAAATTAGGGTAGTTAAGAAAATAGCTTAACTACCTTTTTTATATCTTCTAATAATCCACTTTTAATTTCAATATTATCTTTCATCATATTATTTGAATCTATTTTATTGATATAATCCTCCTTTATATTTTCATCTTCTTCATTAACATAAACATAAGGAAATATTAATGACCAAAAATTTTCACCTTTTCCTTTACCTAATACTATTTGAACAGAATCATATGTACCTTTTTTCATGTTAATTTGGTCTGAATATTTTTTATCATAAGATATCTTTCCAATGTTTGCATAAGCAAAATAATCTGTATTGTTGTTTTTAATCTCAATATTTGCAATTTCAAGTAATTCATCTATATTTTCTGTTATTTTTTCTTTTGCAAAATCTTTGTTTGTATTGTTGTAGTTATTAAGCAAGGAGTTTATATAGTTTGTTACTTTTTTAGATACCTTTAATTTTACGATTTGATCATCTATTGAATTACTGTTTGCTACAACATGTAATCTAAAATAATTTTCTTGATTATTTTTTGTTTTATTTGAGCAATATAATATAAAAAGATTAAGAAGAATAATAGAAAATATAAAAATATATGCACAATAATTTTTCCTCATAATTTATCACCATATATATTATGGGAGTATTTTCCAAAATTATACAAAACTGTATAAAAATCTTCGTTGACTATGAATATATTAAATGGTAAAATTTGGATATAACTAAGGAGGAAATAATATGAAAAAAATTAAGTTTTGTTGTTTTACAGTAAATACAACTCATGCATTAATAATTGCTAATAATTTTATAGAAAGTAGATTAAGTAATGTTAAAATTATTTATATAAACGAAAAAGAGGAAACTAAAAAAATAAAGAAAATAATTAATAAATTTTATAAAAATATGCAAGATAGAATGTACTATTCAGAGTGGTTAAATGAAGATATATTAAATGATTATGCAAATGAAAAATTTGTATATGTAGTACATGGTAAAGAAAGATTTGTAGAAAATGCAAATAAATTTTTAGATATTAATGAATTTAATGGCTATGTAATAAATTGCTATGATGTGTATGATATAAAAGAAGATGTAAACGAAATTATAGATAAACATGATTACTATATGAATACAACAGGAGTAATAAAGAAGGATTTTAGTAAAGAAGAATATAATCAAAAAGACAATATAAAAAAGATATCATTTTAAAAGACAAAAGAATAATATCTAACTCTCTTAAAAGAGCACTAACAATCAATGTTAGTACTCTTTTCCTTTATTTAATCATAATCAGAATCATTTAATATTTCCCATCCTTTTATATTAGAGCGTTTAATTGCTCCAAAAATATGCTCTTTTACTTTCGGAATATCTTTTTTCATTTCCTTAATTAAATCTTTCATATATTCTCTTTTAGTAAAACCATCAGCAGGACAGCATTTATTTACAGTAGGATAATTTTTATCTCTTGCCACAGCCCTTATAGATTTTTCATCTACATATATCATTGGTCTTATTGTTTTAACATCGCTACGACTTAAATATGTAACAGGTGCAAAAGTATGAATTTTACCATTTAAAAATACACTCATCATAAATGTTTCCATTACATCATCCATATGATGTCCAAGTGCTATTTTAGTACAGCCGTTTTCGATAGCAATGCTATTTAACATTCCTCTTCTCATATTTGCGCAAAGTGAACAAGGATTTTTTTCCTTACGAATATTAAATACTACTTCTGATATATTTGAGTTATATACAATATATTCTATACCTAAATCACTACATAATTTTTCTAATTTATCTGTTTTAAAAGTATCATTTCCTGGATGTATTGTAATAGCTATTATATTAAACTTTTTAGTATAAAATTTTCTTAAATAATATAGCGCATAAAGTAGAGTAATGCTATCTTTTCCCCCTGATAATCCAACAGCAATTTTATCCCCATCATCAATCATATTAAAATCATCTATTGCTCGTCTCATTTTTCCAATAATTTGTTGTAACATATTTATCGCTCCTTATATTAAAATATTATATACAATATTATAATAAATGTCTATATTTTGTAAATATTTTGCTACTTAAATTAAATATATTTATCAATATTGTTGAACAATACGCGAATTTGACTTGACATAAAAATAAAATGTGATATAATGTTTATATTGATAAAACGGAAAACATTGTTTTAATAAAAATATGATACCAAAAAGAATAAATTCGTAAATTAATTATAATATGTATTCATAAATATTATTTTAACTTATATAGAGTTTTATACTTTATATAAATTATCAAATAGTAGTAAAATATATATTTATTAGACATATAATCTTTATTATACTACCTTGATAGTATACCTTTACTATCTGCGGGTTGTAGGATTGTGTGAAATCTCTACACGTGAGACTGACAAGTAAAGTGGCGGTCTGGTTTGGCAAAGATGAACAGGCCATTTGTATACAGCAAATGGTAACAAAAGTTGCTATATCCTTTATAATTATATATATATTAGAAGGGGTTACGAAAAATTATTCGTAACTCCTTCGCCCTTTTTATGATATTTCTATATTTATATCATATTCTTTTAGCCACATATTTATTTGGATTAGATATGCCAGTAGCTGAGGATAAGTCATTAATTGACCAAACCAATTTTCAGTTAAAATTGAACCATCTGATTCTAATATTTTTTGTATATAATTTTTATCTATAATTTGATTAAGTGGACTTGATTCGTCATTTAATATATTTTGTATTTCGTTTTTAACAAGAGATAAATAATCATTTCCGTATGTTTTAGGAAAAGGAGATTTTTTTCTATATACAACATCTTTTGGAAGTTCTGATTCAAATGCTTTTCTAAGTAAATATTTTTCAACAGGCTCTGTGTTATGAACTAATCCCAATTTATATTTTGCAGGTACATTATATATGTATTCAAATAATCTGTAATCTGCAAATGGAACTCTTACATTTAAACCAGTAGCAGTAGATGTTCTATCCGTTCTTTCAATTAATGTGTTCATAAACCATTTTATAGTTAAATAATTTGTTTTTCTAAATTTGTTTTCAAAATCGTTACTTGAATTAAGTTCAACATTTTTTAAAGTATTATCATAACTTTCTTTTATATATTCTTTTATATTATAGTTTTTGCATAAATCTTTTTTTATTAAGTTATTTCTAATGTTATCAGATAATGCCCAAGGAAATGAGTCGTAATTCACTAATTTTTCTCTATAATACCAAGGGTAACCTCCAAATATTTCATCAGAGCATTCTCCTGATATTGCAATTTTAAAACCGTTTTCGGATATTGATTTGCAAAATGCATACATTGATGCATCAATATCAGCCATTCCAGGCATATCACGAGCAATCATAGAGTCTTTTAAAAGATTATATAAATCTTCATTCTTAAAATATATTGTTTTATGATTTGTTTTTAAGTATTCGCTCATTATTTTTACATACTCAGAATCTTGCGTTGGTTGATAACTGTTAGACTCAAAGGCAGTATCATTTCCTATAAAATCTATTGAAAAAGTTGAAAGACAAGAATTTTCTTGTTTAGCAAGTGTTGTAAGTACACTAGAATCTAATCCGCCAGAAAGCATACAACATACTGGAACATCAGCAATTAATTGTTCTTTTAATGAATTAGATACTAACTCTTTTGTCCTAGAAATTGCAGTATATACATCGTCTTCAAAGTTGTCTGTTTTTAAATCCCAATAACAATATGTATTAAAATTAATATCTGAAAATGTTGCAAAATGACCTGCTTTAAGTTCATGAATATCCTTAAAATATGTGTTACCAGGAGTGTGAGCAGGGCCTAGACCTATCAATTCCATTATTTCTTTTTCCCCAATTTTTGCCTTAACATATGGGTGTTTTAATATAGTCTTTATTTCAGATGCAAAGATAAAGGTGTTGTTAGTTATAGTATAATATAGTGGCTTTACACCTAATCTGTCTCTTGCTGTAAATAACAAGTTTTCGTTTTTTGAATGTATAGCAAAAGAATATACACCATTTAATTTATCTAAACACTTTTCTTTGTAAATAATATATAACAAAAGGACTATTTCAGCATCTGAGTTTGTATTAAGCGAAAACCCTAGATTTATTAACTCGTCTTTTAACTGGTTTCTGTTATATAACTGTCCATTATATGTTATAGTGTATTTATTTGAATTGTATTCCAATGATAATGGTTTACAATCGTTTAATAAATCTACTATGCTTGGATTGTAACTAGCTAATGCAATATTAGTATCTATGTAAATGTTTGAATCTGCACTACAATATTTATTAGTTTCTTTTAACATCTTTTTTATTATATAATCGTTTCGTATTTTTTCATTACAATTAATATATCCACAAATTCCGCACTGTTTACCTCCTAATTTTTTAATCAATATATATATATGTTAAAAGGATAATTAGTATGAAAAAATATAGGGGATAAATATATTAATAAATATAACAAAATTCGACAAATATATTGATTTTATCATCTTCATAGTGTATACTTTAACCACAAAAAATAAGTTAGGGCTATGTATAATTAAATAGTCAAATATTAAGAAATGAGGTATTTTTATGAAAAAGGCTGAAAAGAAGACTTATGTATTAAACAAACCTGCATTACTCACTTCCTCAGAGGCACTTAAAAGATTTGATGATAATGACATTGTTATACCAATGGCTGTACTTGAAGATTTAAAGGCTTCGTTAAAGTCTGAAAAATCTGCTCGTAGAGCAATAGGTAAGAAACTTTTAAAATATTTATCAGAAGAATTAGATAGCAAAAAATTGATGAATGAAGGCGTACGCCTTGAAAACGGAACACTTCTTAAAGTGACAACTAATTACAAAGATGAAAATGTAGAAGTTGATAATGTTTCATCAAAAGACAAGCGCATACTTCAAACATGTCAGGGTCTAATTAAAGAGGGTAAAAAGGTTGTCCTTATATCAAATGATGATACTCTTAGAATGAAGGCAAGAAACATCGGTATTGTGGCGGAAGAATTAAAGGATAGAGTTTTTCCTCCAATAAAAGACCAGTACAAAGGATATGAAACTGTTTATTGCTCAGATAGTGATATTGATACACTTTACTCTAAAAAATATTTGGATATATCAAACATCCATGATAATACAGGTGTAGAGTGGCTTACTAATCTTTATCTGAATATTAAAGGATGCAACTCATCTGCTATTGGATATTTTGATGGTGAAAAAATTGTTCCAATATGTAGTGAAAGATATCCTTATGACATTAAACCAAAGAATGTAAAACAGAAATTTGTACTTCATGCATTAACGGATGAATCAGCACCAATTGTAATAATAAAAGGTGATGCCGGAACTGGTAAAACATATTGTTCTTTAGGAGCAGGACTTGATCAAACAATGGATAAACATATCTATGAACAAATCTTGATTACAAGATCTATTACTAATGGTAATGGTGAAGAATATGGATATTTGCCTGGCGAAATTGAAAACAAGTTTGATCCATATATTTACGGAATATATGATAATTTAGAAAGATTGTACAATCCAACCAAAGGAAAATATGATGATGATAAAAAATGTAATGGTATGGGATTTGAAAGTTATTCTAAAATTCGTAATAGAATAAGGTTAGATTTGTTTGAAACTGGTATTATAGAAATACAGCCGCTTGGATTTATTCGTGGAAGAAGTATTGCGAAGCGTTGGTTTATAATTGACGAAATGCAGAATGTAGACCCGGAGTTTGCTAAATCTATTGTATCAAGAGCAGGTGAAGGTTCAAAGTTTATATTCTTGGGTGACCCAACACAGATTGATGCACCTGATTTGTCTGAAAACTACAATGGTCTTGTATATTTGTCTGAAATGATGAAGGGACAGAAACTTTGTAGACAGATTACATTAGGTGGAGAAAACGGTACAGTTAGATCACCACTTGCACAGCTTGCGGTAGATATTCTTGTTTAAAACACAAAAAAGGTTAGGATTAATTTCCTAGCCTTTTTTTATGCAATATATAATTTTAAAAAATATTATAAAATGTTGCAAAAATAAAAAAATATGGTATACAATAAATATATCAAAAGAGGAAAAATAAAGAGGTGAATCGAAATATGTCAACTAAAACTGTTGTAAATGTTATGCCAGTATATATATATATATATATATATATATATATATATATATCAACAAAACTATCAAATGCAAGAACAACAGAATTGTTGGGCAGCCAAACACACAAGTAGAATCTAGAAATAGTCTAGGTTTAGTTGACACGCCTCATAATAATATATTAGAAATACAAAGAGTTAGTTTATATCAAACGATATAGACTAGCTTTTTCGCGTTTTAAAAAAGGTATAAACACTTAAATAAAAGTGGA
>JAZSNU010000007.1:0-22667 GCA_045536565.1 Clostridia bacterium | reverse complement strand
ATTTTATAAAAATATAATTATAATAAAAAGAAAGGTGGGGAGTATGAGTAAAGTTAATGAAGTAACAATTAGTAAAAAAGATATATATAATGATCCGTATAATTTTGAATATAAAGAAATTTGTAGTGTATTAGGCGAAAGTGAAGCTAAAAATCTCTTTAACGATTTATATAAGAAAACATTTCAAAAGAAATATCAAACATTACATGTTAAGCAGGTATATAAAAGTAGTGATACTTTAAAATATGTTTATGAACTTTCTGATCATAGATATATTGAAACTGTTTGTATCAAAAGAAAAGATGGTGTAACTGCGTGTGTTAGTACTCAGGTAGGATGTCCAGTTCAATGTGCTTTTTGTGAATCTGGAAGAAATCGGATTTATAAGAAATCTTACAGCTTCTGAAATTGTTCAACAAGTTATGTTATTAGGTCAAAAAATAAATAGAATTGTATTTATGGGTATGGGAGAACCATTGTTTAATTATGATGAATTAATAAAATCAATTCATATATTAAGAGATAGAAATGGATTAAATTTCCCTACAGATGGAATTACTGTATCAACAGTTGGACCCATTAATGCGCTTAAAAAATTACGTGAGGAGCATATAAAAATACAATTAACATTATCTTTACATGCAACAACTCAAAAGATTAGAGATAAAATTATGCCTGGAATGAAAAAAAATAACATAGAAGAAATTGTAAAGAATGTTTTGGATTATTCAGAAAGACATAATAGAACGGTTGTAATTGCATATTTGCTTTGGCCAGGTGTAAATGATAGAACATCAGATATTGTTCAGCTAAAAAAATGGTTTGCAAATAAAAAGGTATTAATTAATCTTTTGCAATATAATAATACGAGCACAAATAAACTTAAAAGACCTAATAAACAAGTTTTAACCCAGTTTAAGAGAAAACTTGAAGACGTTGGATTAAAAGTTAAAATAAGAGAATCACACGGACAAGATGTAAATGCGGCATGTGGACAATTAGTTAGCAACTATAATTCAATTGCAAAAAATGGAAATAAGGAAAAAATATATAAAGTTAGAAAAAAATAATAGGGGTGTGTTATGTTAGAATTTATTGATGTAAAAAAAGAGATAGGAAGTAAAGTTATATTAGAGAATCTAAACTTTAAAATATCGGATAATGCTTCTAAAAAAATAGGATTAGTAGGAAATAATGGAGCAGGAAAGACTACTTTCTTAAAACTAGTTGCTGGATTGGATGATGATTATACAGGTACAATAAACAGTAGTAAAAATCTAAGAATTGGATATTTAGAACAAGAAATAGATGTTAACGACACCGAGTTATCAATACAAGATTTTATTTTAAAACATAGTGGAATCAAAGAATTAGAAGAAAGAATGATCAGTTTGCAAGATCAGTTAACTGATCCTAAAGCTTTAGATGAATACTCAGATCTTTATGAAACTTTTGTTGCGTTAGATGGATATAACATAGAATTTAATATACAAAAATTATTAGCTGGTTTTGATTTAAGAAAAGATTCCAATTTAGTTCATATGAATGAACTAAGTGGTGGTGAAAAGAAAAAAGTATTATTATCAACTGCTTTGATAAAAGGTGGAGATATAGTATTATTAGATGAACCGACAAACGACTTGGATTTACACGCTATTGAGTTCTTAGAGGAGTATATTAAAGGAAATAAATTTAATATGATTATCGTTTCACATGATAGGAGATTCTTAGATAGTGTAACGAATCAAATCTGGGAAATTGATGCAAATAATAAAAATATTACAGAATATTCAGGAAATTATTCAGAATTTATTGAGTCTAAACGCAAAGATAGGGAAAAACAACAACAAAGATATAACGAAGCACAAGAGCAAATCCAAACAATAAAAGAGTCTATACAAAAAAGAAGCCAATGGGCTATGAGTAGTAATAGTCAAACTAGAAGTGACAATGATAAAGTAGCACGTGGTTATGATAGAAACAGATCAAAAGGGGTTGCAAGTGGAAATAAAGCTTCTGAGAGAAAATTAACTGAACTTAGTGAGGTGGAAGCACCTAGAACTAGAAAACCATTCAAGATTGATTTTAATATGTCTAAAAATAGTGTTAATAATTATTTGATTTCTTTAAATGAGTGTATACTTGGATATGAAAATGGATTTAGAATAGGACCTATTGATTTACAAATTAAATTTGGTGAAAGAATAGGAATTTTGGGACAAAACGGAGTTGGAAAGTCTACATTACTAAATGCTATTTGCGGTAATGGTGAGAATGTTATAAGTGGAACAGTAACAAACAAAGCTAAATTTGTTAATTTAATTCAAGAACATGGTAAAATACAAAATGACACAAGAACACTTTTAGAATTTGCTTTTGAAAAGGCTAATTACAACAAACAAGAAGCTATAAGGCAAATAATTAGTGCTCAAATAGGTAGAGAAGAAATAGATAAAAGAATGTGTGAAATTAGTCCTGGAGAAAGAATAAAATTACTTTTATCAACATATTCAGGAAAAGAAGTTGATGCAATTATTTTGGATGAACCAACAAACCACTTAGACTTAGAAGGAATTGAAATATTAGAAGAAACTATAAATCAATTCAAAGGAACTGTTATAGTTGTATCTCATGATAGAGAATTTTTAGAAAATATTGAAAATCTAGAAAAATATGAGTTAGAAGATGGTCTTTTGAAAAGCTGTGAGTTAAAACAACGTAAAGCTCCTAGTATGGAAATAGATGAACGTTAAAATAGCTGCTAATTTTTGTCCTCCTGAGAAAAAGTTTATAGCTTTTTCTCAGGAGGTTCGTAGTCAGTGATATAATCTATAGTTCAGAAAAAAATAAATTATAAGTTTATAGAGTAAAAAATGAGAGTTAAATAAATGGAAATGGGATTTTTCAATAAAGTATATTTGAGCAGATAATTAGTTGATAATTATCTGCCTTTATGATAATATCAAATAGTAAAAGTATGTCAAACACAGAAGATATCTACAGAGCAGACACTAGATTACAAATCATTTTGCAACGATGCATAAACATATCATATAGAGAGTGTTTGTATATTAAAAATTAAATAACAAAAATTATATAAATGTATTTACATGTATAAGTAATTATTGAAAGGTGTGTATAATGTTTGAAAAATTAAAAAAAGAAATACAAAAATGTAGTTATTGTGAAGAAAAATTTGGATTTGAACCGCATCCTATCTTTTGGGGTAAACAAAATTCTAAAATAGTTCAAATTAGTCAATCACCATCAAACAGTGTTAATAAAAGTTTAAAACCATTCACAGATATGAGCGGTAAAACATTAAAATATGAATGGTATCAAATATCAGATGATGATTTTTACAATATGGATAATTTTTATATAGGAGCTATTGCTCATTGTTATCCAGGCAAAGATAAGAATGGAAATGATAGAAAGCCACCAAAGTGTTGTTTTAGTAAGTGGGTTAAGCAGGAATTAAAATTGCTGGATAATAAAATATATGTAATAATAGGAGCAAAAGCGGCAAAAGTTTTTTTCCCTAACGATAATTATGAAGAACTAATTTTTAAAAATAATTATTTAGATGGTAAACTTACTATTGTTTTACCACATCCATCACCATTAAATAAAAAATGGCTTAAAGACCATCCTGAATTTTTAAATAAAAGAATTATAGAGGTAAGAAAAATTATAAAGGATATAATTAATAGCTGATAATCTATGTTAGTTAGGAAAGTAGTTGGAATCTAACATTGATATAAAAATAAAAACTATAATAGAATTGATTAAAAAGAATATCTAAAGCATAATATATTCTATTTAACAATAGCTTAGGTTGTAGAACAAAGTGAAATAGGTGTAAATTATATGAAGATAGGAGAGAAAATGGGTAAGGTTAAAAAGAGTGGACCAGCTATATTTATGTATATAGTAATTGGAATTTGTTTTATAGTAGCATTAATATGTTTTGATTTGTATTATATAAATATATATAAATATGAAGTTGTGTTATGGACAGGTATAACAGCATTTACAATAATGTACCACTTATGGGTAAGAATCATTATGGGGAATGTTTGTAAGTTATTTAAAGAACATATAAAATATGACGGATGGTGGTTTAAAGAAAGAGATTTTGAAAAGAAGTTATACAAATTACTCAAAGTTAAAAAATGGAAAGATAAAGCGCTTACATATAATCCAGAGTTGTTTTCTCTTAAAGATTATTCATTAGAAAATATAGCAAATACTATGGCAAAGGTAGAAGTAGACCATTGGATAAATGAAATAATTTCGCTTACAACCATACTGTTTGGTGTTTTATGGGGGAATGTTTGGATATTTGTAATTACAGCAATTATTGCTATGATTTTTGATGGTCAATTTATTGTAATTCAAAGATATAACAGACCAAGAATAATTAAAATATTAGAAAAACAAAAATTAAAAAACAGTAAATAAAAAAAAGTGGGGGAAGATATATGGAAAATAAAGTAATGCTAGAAATTGTAAATTTAAAAAAGTATTATGGAAAAGTAAGAGGGGTAGAAGATGTATCCTTAAAGATTAAAAGCGGAGAAGTATATGGATTTATTGGCCCTAATGGTGCTGGTAAATCTACAACAATAAAAGCAATAATGAATTTAATTAATAAAACAAGTGGAACAATTAAAATAGATGGAAAAGAAAATAATAAAGAAGATTTAAAGTTAAAAGAAATGATTGGATATCTTCCAAGTGAAATTAATTTATATGATGACTTATCTGTAAAGGAAATATTAAATTTTCATGCGTCCTTTTATAATAAAGATATTAGTAAAAGAAGAAAAGAATTAATAGAGATATTAAAACTAGATGAAACTAAAAAAATAGAAGATTTATCACTTGGTAATATAAAAAAGTTAGGAATAGTTTTAGCATTAATGCATGAACCTAAAATACTACTTTTAGACGAGCCTACAAGTGGACTAGATCCAATAATGCAAAATGTATTCTATAATCTACTACTAGAAGAAAAAAAGAAAGGCACAACCATTCTATATTCAACACATATTTTAAGTGAAGTGTCAAAAATATGTGATAGAATTGGTTTTATAAAAGAGGGAAAAATAATAGAAGAGGATACTGTTGAGAATATCGAAAAAAATAGTATAACATATTTGACAATAGAATCAGATGAGATAGCAAAAATAAAAGAAGAATTAAATTTAAAAGTAATATATGAAAGTGCTAATTTAGTTAAGTTTTTAAATTCGTTAAAACCAAATGAAATAATGGATAAAATATCAAAGTATAAAATAGATAAGTTGTTAATTGAAGAAGTTACAATAGAAGACTTGTTTATTGAGTATTACAAATAGGAGGCACAGTTCATGTTAAAAAGAGAATTAAAGATTAATTTCAAAAGTTTTATGATTTGGACAAGTATATTACTTGCGATATTTTTAGCTGTATATTTAATGTATCCATCTATTATACAAAGCGAAAGTGGTAAGATGATAGATGAGATGATTGAAATGTTTCCAGAAGAAGTAATAAAAATGTTCAATATGGATATAAGTTCTATGGACAGCGCATATGGCTGGCTTAAAACAGAAGGATTTGTATTTGTATTACTTCTTACAGGAGTGTATGCGGGGGTATTAGGTTCTAGTATATTATTAAAAGAAGAAAGCGATAAAACAATTGAATATTTAAATAGCCTGCCAATTACAAGAGGTACTATATTAATAAAGAAAATAATATGTGGTGTAATATATATAGTTTTGATGGTAATGATAATGGGGGTATTTAATTATATAGGACTTAGCATAAGTGGGGAATTTGATAAAAAACAATATTGGCTACTTAGCATAACACCACTGCTTTCAGCTTTACCTCTATTTACAATTTCTATATTTATTTCAACATTTTTTAGTAAGACTAAGAAAACATTTGGAATAGGTTTAGGAATTGCACTTTTAAGTTATTTTGTTCAGATACTATCTGAAATGAGTGAAGTGGCAGAATTTTTAAAATATTTTACAGTATATACACTAGCAGATATAAGAAATGTTATAGTTGATATTGCTATTAACCCTGTAATGATTATATTAAGTGTTCTAATAACCATCATATTTATAATAGCATCATATGTAAGGTATAACAAAAAAGAATTAGTGTAATAAATATATAGAAAATATAACAAGGGGTGAATATGAGTGAAAAATATATTTAAAATAGTGCTAAAATTAATATTAACAATAGCAATAGTTTGGGTAAGTTTTTATATAGGATTAATTTCCATACTATATTCTATATCACAAGGAATAATAGGTGTGTTAGCATTTTGTAGTGCATTAATTATACCTACACTTTTAATTCCTAGTATATATATAAAGAATAAAAAGAAAGTATTTAAGATATGGGGCGCTTTTGTATTAGTATATATTATTAGTATTAGTGTGAACATAGGAATAAATAAGTATAACGAAAGTATTACTATAAATACTTCGCCTAACATAGATTGCACAGAATATTTACCATTTGAAGATAATTCTAAAATAGTAAAACTTGGGCATGAGGCAAGTTTAAAACTTACAGATAAATTACCAATATTAGATGGAGCAGCTGCTGTATTTCCAGTGTATTCTGCTTTTGTTAATGCTACATATCCAAATACAGTAAAATTAAATGACGAAATATTTCAATATAACAATACAGTTATGGGATATAAGCTGCTTGGAGCAAAAGCAATAGACATATTTTTCGGAGCATATCCATCACAAGAACAAATTGAAAATGCAAAAAATAATGGAACTGAATTTGAATATACAAAAATAGGTAAAGAGGCTTTTGTATTTTTTGTTCATAAAGATAATCCCATAGATAGTTTAACTACATCTCAAATACAAGATATATATTCTGGTAAAATAACAAATTGGAAAGAAGTTGGTGGAAAAAATGAAGATATAGTTGCTTTCCAAAGAAATGAGGGAAGTGGTAGCCAAAGTATGCTAATAAGATTTATGGATGGAAAAGAAATAATGAAACCGCCATCTAAACAAGTAAATGATTTAATGAGTGGGATTATAGAGCAAGTTGCAGACTATAAAAATAAAACAAATTCTATTGGTTTTTCATTTAGATATTATTTAGAGGGAATAATAAAAAATCCTGATATAAAGATGATAAGTGTAGATGGAATAAAACCAAATATAGAAAATATAAAAAATGGTTCTTATCCAATAACAACATCACTTTATGCAGTTACATATAAAGATAATCAAAACGAAAATGTACAAAAATTAATTAAATGGATACTATCAAAAGAAGGACAAGAAATTATAGAAAAAACAGGATATGTAGGAATAAATTAATATGTAATAATCAACTATTAGTAAAATAATAGTTGATTATTTTTTATATACTATGATATAATCAAAACATATAATACGGAGGTAATAATATATGAAAAAGTCAGTTAAAATAATTATAGCTGTTTTAGTAGTTATAGTAGCAGTTGTAGCTATATTAGTTATAGCAAAGGGAAATAATAGTGGAGCAGGAATTAGTGTAAATAGTGCATCAGAATTAGCATCATTAATAGATGATATGTATGCAAAAGTTACAATAGAAATGCCAAGTGTAATGTCACAAGAAATTGACATATCAGATAGTGACGCAGTTAAAATGTTTACAGGATTAGATAGTAGCATTGATTTAGAATATGTAGTTGTATCTGAACCTATGATGTCTTCACAAGCATATTCATTAGTACTTGCAAAAGTAAAAGCAGGAGCAGATGTAAACAAAATAGCAAAAGATATGAACGAAAATATAGATGCTAGAAAATGGATTTGTGTTACTGCTGAAAAGGTATATACAACAAGTTCAGGTGATGTAATATGCTTAGTAATGTCAAATGAAGAAACAGCAGAAAATGTATATAAAAGTTTTAAGAAGATAGCAGGAAATGTAAGACAAGAGTACGAAAGAGCAGGAGAATAGTTATCTAAATAAATGCAAAATTAGTCGCCGCAGTGAAACAATAAAGTGTTTGTTTTGCGGCGATGTTATTATATAAGGAGAAATATATATGGTTTTTTCAAGTATAACCTTTTTATTTTATTTTCTACCAATAGTATTAATGATATATTACATAGTGCCAAATAGATTAAAAAACATCGTACTACTTATATCATCATTAATATTTTATGCATATGGAGAGCCTAAGTTTGTAGTAATAATGGTTTTATCTATAATATGTACATATGTATTTGCTATTTACATGGATAAATATAAAAAACACGCAAAAGTGTTTTTAACATTATCCGTATTATTAAGTGTAGGAGTATTAGTATATTTTAAGTATTTTAATTTCTTAGTAGAAAATATAAATTTATGGCTTACACATAAATTAGATTTTATATATGTTGCTCTTCCAATTGGAATATCTTTTTATACATTCCAATTAATGAGTTATATAATAGATGTGTATAGAGGAGAAACAAAAGTACAAAGAAGTTTAATAAAACTTGCAACATATATAGCATTATTTCCTCAGCTTATAGCAGGACCGATTGTAAGATATAGCACAATAGCGGAGCAGTTAGATGAAAGAAAATGTTCTGCCGAAAAATTTGCACAAGGTGTAAGAAGATTTGTAATAGGATTAGGTAAAAAGATATTAATTGCAAATGTGCTAGGTGAACTTGTAAATATATTTTTATCAAGCAACGATAATAGCACATTGTTTTATATATTATACTCAGCATCTAACATGTTACAAATATATTTTGACTTTTCAGGATATTCAGATATGGCAATTGGACTTGGAAAAATGTTTGGATTTGAATTCTTGGAAAACTTTAACTACCCATATATAGCAAAAAGTGTAACTGAATTTTGGAGAAGATGGCACATATCTTTGGGTTCATGGTTTAGAGACTATATATACATACCACTTGGAGGAAATAGAGTAAGCAAATTAAAATGGATTAGAAACATATTAGCAGTTTGGCTTTTAACAGGCTTTTGGCATGGAGCTGATTGGAACTTTGCTTTGTGGGGAGTATACTTTGGAATAATATTAGTTTTAGAAAAAATATTCTTAGGAAAAGTATTACAAAAATTACCTAAATTTATTTCAAATATTTATGTGCTAATAATAGTTATGATTAGTTTTATAATATTTAGCTCAAATAGTACTTTAGAAATAACAAATAATTTAGGTGGATTATTTGGGATAACAAGTGATAACTTTGCATCACAAGAGAGTATATATTACTTTAAAAGTTATCTTGTAATATTAATTATATCAATAATTGGAGCAACAGAGCTTCCTAAAAATATTGCAAGTTCAAATAAATTAAAGAAAATAACAAATATTTTAGAACCAGCATTTCTACTTTTAATCCTAGTTATATCTACAAGTTATATAGTAGATGGTTCATTTAATCCGTTTTTGTATTTTAGATTTTAGGAGGTGGATGTATGCAAGATAAAATAAAAGACAACATAATTACTTATGGATTTGTACTAATACTAATTGTTATGTTTTTTGCTAATATATTTACAAAAGATAAAACAGTATCTTTATCTGAAAAAAGAAAACTTGCTACATTTCCTAAAATTTCAATAGACAATTTATTAAATGGTAATGTAAGCAGTGGCTTAGAAAAATATACAGTAGATCAAATGGTACTTCGAGATAATTTTAGAAGTATAAAAGCACTTTGGAATATGAGTATATTTAAACAACAAGATAATAATGGACTGTTTGTAAAAGATAACGCTATTTACAAAATGGAGTATCCGTTAAATGAAAATAATATAAGTAAATCATTTGAAAAAATAAATAAGGTGTATGAAAAATATTTAAATAATATGAATGTGTATTATACAATAATTCCAGATAAAAATTATTATTTAGAAAACGATGACCATTTAAAACTAGACTATAACAAAGTAATACAAATAGCAGAAAGTAAACTTGATAATGGTATAAAATATATAGATATATCCAATAGCATTGATTTATTAGATTATTACAAAACAGATTTACATTGGAAGCAAGAAAGTTTGGGAGAAGTTGTAAATACTATACAAAAACAAATGAATCTAGAAAAAACATCAATGTCCCAATATACATTAAATGATATGGGGGATTTTTATGGTACATATTATGGACAATTAGGAATAAATATATCACCAGATAAGTTACACACTTTAACAAATAGCACATTAGAAAATTGTGTTACGTACAACTATGAAAATAACAAAACAGGGAAGGTGTATGATGAGAAAATATCAGCAGATAGATATGATATATATTTATCAGGTGCAACACCATTAATCAGCGTAGAAAATCCAAATGCAACTGTAAAAAAAGAATTAATATTATTTAGAGATTCTTTTGGTGGTAGTATAGCTCCATTGCTAATGCAAAATTATAGCAAAATAACGTTGGTGGATTTAAGATATATTTCGCAAGAATTATTGAATCAGTACATAGATTTCAAAAGTCAAGACGTGTTATTTATATATAGCACTTTAATATTAAATCAAAATGTATTAAAATAACATATAGACAAGCATTAGGAGATAGTAAAAAATGATAGAATTAATAAATGTGCCAATAAAGGAATTTAAAGAATTAATATATCCACAGTATCTTAAATTGTTCCCAGAAGAGGAAAGAAAATCATATACTCGTTTAGAAAATTCATATAACAAAGGGATACTTAAAATGTTTAAAATAGTAAACGATAAAGAGTTCGTTGGCTTTATAATAATGAATACGCTCGAAAACAACAAATATATGCAACTTGATTATTTTGCAATATTACCAGAATATCAGAATAAAGGATATGGCAGCAAGTCGTTAATGCTATTAAAAGAGTTTGCAAAGGAATATGATGGTATATTTATAGAAATAGAGAAGGTTGGCTTAGCAGATACAGATGAAGAAAATGAGATAAGAAAAAAGAGAGCGTCATTTTATGAGAATATAGGATTTAGAAAACTAAATTTTGATTTAGAGTTATTTGAGGTTATATATTCAGCATATATGCTTGATATAGCTAATGAAATAGAAACAAATGACAATAAAATAATTGAAGATATATTTGAAATATATATTGCAATAATGGGTAAAGATAGAGTAAAGGAAAAATGTAAAGTTATAAAAGGTTGATATAATAAAAATAAGGAGTATATAATGATAGACAAATTTGTTGTATTCGGTAATGAATATGAAATGGGATTTAAAATTGGTGAGCATTTTAAAGAATATTTATTACAAGAAAGTAGTGCTTATGAAAAAGAGATAAAAAATAATGAAGAGATATATAGTAAGGTAAAAAATATGGAATTGAAATTAAAAGAAGAATTCCCAATTTGTTTAAATGAAATATATGGAAGAGCAGATGGAGCAGGTATATCAAGAGATACAATGCTACTTATGTTTTTTCCGGAAATATTTAAGAAGCAAGATGGGTGTACTACTTTAATTTTAAAGAAAAATTATAATCATGTGCTATTTTCTCATAATGAAGATAATGTAAAGTGTAGTTTGCAAAATGTAGCATTAATTAAATATATTTATGAAGACTTTTGGATAGTAGGTTATACTAGAGCAGCAAAATTAATGGGTAGTTCATTTGCGTACAATAGTTATGGATTAGTTTTTTCCAGCAATTATATATATGGCAGTGAAGTTAATATAAATAATGTATCTAGATACATTATGGTACGAGATGTTATGAATTCTAAAACAATTGATGAAGTAATAGATAAAATGAAGAAACACAAAGTTGCTTCTGCATTTAGTTTAAATATTTTAGATATAAATACAGGTGAGGTAATAAATATAGAAAAAGATGTAGAAGAAATATATATTACTAATATCAATGATAGGTACGCTAGGTCAAATCATTTTATTGCTAAAAAAGATGATTTAAAAGAGCCACCTATAAGTTCGAAATTTAGATATTATAAATCTAAAGAATTATTGGATAATTTGGATAGCCAAAAAGCTACTATTAATGATGTTATTGATATATTAAAGTATGAGACAGATGATTATTATAAATCAATATTTAAGGATTTAAATAAATATATTGAAAACAGTGTTACTGTTGCTAATTTTTCTATTGATAGCAACTCGAAAAGAATAAAGTTATATGATTATATAGGACAAGATAAAATAGAATTAGATTATTATCAATTTTAATATGAGTATAATAAGGGAGAAACGAAAATGGATAAGAGGGAATTAATAAAATTAAAGAAAAATAACGCTAGATTATATCCTATTTATAAAATGTTTTCTTGGGATTTGTTGTTTTATTATGCAATATCATTTGTGTTTTTAGTACAAGTAAAAGGATTTACTGCTGCACAGATTATGCTTACTGATGCGTTATATCCTATTTTTAAAGTAATATTGAATATTCCAAGTATAGCACTAATAGATAGAATTGGTAAGAAAAAAAGTCTTATAATAGCTAATGTAATGCTAGCAATATATTTACTATTATTGATGTTTTGTAATGGATTAGTAAATTTAATACTTATATATATAATTATGGCATTTGCATTCACAATTAAATCAATAGCTGAATCTAATATTTTGTATGATTCTGTTTCGCAAAAAAATGGTAAAGGAATGTTTGCTAAGATAGAAGAAATAGGGGCGAGAAACTACTACTATTTAGATGGTATAACATCTATGTTAACAGGATTATTATTTATAGTAAATCGGATATTTGCCAATGATAATTTCATTTATGTTTGTTATTATATCAATAATTCTTACGACACGTTTTAAAGAAATAAATCAGAGTAGATCTAATAATAATGAAGGTTTTAAAGTTAAAATATTAAACTATAAAGAAGAATTAGAAACTTCTTTTAAGTTTATTTTTAAATCTCATAGATTACAAGCTATTATGGTGTTTACATTGTTTTTTGATGGACTTATTTATACTTCATATACATTAAGAGAGAGTATGCTTACGGAATTAAGCATATCTCCTGAGTATTTTGCGATGATAATATCCGGATTAACTATAATATCTGGTTTGTTTGCTTCATTACAAGAAAAAATCCATAATAAATTTAGGAATAAATCATTAACCTTTATTGTAAGTGTATATGTCCCAACTTTTATATTGATAGGTGTAATATCCCTATTAAACATTCCATGGGGCGTGAAAATATCACTGATACTAATAATGTATACTATACAATATTCAATGCAATCACCATACCATACTTTGTCAAGCGTATATATTAAAAACTTTACATCACTTGGAATTAGAACAAAAATATCTTCTACGTTTGATTTAATAAAAAGTATTTCTCAAATATTAGTAGCTTTATTTGCAAGCTATTTATTAACAATTACGAAAGTTGGAAATAATTTTATAATAATAGGAATCATATTCTTAATAACAATGTTTATTATTCTTATTTATATGAAATCTAGATTTGGATTGAACCCAGAAGAGTATAAAAAAGAAGATATTGAATTTAATGAAAAAGTTAAATAAATTATTATATATGTGAAAAAATTGTAAACATTTGTATAATGTGTTGACAGTGACTAGTGGTCATGGTAATATATGACTTGTAGTCACTTTTTTTGAAAGGGGTGAGCTTTTTGCCAAGTGAAACATTCTATAAACTAAGTGGAGAAAAAAAGAATAATATAATAAATGCTATAAAGAAAGAGTTTAGTAGAGTGCCTCTTGAAGATGTATCGGTAAATAGGATAGTAGAAGAAAGTAAAATAGCAAAAGGAAGTTTTTATCAATATTTTAAAGATAAAGAAGAAGCAATAATATACATATTAAAAGAGTTTATACATTCCAAAAAGCAAGAAATAAAAACGGTAATTGTTTCGAATAATGGTGATATTTTTAAATCAGCTATTATTGTATTTGATGAAATGTTAAGTAACAAACAAAACGAACAAGATATTAAATTTATTGAAAATGCAGTTCACGGTATAGCTTCAAAAGGAATTAATATAATGGACATAAA
This sequence comes from Clostridia bacterium, assembly GCA_045536565.1. Lineage (GTDB taxonomy): Bacteria > Bacillota > Clostridia > TANB77 > CAG-465 > CALXJE01. Next base: position 8,636 of record JAZSNU010000007.1, on the reverse strand, counting down.
GGATGAGTCATGTATGGAAACTTGTGATAATAGTATATTAAAGTGTATAGATATATCAAAATACAGTATTTGTGATAAATACGAAATAAAAGCTATGCTGGAGCTTGTATTTAGGTCTATTGGAACAGCTGTAATAGGAGTTTTAAATAATAGAGAAGAATATGAAAATATAAAAAATGAACTTGTTTTGCAACTTAAAATAATAGAAAGAGGAATTATGAAGGAGGAAGATAAATGTTAGAATTAAAAAATATTACCAAAGATTATATAACAGGAGATTCAAAAGTAGAGGCGTTAAAAGGTGTTAGTATTTCATTTAGAGAATCCGAATTTGTATCAATACTTGGGCCTAGCGGATGCGGTAAAACTACGCTTTTAAATATTATAGGTGGTCTTGATAGATATACAAAAGGTGACTTAATAATAAACGAAAAGTCTACAAAAGATTTTAATGATAGGGATTGGGATACATATAGAAATCACTCAGTGGGTTTTGTATTTCAAAACTACAATTTAATACCGCATCAAACAGTATTATCTAATGTAGAACTTGCACTTACATTATCTGGGGTATCAAAAGAAGAAAGAAGAAAAAGAGCCGTAAAAGCACTAGAAAATGTAGGGCTAAAAGACCAAATAAATAAAAAACCAAATCAATTATCTGGTGGCCAAATGCAAAGAGTTGCAATCGCAAGAGCATTAGTTAATGATCCAGATATTATCTTGGCAGACGAACCAACAGGGGCACTAGATACTAAAACTAGTATTCAAATAATGGAGTTATTAAAGAAGATAGCCAAAGATAAATTAATAGTAATGGTTACGCATAATCCGGATATTGCAGAAAAGTATTCTTCAAGAATAATTAAAGTATTAGATGGTAAAGTCATAGAAGATACAAATCCATTTGATGAGAAACAAAAAGTAACAAAGACAAAGAAGAATAGTAAAACTAAAAAAACATCAATGAACTTTTTTACTGCTTTATCTCTTAGTATGAATAACTTACTTACAAAAAAAGGTAGAACATTTTTAACTGCTTTTGCAGGTAGTATAGGTATAATCGGTATTGCCCTAATAATGTCGCTATCTAATGGAGTACACGAATATATTAATAAAGTAGAGGAAGATACATTATCTTCTTATCCAATAACAATAGAAGAAACTACAATAGATATGTCTTCTATGATGGGAAATTTTATGGAAGAAACTGAGGGAATAGAAAATAGAGATGAAAATAAATTATACTCAAAAAATATCATGAGTGACATGATGACATTTATGTCTTCAAAGGTTGAGAGTAATAATTTAGAAGAATTTAAAAAGTATCTAGATGATGAAAGTAATTTAGAAATACAAGATAATATAAACGCAATAGAGTATAGTTATAACTTAAATTTAAATTTATATAAAGAAGATACTGAAAATGGTATTGTTAGAGTTAATCCTAGCACAGTAATGGAAAAAATAGGATTTGGAGAAATGATGAAAGGCCAGACTACAAGCTCTATGATGTCTTCTATGGGAATGATGTCTACTGATGTGTGGACAGAACTTTTAGATAATAAAGAGTTACTAAATTCTCAATATGAAGTATTAGCAGGAAAATTCCCTGAAAAATATAACGAAGTAGTATTAATGGTAACAAAGGATAATGAAATAAGTGATTATACATTATATGCTCTTGGTATTTTAGATCAAAATGATTTAGAAGAAGAATTTAAAAAACTAACATCAGGAGAAGAACTTGCTAAACTTGAAACAAAGGAATATTCATATGATGATATATTAGGTCTTTCATATAAATTAATTTTAAACTCTGATTACTACGAAAAAGAAAATAATATTTGGGTTGATAAAAGCGAAGATCAAGAGTATATGAAACAAAAAATAAATGATGCCGAAAGTATTAAAATAGTTGGAATAGTAAAAATAAATGATGAGACAGTAGCAAACTCTGAATATGGAAGAATAGGCTATACTAAGGCATTAGAAGAGTTTGTTATAAATAAAACAAATGAATCAGAAATAGTTAAAAAGCAAAAAGAAAATGAAAATTTAAATGTATTTACTGGACTAGATTTCCCAAAAGATACAACATCAAAAGCATTTGATTATACCGCTTTAACTGATGAACAAAAAATACAGATGCAAACTTTAACCCAAGCAGAAATTACTAAACTTATGGAGGCATATACAGCAAATGTAGGTTCTACATATGATGATAATTTAACAAAACTTGGGGCAGTAGAGTTGGAAAAACCTTCAAAAATAAATATATATGCGAAAGATTTTGATGCAAAAGAGGCCTTAGCAGATGCAATAGAGGAATATAACAAAAATAAAGAGCTAGAGGGAAAAGAAGAGGATGTAATAAATTACACTGATGTTGTTGGACTTATGATGAATTCGGTTACTACTATTATTGATGTAATTACATATGTATTAATTGCGTTTGTTGCTATTTCACTTGTTGTTTCTTCTATAATGATAGGAATAATTACATACATATCTGTTCTAGAAAGAACAAAAGAAATAGGAATACTCAGAGCAATTGGTGCATCTAAAAAAGATATTTCAAGAGTATTTAATGCTGAAACCTTTATAGTAGGACTCGTTGCTGGTCTTTTAGGTATAGGTGTAACATTACTTTTAAATATTCCAATAAATCTAATTATAAAAGGAATAATTGGAATATCAACTATATCTGTACTTCCTATGGTAGGTGCAATAGTGCTTGTTGTAATTAGTATGTTGCTTACTGTGATTGCTGGTTTAGTACCAGCTAAAATGGCAAGCAAGAAAGATCCAGTAGAGGCATTAAGAACAGAATAATAAAAAGAACATAACTTTTGTATTTTGCAAGGGTTATGTTTTTTCTATTAAATAGATTGAAAATTCATTTAAAATATAATAATATATATAAATATATAAGAGGGTAAAAATATGATTAATATACAAAAAGTAAGAGAAGTATTTAAAGATTATGTTGCAAATTATAATAATGAAGATGGAAAAATAAAATTAAAAATAGAGCATATTTTAAGGGTTGCAGAGCTTAGTAAAAAGATAGCAATAAGTTTAAATTTAGATGATGAAAATATATACTTAGCAGAAACAATAGGGATTTTTCATGATATAGGTAGATTTGAACAAGTTAAGAGATATGATACATTTAATGATAAAATATCTGAAAATCATGCATTAATGGGAATAAAAGTTTTGTTTGAAGAAAATTTAATAGAAAAATTTGATATAGATAAAAAATATTATCCTGTTATAAAAATAGCTATTTTAAATCATAACAAAGACAAAATAGATGATGGATTAACAAAAATAGAAAAACTTCATTCTAGAATAATTAGAGATGCAGATAAATTAGATATTTTTTATAATATTTGTAACTATGATTTTGAAAGTGTATTTTGGTATAAAGAATTTGATTGTCATAAAATAAATGAAGTTTTATTAGATGATTTGAAAAATTATAGGCATGTTAATTATAGTATAGTTCAAAATAATGCAGATATTATTCCTACATTTTATGCTTTTATATACGATTTGAATTTTGAGTTTTCACTAAACTATTTAAAAGACAAAAAGTATTTAGAAATGTTTGCACAAAGAGTGAATAAACATTTTACAAGTGATATTGTAAAAGAACAAATGCATCATATAATAGATTGGTATAATTCTTTTCTCTTTCAAAATATAAGTCACGCAAAATAATGCGTGACTTAATTCTTTTAATATTCTTGACCATCGTTTGTTTCTATAATGGCATCCATTATAGAGCCAATCAAACAATTAATTCCGAAAAATATTAATGCTATGTTAGAAATAGCATCTAAATACTTTCCTGCTATAATTGGAATTAATAATAATGAGACACAAATTAGAGTCAAAATTGAATGACCAAATCTCCAATTGTTAATTAATCTTTCCATAATTTTGTTAAATGTAATGTTATTCATTTTTTGTCCTCCATTTTCTTAATCAAGTATATGTTATTAAATATCATATAAATATTATATCATACTTTACATAAATAATAAAGGGGAGACGAATAAAAAATATATTATTATTGTAAATGTATTAAAAATATGGTATATTATACGGAAATTATATAAAACAAAATCAATAATTTGAGGAGGGGTAGAAATGGAAAATGATAAAAATGAATTTAAAATAATAACATTGTGTGGAAGTACAAATTTTAAAGAGGAGTTTTTAGAAACTGCACAAAAACTTACTTTGGAAGGATATATAGTATTAATGCCACATGTTTTTGTGCATAGTATGGCTACTAAATGTGAAAAATCCGTTTTGGAAAAGTTAGCAAAAATGCATAGACAAATGATGGATATGTCAGAGGCTATACTAGTAGTTAATAAAGATGGGTATATTGGAGAAAGCGCAAAATCAGAGATAGAGTATGCAAAGAAAAAGGATAAAAAAATATATTATATGAATATTGAGTGCAAAAAAGATTGTAGGAATCATGTACAAAATATTTGTAAAGGAAAAAACAAATTGCCATTTTGTAAGAAGAAATTTTCTGATAGATATCCAACATGTCCGTATTATGTACCAAGTGAGAAAGAATAAAAAGAAAAAATGCTTGAAATAATTTCAGGCATTTTTTTTGGAATACTAGTATTTATATCATATTTGTAGTATAATTTATATATCTAAAATAGGAGAGAAAATAGATGTTAGAATTAAAAAACATATCTTTTACAAGAGATAATAAAAAAATATTAGATAATGTGAGTTTAAAAATAGATACAGGTAAATTTATTGTAATTACTGGGCCTAACGGTTCTGGTAAATCTACACTTGCTAAAATTATAATGGGAATAGAAAAACAAGATGAAGGACAAGTTATATTTAATAACAAAGATATTTCTAATTTGGGGATAGATGAAAGAGCAAAATTAGGAATAGGTTTTGCTTTTCAACAACCAGTTAAATTTAAAGGGATTACAGTTCATGATATTATAAATTTATCAGCAGGAAAAAACATAAGTAAAATGGAGGCTCATAAAGCATTATCAAATGTTGGATTATGTCCAAAGGAATACATAGATAGAGAGATAAATTCATCACTTTCAGGTGGTGAACTTAAAAGAATAGAAATAGCTTCTGTATCTGTTAAAAAAGCAAAACTTAATATATTTGATGAACCAGAAGCAGGAATCGATTTATGGAGTTTTAACAATTTAATAGAAGTATTTGAAAATATGAGAAATGAAACAAAAGGGACAAGCATAATAATATCTCACCAAGAAAGAATACTAAATATTGCAGACGAGATAGTAGTATTAAATAAAGGTAAAATAGCAAAACATGGTACAAGAAACGAGATTATGCCTGCTGTTGTTGGACCAAGATGTCCTCGTAAATTACATTTAAAAGGAGGAAAATGTGAATAAGATAGATAAAAATTTGTTACATGTAATAACAGGAATCGAAGAAAAGTTATCAGGAACATATAACATAAGGAAGAACGGAAAATCTATTGAAAGAAGCACAACAGAAAATGTGACTATAAAAAATAAAGAAGATAAAAATGGAATAGAAGTTTTTGTAAATGAAAATACAAAGGGAGAAACTATCCATATTCCCGTTATAATAACAGAAAGCGGATTAACAGATATAGTATATAATGATTTCTATATAGGTAAAAACGCGGATGTAGAGATAATAGCAGGATGTGGAATACACAATTCACACGATGAAGTATCTAGACATGATGGAATACATAGCTTCTTTTTAGAAGAAGGCGCTCATGTTAAATATGTGGAAAAACATTATGGTGAAGGTAAAGGGGCAGGAGAAAAAATATTAAATCCTGTAACAGAAATAACGCTAAAAAAGGGTGCCACTCTTGAAATGGAATCTGTGCAAATAAAGGGAGTAGATTCTTCTATAAGAGAAACAAAAGGAAAACTTGCAGAAGATACTAATTTAGTAATTGTTGAAAAGATAATGACACATGACATACAATATGCTAAGACTTTATTTGATTTAAAACTAAATGGTGAAAACGCAAGTTGTCATGTAACATCAAGGTCTGTTGCTACTGATATATCCGTGCAAGAATTTGTATCTAAAATTCATGGTAATTCAAAATGTTTTGCACATGTAGAATGCGATGCAATAGTAAGAGATAATGCAAAAGTTAAAGCAGTTCCGGCAATAAATGCAAACAATGTAGATGCTAATTTAATACATGAAGCGGCAATAGGAAAAATAGCAGGAGAACAACTTACAAAACTTATGACTCTTGGGCTTTCTGAAAAAGAGGCAGAAGAGCAAATTATAAAAGGATTTTTAAAATAAAGTGAAGAAAAGATTTAGAAAAAGATTTAATAAAAAAGATAATAGCTAGTCTTGGAGGTGCCAAATGAAAAAAGTACTAATAAAAATAGAAGGAATGACTTGTGCGGGATGTTCTTCTGGATTAGAAAAACACTTAAACAGTCAAAAAGGAATAATAAAAGCAGAAGTAAATCTTGTTATGAGTAATGCTAGTATCGAATATAACGAGCAAGAAATAGATTTAAATAAAATAAATGACTATGTAAGTCAGAAAGGCTTTAAAAGTTTAGGGATTGATACATTTGAATTAGAAAAAAGAAATGTAAAAAAAGAAAAAACAAATTTGTGGATAACAATAGTTCTTGGATTGATAGTGATGTATTTATCAATGGGGCATATGATAAAATTACCTGAAATATCATTTTTGTCAAAAAGTGTAAGTCCTAAAATATATGGAGTAGTACTATGCATATTATCAACAATTATCGCTTATTTATCATTTGATAGAATTATAAATGGAATTAAAAGATTAGCACATAAAAATCCAAATATGGATAGTTTAATTAGTATAGGAGTAATTACATCGTATCTATATAGTGTATATTCATTGATATTAACACTTGTAGTTAATACTTCTAATATTGACAAAATATATTTTGAATCATCAGTTATGGTTTTGGTATTTACTAAATTAGGAAAATATATTGACAGTAGAAATAAAATAAAGACAAAAGAAGCAGTAACTAAACTTATGACTATAACTCCAAGTAAAGCTGTGGTGCTAAGAGATTCAGAAGAAATAAAAGTAAGTATTGATTTAATACAAAAAGGTGATATTGTAGTATGCAAGCCTGGTGAAAAAATAGCAGTAGATGGTGTAATAATAAATGGTAATGCACATATAGATGAGTCTTTTATAACAGGGGAAAGTCTTCCTAAAAATAAAAAAGTAGGAGATAAAGTTATTGCAGGAAGTATAAATACAGGTGGATACATAGAATATAGAGCAGAGAAGATTGGTATAGATAGTACTGTATCTGAGATAGTAAAAATGGTAACAGAAGCAGTAAATACTAAGCCAAAGATTGCAAAAATTGTAGATAAATTATGCTATTGGTTTGTACCTAGTATAATTTGTGTTGCAGCACTAGCTTGTATAGTATGGTTATGTTTAGGAAAAGGTTTAGCATTTTCTATAAATATATTTGTAAGTACATTAGTAGTAGCATGTCCTTGCGCACTTGGTCTTGCAACTCCACTAGCAATAGTATCAGCGGTTTCAACTGGTGCAAAAAGAGGAATATTAATAAAAAATAGTAGGGTGCTAGAAGAAACAAATAAAATAGATACTATTGTATTTGATAAAACTGGTACTTTAACAGATGGGAATTTAAGTATAGCAAAAATAAACAAATATAGTTCTCTCAGTGAAAACGGAATATTGCAGGTTGTAGGAAGTTTAGAGAAAAAATCAGAGCATCCAGTAGCAAAAGCAATATTAGATAAATGTAATGAGTTAAGTATAAAATTATTTAATATTAGAGAATTTGAAATCTTGCAAGGTATGGGAATAGTTGCAAAATTCAGAAGACATGACATATTAGTTGGAAATAAAGAATTAATGTTAAAAAATAATGTAGATATTAATAAAGAAGAAATAGAAAATCTATATGAAGACGGAAATATAGTTATATATTTAAGTATTGATAATATCCTTATAGCATCAATTCAGTTAAAAGATAGAATAAGGAAGTCTTCAAAAGAATTAATAAATAGATTAAAGAAACAAAATATACAAGTTATAATGCTTACAGGAGATAATCAAAAAACAGCTAGTATAATAGCAAAAGAAATTGCAATAGAAAATATCATAGCAAATGTACTGCCAAAAGATAAAGCAAATAAAATTAAAGAAATAAAGAAAAGTGGCAAGAAAGTTATGATGGTAGGTGATGGAATAAATGATGCACCAAGTTTAGTAAATGCAGATATAGGTGTAAGCTTAGAGGGAGCATCTGATATTGCATTAGATAGTAGTGACATAGTTGTATTAAATTCAGAACTTACAAAAATAGATATGCTACTTAAACTTAGTCAAAAAACTATAAAAATAATAAAGCAAAATCTATTTTGGGCATTTGGATATAATATAGTAATGATACCGATAGCGTGTGGTGTATTTAGTAAGTTTAATATATTCTTAAATCCAATGTATTCGGCATTTGCCATGACAATAAGTAGTATTATAGTTATGATTAATTCTTTAAGATTAAAAAAGATAAATAATAAATAATAAATAATAAATAATAAAT